>JBIKRQ010000175.1:0-12862 GCA_044349155.1 Myxococcota bacterium
CTTCATGAACCCGTCGGCGGTGGTCATGTTCCACAGGTCGGCGGCGATGTCTTTTTTGCCCAGCTGCACGAGGGCCGCGAGGGCGTGCTCGGACTGGCTGACGTCGACGTTGTCCATCTGCTTCTTGAGGCCAGGGGCCACCTTGTCGAGGCCGATGCGGCCCGCGGCGCGCTGACCTTCGATGCGCAACAACGCGGGGGCGGTGGTGCTGCCTTCGGTCTGCGCCGACTCGATGATGCGATCGAACGTGGTGGGCTCGGCGAGGTCGCCGTAGACGACGACGGCCTTCGTCTTCATCAGCTGCGGGTCGACGTGCAGCGGCTCGATGGGCTTGAACGTGCCCTTGTAGATGGCGTCGAGGGTGGGCAGCGCATCTTTGCCGAGCATGAACAGGCCGTAGCTGCTCTCGCGGTAGAAGCTGACGCCTTCGCGCTCGAAGAACATGAGCTTGCCGAGCACGTCGGCGGCCTTCGGGTCACCGATCTTGGTGAGCGCTTCGGCAGCGTTCTTGACGATGAAGTTGTGGGTGTGGCCGTCGGCCAACAGGATGAGTTCGTCGACGGCGTCTTTGGCCTTCAGCTCGCCGAGGGCGAAGATGGCCGCGAGCTGCACGTCGAGAGAGTTGCTGCGCGCGAGCTTGCGCAGGGTTTCGATCAGCGCAGGCGTGGTGGCCGCCGGGTCCTGCTCGAGGATGCGCACGATGGCCTTGATGGCCTTCTCGTTGACGTTGACCTGCAGCTTGCCCTCTTTGTCGCGGCCCGCACCCGCAGCGGGGTCGATGGCGCCGAGGATGGGCTCGAGCGAGGTCTTGTCGCCAATCAAGCCGAGCAGCTCGACGACGGGAGCGCGCACTTCCGACAACGGCTGCTTCAGCTCGTCGTGCAGAAACGGGATCGAGTCTTTGGCCTTGAGCTCTTGCAGGTGCTTGAGCGCGACGTCTTTCTTGCCGGCGGTGGGCTCCTCGACGAGCTGCTTGCCCCAGAAGGCACCCTCTTCGCCGGGCTTCGGGCCAGAGTCGCAGGCCGCGGTAGCAAGGATGACCGCGACGGAAAGCGCGCGAGCGAAGTTCGGGACAACACGCATGAGAAACCTCCGGGGCGGCGGATTCCCCGACGTCGTCGCGCGGTCAATCGGGTGGTGTGCTTCGGGATGCGCGCGTTGCCCGCAGGGGCGCAGATCCGTTGTGCGCTGCGGCAAACCCTTTCCGCGCGTCGCGCGTATGCACACGAAAAGACTACGGTTTCGCCCGATGGTCGCGAACTGGCGACGGCGCTGGATGCCGACTATCACTTCGTGTGTTCGACGGAGATGCTCTCTTTGTCGTCGAGGTCTGCCATGCGGAAGTTCATCCTGACTGCTTGTTCCCTGCTGCTGTCGACGACGGCTGGTGCTGCTGCACCTGCGTTTGTCGAGTCAACCTCGGAGCGCGACGACGGCAAACCCCAATCGTCGATGTGGAACGCCGTCGACGGCAACGAAGGCACCGTGTGGTGCACCAAGCCGATGATGAACGGCGGCAAAGAAGCGCTGAACTTCACGTTCGACGCGCCGGTCGAGGTCACCCACCTCGGGATTGTGCTGCAAAAGGGCAAAGAGCCCGGCACCGTCGACAAAAGCGTCAAGCGCCCGCGCATCGTGTTCGTCGCCGACGTCGAGCACCGTGTCGAAGCGAAGTTCAAAGACGTCAGCGACCAGCAGGTGTTGGAACTCACGCCGCCCACCAAGGGCACCCGCGTTGTCGTCGAGTTCGAAGACCCGTACCCCGGCGAAACCGACGATGCGCCCCTGTGCGTCGCTGAAGTCGTGCTCAAGAGCCACGGCAAAGACGTCACCAGCGAGCTCGGTGGCAAGGTGCGCGGCGTGAACACCGGCGCGCGCAAACTGTTGCACCAGTGGCACGACGACATCAGTGCCCCATCGCGCACGTTGGTGTTCAACGTCGACGGCTCGTTCACCTACCGCTTCGAGTCGTTGCTCGACGACAGTAAGCCCGTGCGCCTGAAGGGCCACTGGACCGCGGCGGGCAGCACGCTCAACCTCGACACGGGCGGCAAAAGCTACAAGCTCGAGATGCGCTTCACGAAGGTCGACTCGGGCAGCGGCAACGTCGAGGTGCTCACGCTGGCGGGCACAGCACCGCACGAGTCGATGATCGAAGAGTTCAAGCCCGCACCGCTGCTGCTGCCGTGACGGCCGAGCGGCTGCCAGCGCAGCACGAAGCAGCGCTGAAAACAGGCGCTGACGACGTCGGTACGCTATGACCGCCTTGTGATTCCCGAGGAGGTCATCAACGAAATCAAGCGGCGCGCCGACATCGGCGCCATCATTGGCCGCACCGTCAAGCTGAAGAAGCAGGGCCGTAACTTCCTCGGGCTGTGTCCATTTCACACCGAGAAGTCGCCGTCGTTCAACGTGCGCCCCGACGAGGGCTTCTTCTACTGCTTCGGCTGTCGCGCTGCGGGCGACGTCGTCGAGTTCCTCGTCAAGTCGAGTGGGCGCGGCTTTCTCGACATCATCACCGACCTCGCTGCCGAAACCGGCGTGCCCATTCCGCAGCAGACGTTGTCGGCGGAGGAGACGCAGCAGCAGAAGGACAAGAAGCGCCTGCTCAAGGTGTGCGAGCTCGCGCAGGTGTTCTTTCGCACGCGTCTGGCCAACGACGAGGGTCGCGCCGCACGCGCCTACCTCGCCGACACGCGCAAGCTCGACGAGGCCACCATCGATGCTTTTGGTCTTGGCTTTGCGGGCCTGAGCGATCGCGGCCTGCGCGAATTTCTGACGGGGCAGGGCTACAGCGTCGACGACGGTGTGCGCGCTGGTGTGCTCGGTCGCGGTGAGCGCGGCGAGTACGACTTCTATCGGCAGCGCATCACGATTCCGATCCGCAACACGCGTGGCGAGGTGGTGAGCTTCGGTGGCCGCATCTTTGGCACCGCCGCTGAGCCGTGGCGCACGCCCGACGGCACGCTGCGCACGCCGCCGAAGTACCTCAACGGCCCGCAGTCGATGATCTACGACAAGGGCTCGATGCTCTACGGCCTGTTCGAGGCCCAGCCCGCGTTGAAGGCCGGCAAACCCGCCGTGCTCGTCGAGGGCTACTTCGATGCGATTGCGGTGCACCGCACGGGTTTGGCAACGGCGGTGGCGCCGTGCGGCACAAGCCTGACGCAGCGCCACGTCGACGAAATCAAGAAGCGCGTGGGCGAAGGCGGCCGCACCATCGTGTGCCTCGACGCCGATCGCGCCGGGCAAGAAGCAGCGGCCAAAGCGATCTTGATGTTGCTTGTGAGCGACCTCGACGCCGGCTTCGTGGTGCTGCCCGAAAAAGACCCCGACCAGCTCGTGCAAGAGGGCCGTCTCGACGAGCTGCGCGGCCTGTTGCTGGGTTCTCCTGGTGCGCTCGAGACGATGATCGCGCGCGCGAAGGAGAAGGCCTCGGGCTCGATCCAGGCCCGCGTCGGCGCCATCGATGCACTGCTGCCGTTTCTCGCTGCACCTGCGCGCGAACTCGTGCGCCGCGAGGCCATCAAGGCTGCGGCGGCCGCGTTCGCCGAGGACGCAGAGTTCTTCACGAACGAAGTGAAGACCAAAGGCCAACGCCTGCTGGGCCAGCGGTTGCGCGGTGAGCGCGTCGATCCACGGCGGCTGCCAGCGTCGTCGTCGTCGTCATCGGCGCCGTCGTCGTCGACGAATGCTGCGCCGTCGTCGCGCACAGCACTCCCGTCGCGCACGTCGCCGCGGCAGTTGCCGGCTGCTCAAGAGCGCCACGGTGTTGAGGCGGCGCCAGCGAAACGGGTGCGTCCGCCGAGCCCGCCGCTGAACGACACCGAGGTGCAGCTCGCGAAGATCGTGCTGTGTCATCCGGAGTTGGCGCCGCGCGTGGCGTTGTTGGCGCCGCACCTCGACAGCTACGAGTTGAAGGCGTTTGTCACGCGGCTCGTCGACGCGCTTGTGCGCTTCTTCGACCTGCCGCCGCGCGAGGCGTTGTCGAAGGTGGCGGTGGCGCGCACGGGGCAGTTGGTGCCGCTGGCCGATCGCGTGCGCCTCGACGGACCAGACCGCGTGTTGGGCTTGTCGACGGCGTTGTCGATGGTGGAGGCGATCAGCCGCGACTTCCTCGAGCGCCACGTGCTCGAAGCGCGCCTCGGGGCCGTGCAGCCGTTGTTGGCGGCCGCTGATGCCGACGGCGACAACGAAGAACGCAAGCGGCTGTTGGTGGAGCAGAAGGCGATCGTGTCGGCGCTGCAGGCGTTTGATTCGCCGACCAAGCCCATGCCCGCGTTGGTGGCGCGCGTGGTGGAAGCCTTGCCCGCGCCCGCGTTGCCCGCGTCGTCGCCGCTGGTGTCGGTGACGTTGCCTTCACCTGTTGCGCTTGTGCCTGACGACGTGGTGCCTGCAGCACCGATCCGCCCGATCACGCAGCCGCCGCGGCCAAGCCACTCGGGTCATGCGGGGCACTCGGGTCAGCCAAGCCACGACGACCCCGCCGATCCGCCGTGGGCGGGCGACCTCGACGACGACCCGTGGGCCGTCTGAACGCTGTGATCCAGGGCACATCCGGCAGATGACCGATCGCCCCGGATCCGGATGGGGAAGCGCTTTGCGCCGTGGTAGTCAGAGGTCGTACCTCCTGGAGGCTCCCATGTCCCTTCGTCGCCTTGGCAGCATCGCCCTTGCTGCAACGTTCGCTGTGTCGTCTTGCAACTGCGGCGAAGCGCTGACGCCGATCGTCAACCGCGGCGACCTGCGCGGGGCCCTGTGTGGCGACGTCGATGGACAGCCGGCACCGCTCAGCGTCACCGTCACCGACACCGAAGGCGACACGTACACGGCGACGGCCAACGAGCTGGGCGTGTTTCTCATCGAGGACGTTGCCGAGGGTATTGCCACCGTCGTGATCACCGATCCGGCTGGTGAGCGTACGGGCACGATTCTCGTGACTGCCGACGAGGTCACCCAGTTCGCCGACACCGTGTGCCGCGCGCCCCCACCACCACCGACGGGCAGCGTGTCGGGCTGCGTCTGCGACGAGACCGTGGGGCAGTGGGTCACGAGTGCGAACGTGTTCATCACCTTCGAGAGCGGTTCGGTCGCCGTCACCGCCACCGACGCCACGGGCTGCTTCGTGCTCGAAGGTGTCGCCCCCGGCTCGTACGAGCTGCAGATCCAAAAGGGCATCTTCGCCGAGGAGCACAACGTCACCATTGTCGCCGACGAAACCTTCGCGCTGCCTACCGTCGCGACCTGCGAGCCGCCGCCGCCGCCCGACGAGGCGGGTACCGTTGCGGGCCGCGTGTGCGCGCCTGATGGCACGACGTGGTTGTCGGGGGCCGATGTCTACGTCGAGCTCGCCGATGGCACGCGCGTGGCGACGACGACCGACGAAAACGGCGCCTACACACTCACGAACGTTCCCGTCGGCAGCCAGGTCGTGCACGTCGTGAAGGGCAGCTTCAGCGACACCACGCCCGTGACGGTGGTCGATGGTCAAACGACGACGATTCCCGAATCGGAGTGCTCGATCGAGCCCATCGATTTGCGCATTGCACTCGTCACCGGCGACTACGACGACGTCGGCCAGGTGCTCAACACCATCGGCGTCGACAACGACCACATCGAGGTGTTTGCGAGCAGCGTGCTCAACAACAACATCCAGTGGGTCGACGACCTCATTCTCGACTACGAGCGTCTGAGTTCGTTCTCGATCGTGTTTTTGAACTGCGGTGCCGGTGACCGACGCTTCGTCGGCCGCGATGGCGGCATTTTCATTCCCGAGATTCCCGTCGACCAGGTGGCCATCGCCAACCTGCGCCGCTTCGTACAAGAGGGCGGCAGCGTGTACGCCTCGGATTGGGCCTACACCGTCGTCGAGGCTGTGTGGCCGGAGTTCGTCGAATTCGCCGGCGACGAAACCCGCGACGCTGCCAAAGTCGGTTTCGCGCCGTACGACGTTGCCGCCACAGTGACCGATGCGCAGATGGCGTTGTCGCTGGGCCAGACGTCGATGGAGTTGCACTACCCGCTGACGGAGTGGGCCGTGATGCAAGACGTGTCGCCGCAGACGACGGTGTACGTGCGCGCCAACGCTGAACTGATGTCGGGCGAAACCCTGCCCAACGTGCCGCACACGATCGCGTTTCGCCCCGGTGCTGGCCGCGTGTTGTTCACCTCGTTTCACCAGGAAGCCGGCATCAACCCCGACATGCAGCGCATCCTGCAACTGCTGATGTTCGAACTCTGACGTCGACAGCAGCGACTGCGCAGGCCGGCCACCACGCCGGCCTGTTTGTTTTGTGGTGCACTGCTACAGCCGCGCCGTGAGCACCTACCGCGACGCCCTCGATCGATTGTTGGCGACCCCCACGTTGCCCAAGCTCGGCCTCGAACGGATGTCGGCGCTGTGTGCGGCGTTGGGCAACCCGCAGTTGCAATACAAGACACTCCACGTCGCGGGCACGAAGGGCAAAGGCAGCACGTGTGCTGTGGCGTCGTCGATGTTGCGCGCGGCGGGCCTCCGCGTGGGCATCACCACGTCGCCGCATCTGCTGAGCGCGCGCGAGCGGATCGTGATCGACGACGTGATGGTCGACGAGGCGACGTTTGTGGCGTTGGCCGCACGCGTTGATGCTGCGGCGCAGACGTTGTCTGCGGCACTCGAGACGCCGTCGTTTTTCGAGCGCCTCACAGCGATGGCGTTTTGCGCCTTTGCTGATGCGCGTGTCGACGTGGCGGTGGTCGAGGTGGGCCTTGGTGGGCGCCTTGATGCCACCAACGTGGTGCAGCCGGTGGCGTGTGCCATCACGCGGCTTGGCCT
The DNA here is from genome assembly GCA_044349155.1 of Myxococcota bacterium. GTDB lineage: Bacteria > Myxococcota > UBA727 > UBA727 > VGSZ01 > VGSZ01. The sequence goes on from JBIKRQ010000175.1 coordinate 6,815, forward strand.
CGACCACACCGAGTTTCTCGGCCCCACGCTCATGCACATTGCCCGCGAGAAGGCGGGGATCATCAAGACTGGCGTGCCCGTCGTGACGGCACCCCAGCAGCCCGAGGCGTTGGCGGTGCTGCAGCAGCAGGCACACGCGCAGCAGGCGCCGTTCGAGGTGGTGGACGTAGGGCACGCGCCACCCACCCGTCTGCGTGGCGCGCACCAGCAGGAGAACGCGGCGGTGGCGGCCGCTCTCGTGCGCTGCAGTGGCCTTGTGCTCGACGATCGCCTGCTGACCCAGGGTGCAGAGCAGGCGACGTGGCCGGCGCGCTACGAGACGGTGTGTGCGCAGCCGTTGGTGATCATCGACGGTGCTCACGACGGCATCGCGGCCGAAGCCCTGGCGCTCACGCTGCGCGATGACGAGCGCTTGCAGGGGCGCCCGCTGCACCTCGTGGTGGGCATGTCGAGCGGGCATGAACCGCACGAGGTGCTGTTGCCGTTGGCGGCGGTGGCGTGGGCCTCGTCGACGGCGACGCGGGCCGAGCATCCGCGGGCCCTGCCGCTCGTCGACGTGGTGGCAGCACTGCAACACGCGTTGGGGCAGGGCACAGGCACCGAGCGCGTCGCGTCGGCCGTTGATGCGGCGATGACGCAGGCGCGCGCTGATGGCGGTGTTGTCGTCGTGACGGGTTCGCTGTTTGTGGCGGGCGAGGCGCGCGGCGTGTTCTTCGACATGCCTGCTGACCAGCAGCGTCCTCGCTACTGAGCTGCGGAAACAAAAACGCCCACCGAGCGGTGGGCGTTTCTCGACGTCAGCGTTCCGAACTCACTCCGCGTTGCGGCGGAGGAAGGCAGGGATGTCGTACTCGTCGTCTTCGCCGATGCCCGAGGTGGACATCGCCATCGCGGCCTGACGGTGCACGGGCGAGCCGCGCTTGCCGGTGACCGCTGCTGCGACGACGACCTCTTCTTCGACCGGCGGCAGCATCGAGATCATGCCCCGACGCGGCGTGGCCGAAATCGCGGCAGCCTCGATGACGTTGACGACGGGGGCAACGGCCGCCACCGGCATCTGCGGGGCCACATGCTGCACGGGCACCACGGGAGCGACCGGTGCTGCGGGGGCGACGGCGGCCATGGGCGCCTCGACGACGGCAGCCATCACGGCAGCAGGAGCAGCGGCGGCGATCGGCAGCTCGGCCTGCGGGTTCACCTTGCCCTGCTTCCAACCGTTGCGGATGTACGTGGGCACATCAGCGTCGACGCGCTGCTGGGCCGCCGACGGACCGCTCTGGTTCACGATGCCCGAGGCCGCGTTGTTGGTCTCGTCGAGACGACGACCACGCTCGAAGCCCGTGGCGATCACGGTGATGGTGACGTCGTCGCCCATCTTCTCGTCGACGACGTAGCCGAAGATGATGTTGGCATCTTCGTGGGCCGCGTCTTCGATGAGCGCGATGGCCTCGTTCACTTCGTGCAGCGTGAGGCTTGGGCCGCCCGTGACGTTGACGAGAATGCCCGTGGCACCGTCGATGCTGACCTCTTCGAGCAGCGGGCTCGAGATGGCCGCCTGCACCGCGTCGAGCGCGCGCTTGTCGCCCGTACCCGTGCCGATGCCCATGAGCGCCAGGCCCTGGGCCGACATGACGCTGACGGCGTCGGCGAAGTCGACGTTGATGACACCCTGCTGGGTGATGATGTCGCTGATGCCCTTGACGGCGTTGAAGAGGACCTGGTCGGCCATCTTGAACGCGTCCATCATCGACGTGTCCTTGCTGCACATGGCGAGCAAGCGATCGTTCGGCACGACGATGAGGGTGTCGACAGCCTGCTTGAGGGCTTCGATGCCGCGCTCGGCCTGCTTACGACGACGGGCACCTTCAAACGCGAAGGGCTTGGTGACCACACCAACGGTGAGCGCACCCTGACGACGAGCGACGTCGGCGATGATCGGCGCAGCGCCCGTGCCGGTGCCGCCGCCCATGCCGGCCGACACGAAGATCATGTCGGCGTTGTGCACGAGCTCTTCGATGCGATCGATCGACTCCTTCGCGGCGGTGGCGCCCACGTCGGGCTTGGCACCAGCGCCGAGACCCTTGGTGCTGTCTTTGCCGAGCTGCAGACGCTGGGTGGCCTTGCTGCTCTCAAGCGCCTGCACGTCGGTGTTGGCGACGAGGAATTCCACGCCGGCAATGCCGCGGTCGATCATGTTGTTGATGGCGTTGCCGCCGCCGCCGCCGACGCCGACGACCTTGATGCGGGGACCGTGCGAGGTGTTGTCTTCGAATTCGATCATGGTGAAATCCTCAAATGCTGAAATGAAAGAAGTGATGGAAGTGACGCCGGCGCAGGCTCAGAGGACGTCCTCGAGCCAGGCACTCATGCGCTTCTTGACCTTCGTGTAGATGTTCTCGTCGCGGGCACGGAAGTGCTGGCGATCGGCCATCTCCTGCTGCGCGCCGTACTGCAGCAGACCAACGCCCGTCGAGAAGATCGGCGAGCGAACGACGTCGACGAGGCCACCAACGTGGCGCGGCACGCCGAGGCGCACCGGCAGACCGATGACCTCTTCGGCCACCTCGATCATGCCCGGCAGCAGGCAGCTGCCGCCGGTGAGCACCACGCCTGAGGCGAGGAGTTCGGTGAGCTTCATCTTTTCGATCTCGCGCTGCACGAGCTCGAAGATCTCGACGACGCGGGGCTCGAGGATGTCGCCGAGGATCTGGCGCGAGAGCTCACGCGACTTGCGGCCGCCGATGCTCGGCACTTCGATCATGTCGCCCGGCTTGATCATCTTGCTGGAGGCGCAGCCCCAACGCTTCTTGATCGCTTCGGCTTCTTCTTGCGGCGTGCGCAGGCCGACGGCGATGTCGTTGGTCATGTGCTGACCGCCGATGGCGACGACGGAGGTGTGCTGGATCGAGCCGCCGTGAAAGATCGCGATGTCGGTGGTGCCGCCGCCGATGTCGACGAGTGCTACGCCGAGTTCCTTCTCGTCTTCAGCAAGCACGGCCAGCGACGACGCCAGCTGCTCGAGCACGATGTCGCTCACGTTCAGCGCGCAACGCTGGGCGCACTTGACGATGTTTTGAGCACTCGTGACGTTGCCGGTGACGATGTGGACCTTGGCTTCAAGGCGCACGCCGGACATGCCGAGCGGTTCCTTGATGCCGTCTTGATCGTCGATGACGAACTCTTGCGGCAGGATGTGGATGACTTCGCGGTCGACGGGGATGGCGACGGCCTTGGCGGCGTCGATCACGCGCTCGACGTCGGCTTCGGTGACTTCGCGATCTTTGACGGCGACGATGCCGTGGCTGTTGAAGCCGCGGATGTGGCCACCAGCGATGCCGGCGTAGACGGAGTGGATCTCGCAGCCGGCCATGAGCTCAGCTTCTTCGACCGCTTTCTTGATTCCGGCGACCGTGGCCTCGATATTGATCACGACGCCCTTGCGCAGGCCGCGCGACGGCGCTGTTCCGATGCCGATGATGTCGACGCCCTCGGGCGTGACCTCACCGACAACGGCACAGATCTTTGTGGTGCCGATATCGAGCCCGACGACGATGTTTTCCCGTCGGGGTGTTCGCTTGCTCGCCATGTCAAACCTCCGTCGGCCCGCTCTCGCGGTACCGCACTTTCCGCCCACCCGCTCTCGCGGGCTGTCGTCATCCACCAGTCGGCGACGTCTCCGTTGCCGGCCGGAGACGAACGGCGACCCTCTCGGGGCGCTGTCCGTCGTCAAGCCACATAAAACTGAACTGTTGACCCTTGCTCGACAGCAAGCGCTTCGTGGCCAGCAGGCGACGAAGCTTGGTCTCGATGTCGGTGGTGCCCAGGCGCACGCGCGCGCCGTCGTCGAGGGTCAACTCGAAACCCGCACCAGGTACCGCCACCACTTCGCTGATGCTGCCGAGCAGCTCGAGGCGCTGCGCTTCGATCAGGATGTCGACCGCGTCGGACAAGCCGCGCAGCGAAGGACCCTTCGAAGTCACTTCATCCAGATCAGCAGCTGTAGAAGTGACCGAAGCGACCGTAGAGGGATCGACAGCGATCGCCTCCAGCGAGATCTGCGGCAGGTCGAGGCCATCGCCAGGACGCGCACGCTTCATCACGTCGGCTTCGTCGTCGACGAGGTACAGGGCCTCATCGATGCGCAGCAGCGCGAGCGGCTCGCGCGGCACGACCGTGATGCCGATGCCGTCGGGCGGCAGGCGCTCGACGCGGGCTTCGCGCACGAACGGATGACGCTCGATGCGGCGGGCGACGGCGGTGGTGTCGATGCCGAACCACGGCGTGCCGTCTTCGAGTTCGGCGTAGGCGCGCACTTCGGTTTCACGCGCGGGCGACAACGCCTGAGCGCTCGTGATGGTGACGGTGCGCAGCGGAAACTGGCGGCTGTCTTCGACGACGTCGCGGATGGCGACCACGCCCACGGCGGAGCCGACGGCCACGGCCAGCAGGGCAAACGCTTTGAGGCCGCGCACCCATGCACGCGGCGGCGTGGCGTCGGGCAGCGGTGCGCCCAGACGACCCGACGACCCACGACGTGGCGTGAGGCTGGTGTTCGATGGTGGGGCCAACGGGCGCATCGGCGGCGTGCGCACGGCGCGCGGGCGCAGGCTGTTGTTGGTGGGCGTGTTGTTGCGGGGCGCGGTCATGGCGCCTCCACGAACGCGCCCACGCGGCGCACTTCCCACACGAGCTGCACGCCGAAGCGTTCGTGCACGGTGGCGATGATGTGGTTGGCAAGACCGACGACGTCGGCAGCGGTGGCACCGCCGAGGTTCACCACGAAGTTGGCGTGCACTGGACTGACCTGCGCTCGACCCATGGTGACCCCCTTCAACCCCGCGGCTTCAATCAAGCGACCTGCAAAATCCCCGGGTGGGTTTTTGAACAGGGACCCGGCACTGCGGAGCTTGGGCTGCGTCCGGTGGCGTCGGGCCAGGAGCTCTTTCGCTTCCGCGTCAAGTTCCTGTGCTTTTTCAGTTGCGAACTTCTCGCACTCAAGGATCACGCGCGTCAAGACCAGATACGTCGGTTCTTGATCGGTGGAAGTGACGGAACTGTTGGCCGCGTGATCCTGAAGCGCTCCGCCGATCCCCGCGCGCTGAAAAATGCTGGTGCGGTAGGCGAAAGCACAAGCGTCTTTCGCGTACACCCGCGTGCCGTGGGCCGAGACGGCGTGCACCTCGACCACGTCGGTTCCAAGCTCACCGCGGTTGCTGCCCGCGTTCATCAGCACGGCACCGCCGACCTGGCCAGGGGTGCCCATCCAGCCGACAGCACCGGGCCAGCCGAGGTCGATGCACGTGCGCGTGAGGCGGGGGAATGTGCAGCCGCAGCCGACGACGACACGGCGGCCGCCCTCTTCGATGGTGAGCTGCGCGAGATCGCCTTTGAGCGTGACGACCACGCCGCGAATGCCGCCATCGCCGACGAGCAGGTTGCTGCCACCACCGAGCACAAACAGCGGCAACCGTTGCTGCTCGACGACGGCGAGCACGCGCACGAGTTCAGCTTCGGTGTTGACGACCGCGAGCAGGTCGGCAGGCCCACCGATGCCAAAGGTGGTGCGGCGCGACAGCGGGGCGTCGAGTTCAAGCTCCAGCCCAGCGAGGGCCGAAACGACGTCGTCACGCCAGCCGAGGTCGCGCGGCTGCATCAGGTGGCTCCAAGCAGGGTGAGCAGCTCGGGGCCGCAGTTCGTGATGTCGCCGGCACCCAACGTGAGCACGAGGTCGCCGGGCTTCACGATCGCGTGCAGCGCAGCAACGCCGGCAGCGAGGTGGTCGACGGCGGCGATGTCTTTGTGGCCGTGGGCGTGCGCTTTCTTCGCGAGCGCTGTGTGGTCGGCTCCCTCGATGTGCGCTTCACCCGCGGCGTACACGGGGGCGACGCGGACGACGTCGGCGTCGTTGAAGGCGCGGGCGAAGTCGTCGATGAGGGCGGCGGTGCGCGAGTAGCGGTGGGGTTGAAACAGCACCACCACGCGACGCTGCGGATACGCGCCACGCGCCGCGGCCAACGTCGCTTTGATTTCAGCAGGGTGGTGGCCGTA
>JBIKRQ010000573.1:0-3456 GCA_044349155.1 Myxococcota bacterium
TTTCCCGTATTGCTACGAGTCTCGTGCGACTTGCATGTGTTAAGCATGCCGCCAGCGTTCGTTCTGAGCCAGGATCAAACTCTCCAATTAAATTGGTTGGCACGAATGCCAGTTTGTCCTGCATTTTTGACCCAAGGCTAATTGGGTCTATCTGCAGATTAAAGTTGCTCAAAGACTTCTTGGGACGAGGTTTTACCCTCGTTTAGAGTCTCTGACGGAGAAACCTTCTCCGTCGTCTTCCTTCAATATCTGGTTTTCAGAGAGACAGCTTTACACGAAGCATCAGCTCCGTGTTCTTCCGTTGACTCGCTGCGTTAGCGTTTCGTCGGCGTGGGCGGACTCTAACGATCGCCACGGAAATGTCAAGCGTCACAGTGCTGTGGACGGTTCGATTTCGGTTTCACCGCGTTGGAACGCTTCTTCGGGCGTCGCTGTTGGCGCCAAACACCCGATCGGGAGATCACTTCCGGCCGTTCAAGCGATCACTGAGCGATCACTTCCGGTGCAGCACCAGCTCCACCAGCTCGCCCATCAGCCCTGCCCCCACCGAGGCCGTCAGCCGGTGATCGTCTTCCACCAACCGCAGAGTGACATCGCCGTGGGCTGCCGACGCCAACGCGATGGAGTCTTGTGCGGGGACCACGTCGTCGGCCCGGCCGTGCAGGATCGCGACGGGTGCAGTCGTGGTGAGCGTTGTGATGCCGAAGAGCTTCGCCCCCGCCGGCGCCAACAGCACCAACGGCCCGCGGAACTTCCCCTCTTGCTGCAACAGCATCGCCAGGCCGCCGCCGAAGGAGGAGCCGACCACCACCTCGGGGCGAAACTCGGTGATCGCTTCGAGCGCTGCGGTGCGCGGCGAGGCCACGGTCGACATCGGTGCCGTGTACGGACCGCCGGTGCGCGTCGACAACCAGGCGATCAACGCCCGCGTATCCAGCGTGGGCGCCACCACTGTGTGGCCGTGGCTCTTCAGCCAGGTGGGCTTCTGGCCCGTCGACGATCCCTCAAGGCCATGCAGAAACACGATGCGCGCCATAACCGCGACTGTAGCGTCTGCCGTGGCGATCGACGCACGCCAACACGACAACGCGTCGTCAGCGCCGATGAAGTGTGCCAACACCGCGCCCATGGCATCAGCAGTCAAGGTCAGCGGACTTCGGAAATCCTTTGGCGCCGTCAACGCCGTCAACGGCATCGATCTCGAGGTGCCCGCCGGCGCGCGCTTTGGGCTCATTGGCCAAAACGGTGCGGGCAAAACGTCGTTCATCAAGCTGCTGCTGGGCATCGTTCACCCCGACGAAGGCACCATCAGCCTGCTCGGCGGCGATCCCCACGACCCCGCCATCCGTCGCCGCGTTGGCTATCTGCCCGAACGCCTCACCATCCCGCCGTCCTTCTCTGCGCTGGCGTTTCTCGACAGCGTCGCGCGCTTGAAGGGTGTGCCGTCGTCGTCGCGCGCTGCGGAATGCAAAGACCTGCTGCACCTCGTCGGCCTTGAAGAAGCAGCGTGGAGCAGAAAGAGCGGCGGCTACTCCAAGGGCATGCGTCAACGCACCGGCCTGGCGGCGGCATTGATTGGCGCGCCCGATCTGCTGGTGCTCGACGAGCCCACCGACGGCATCGACCCGATCGGCCGTCGTCAGATCAGAGACATCATCCTCGACGTCGCCAAGCGCGGCGCCACCATCTTTTTGAACTCGCACCTGCTCGCGGAAACCGAGCGCGTCTGCGACCACGTTGCGGTGATGCACAAAGGCAACGTCGTCGTCAGCGGTGCGCTGGATGTGCTGCAGCGCAAAGACTCCTTTCGCGTCGCCTTCGTTGCTGAACCAGCACACGCGCACACCGTCGCCGCGGCGGTCGCTGCGCACGGTTTTGTCGTCGACGAGCAGGCCCAGGTCGCCGACCGCGTCGTCGCGCGCTTCAGCGGCCACGATGCCGCAGCCCTCTCGCAGGCGCTGGGCAAGGCGATTGGCGATGGCATCGCTGTCGTCGAGGTCGCCCCCGAACTCGTCGAACTCGAGGCGGTGCTCGAGCGCTCCATGAATGCGGCGAACGCAACGACGAACACCACGAACACGACGGTGCAGGCATGAACAGCGCGCAAACCATCATTGCTTTGGCCCGTGACGTCGTGCGCGAGGCGGCCAGCAGCAAACTGTTGCTCGCCATGTTTGTCTTGATTGCGTTGCTGCTGGTGGGACTCACGCTCTCGCTCGACCTCGAGGTCGTCGACGGCGCGTTGGCCGGTGCGCGCATCTTTGGCGCGAACTCGACGAACAACGCGCAGGTCAGCGTCGACACGTTCTTGAAGCCGGTGTTTCAAGCCGTCGCCTGGGTCACGTTCTACTTCGGCCTTGTCTTCGGCATCATCGCCACCGCCGACATCGCGCCGCGCTTGTTGCAGCCCGGCCGCGTCGAGCACCTGTTGGCCCTGCCCGTGCGTCGCGTCGAACTCGTCGTCGGCGTGTACGTCGGCGTGTGCGCCATTTGCGCGGTCTGCACGAGTGTTGCCGTCGGTGGCGTTTCGTTGGTGCTGTTTGCCAAAGCGCAGATGGTCACCGTCGCCCCACTCGCAGGAGCGGTGATGGCGTTCATTGCCTTCGCTGCGATCTACGCCGTGATGTTGGCGGTGGGTGTGTCGGCGCGGTCGTCGACGTTGTCGGCGGGTGCTGGCCTCGCCACCTTTGTTGCGGGCTTGATTGTCGCGCACAAGCAGCAGCTGTTGAACTGGGTGCAAAGCCCGGTCACACGCACCATCTTCGACGTGGGCAGCACCCCCATTCCAAACCTGAAGGCCCTCGCCGACATCGGGGCGGCCGCGGCCATTGGCGAGCCGCTGGTGTTTGCCACCGTCGCTCCCGTGGTTGCGGGTGCGCTTGCGTTTGCCGCAGCGTTCGTGGCGATTGCCGCAGCGGTCGTTCACAGCCGCGACTTCTGACGACGACGATGAGGACGACGACATGGGCGTGATTGCAGTCCTGGCCAGTGCGGTCGCCGACCAGATTGCGGCGGGCGAAGTCGTCGAGCGGCCCGCCAGTGTTGTCAAAGAGCTCGTCGAAAATGCGCTGGATGCCGGGGCCACGCGCGTCGAGGTCGACATCGCTGGCGGCGGTGTCGATCGCCTCGTGGTCACCGACGACGGCTCCGGCATGGACGACGACGACGCCGTCTTGTGCTTCGAGCGCCACGCCACCAGCAAGCTCAAGGTCGCCGACGATCTCCGCCGCATCGCCAGCTTCGGTTTTCGCGGCGAAGCGTTGGCCGCGATTTCGTCGGTCGCGAAGGTCACGCTCACCACGCGGCGCGCGCACCGCCCGGCGGGCTTCTGCGTCGTCGTCGAGGGCGGCCGCGTCGTTTCCGTCGGCGAAGCGGGCCACGCGCCTGGCACGCGCATCGACGTGCGCGACCTGTTCTTCAACGTTCCCGCACGCCGCAAATTCCTCAAAACGCTGC
>JBIKRQ010000176.1:0-12852 GCA_044349155.1 Myxococcota bacterium
ACGAACAGGCACCCAACAGCGCGGGCAACCGCATTCGTCAACACGCCGCCGCCGGCCTGCCACCAGGTGGCGTCGAAGGCCCGCGACGCGCCCTGCTCGAAGCTGCGCTGTTGCTGTTTGCGCGTCGCGGCTTTCACGGCACCTCGGTCCGCGACCTCGCTGCTGCCCTCGAGCAGCAGCCCAGTTCGCTCTACAAGCACTTTCCGTCCAAAGAGCATGTGTTGGCGGCGTTGGTTCAGCTGGGCTTTGCCACGCACCACAGCGCGTTGCTCGAAGCCTTGTTGTCAGCAGGCAGCGATCCTGTCGAACAGCTCGCGGCCCTCGTGCGCGAGAACGCTCGTTTGCACGCCCGTTGGCCACTGCTGGCCGTCGTCGTCAACGACGAGTTGCACGCGCTGCCCGATGAACTGTTGCAGCCGGTGACAGCACTCCGCGATGCCTCCGTATCGCTGCTCAGCCGCGTGCTCGAACGCGGTCAGCTCGACGGCGTCTTCAACCTGGTCGACCTGCCCACGACTGCCGCTGCCATCTCGGCCATGGGTGTTCGTATCCCCCTGTGGTTCACCCCATCACTCGATGCTGAGGTCGAGGAACTCGCGCAACGACAGGCCGTCCTTGCCCTGCGGATGGTCGGCGCACGCAGCGAAAGCGCGTCGCGATGAAGTCGTCAGGTCTGCTTGCCGCTGTCTCCTTCGTGAGTGCCTTGTGTGCGTGTGCGCCGCAACTCGGCGAACCAGACCCGCCCCCGACCGTCGAAGAGCGAGAACGATTGTTCTCGAGTGGCTGCTCGGTCACCGCCGACGTCGTCGACTGCCCGTACGCCACGATCGAACTCGAAGCTGGCCTGCTTGGCGAACGTCAAGTGCATTTCGCACTGCCGCAGGGCGAAGCACCCGCAACAGGCTGGCCAACGGCGGTGTTCTTTCAGGGCTCGCTGTTTTCGGCAGAGCTGTCGTTTCACGGCAAGCAGGGCGACGCCCTCGGGCAGTTCGAGCTCGCGAAAACCGTCGACGCGCTGCTGCAGGCGGGCATTGCGGTGATCGCCCCCGAGGTCATCGCGGGCGGCGCCACGTTTTGGCAAACGAACGTTCCACCGTCGTCGGTGGCCTGGGAGGGCAGCAGCGACGACAAGCTGATGCAGAGCTTGTTTGCCGCGATCGACGACGACAACGGCCCCTTTGGTCCCCTCGACAGCGAGCGCCTGTATGCCACGGGCATCAGCAGCGGCGGGTTCATGACGAGCCGGATGGCGGTGAGCTACCCCGGCCGCTTCAAGGCGCTTGCGGTGCACAGCGGTGGTTACGCGTGGTGCTCGGCGATCTGCGTGTTGCCGTCGTCGATGCCCGCGTCGCACCCGCCCACGCTGTTTGTGCACGGCCTCAACGACCTCGTTGTCACATCCGGCATCATGACCATGTACCGCACGGCGTTGGAGGGCGATGGCGTCGACGTCGACGTTGTCATCGACAACAACGCTGCGCACGAATGGATCGGGCTCGCCGTCGACGCCATCCCCGCCTGGTTCGCCGCGCACTGACCGTCACCCGCACGGAGCAACCGGGTTGCACCGTCGTCGAGTTCGGCACATGCCGCGCACATGAAGTCGCTGCGCATCCCCTCGTTGTTGTTGGCCCTCGCGGCCGCGTCTGTGGTGGCGTGTTCCCAGGCGAAGCCTGTTGAGCCGCCGCCCGCCGCCGTCGTCGTCGACACACCACCCGCTGGCCCCACCATCTCGACCGCACCGCTGCCCGCCGGGCTCGACGATGCGGCCCTCGATCGCAGCATCAACCCCTGCGACGACTTCTACGCCTTCGCCTGCGGTGGCTGGATGAAGGCCACCGAGATCCCCGCCGATCGGTCGAGCACGTCGCGCGGTTTCGTCGCGATTCTTGAGCGCAACGAACTGCTCATGAAGGACCTGCTCGAGCGCGCCGCCGCGGGCAAGATCCCCGGCGACGACGGCAAGAAGCTCGGCGACCACTGGTCGACGTGCATGGACGAGCCGAAGCTCGAAGGCTCGCTCAGAATTCTGCAGGGCGAACAGAAGGCGTACGCCGGCATCGCCAATGGCAAGCAGCTGGCCGCGGCCCTCGCGAAGTTGCACCTCGAAGGCAAAAACGCCGTGTTCAACATGGGCGCGATGCAGGACCTGAAAGACAGCCAGCTGCTCGTGATGGGCATCTTTGAAGGCGGCCTTGGTCTGCCCGATCGCGACTACTACCTCGTCGACGACGAGAAGACCGCGAAGGTCAAAAGCGCCTACAGCGCCCACGTCGAAAAGATGCTCGTGCTCGCGGGCGACACGGCGGCCGCCGCGGCCACCAAGCGTGATGCGATCATGGCCCTCGAGACGCGTCTGGCGCAGGCCACGCGCACCAAGGTCGAGAAGCGCGACGTCGAGAAGATGTTTCACCGCCTCGAGCGCGACGGCACGAAGAAGCTCGCGCCCTCGTTCGACTGGGACGGCTACTTCAAGGCCATCGGCCAGCCCAAGCTCACGCAAATCAACGTGGCGCATCCGCCGTTCGTCGAGGCCCTCGAGGGCGTTGTGAAAGACACGCCAGCGTCGACGTGGGCGGCCTACCTGCAGTGGGTGTCGTTGCGCAGCAGCGTGCCGGCGTTGCCAAAGGCGATGCAGGACGAGCGCTTCCGCTACGAGAGCGAGGCCCTCACGGGTGCCACCGCCGATCGTCCGCGCTGGAAGAAGTGCGTCGACCTCGCCGACAACCAGCTCGGTGAAGTGCTCGGCAAGCTGTTTGTCGCTGAGCACTTTGGTGCTGACGGCAAGGCCCGCACGCAGGCGATGGTCGATGCCGTGCGCGTGGCGTTCACGAAGAACATCGACAGCCTCGCCTGGATGGACGAGCCCACGAAGGCCGCCGCGCGCGCGAAGGCCGAAAAGATGGCGACGAAGATCGGCTACCCCGACAGCTGGCGCGACTACAGCAGCTACACAACGACGCGCGACTCGTTCTTGAAGAACTACAACGCGGGCATCGCCTTTGAAGTGCGCCGCGACCTCAACAAGATCGGCAAGCCCCTCGACAAGGGCGAGTGGCAGATGTCGCCGCCGACGGTGAACGCCTACAACGACGGCCAGCGCAACGAGATCGTGTTTCCTGCTGGCATCTTGCAGCCCCCGTTCTTCAACAAGGCTGCCCCTGACGCCGTGAACTTCGGCGCGATGGGCATGGTGGTGGGCCACGAAATCACCCACGGCTTCGACGACGAGGGCAAAAGCCTCGACGAAAACGGCAACCTCCGCGACTGGTGGAGTGCCGACAGCGCCAAGCGCTTCGCCGAAAAGACCGGCTGCGTGAAAAACCAGTTCGATGCCTCGATCGCCATCGAAGACATCCACGTCAACGGTGCCCTCACCCTCGGCGAAAACACCGCCGACCTTGGTGGCCTGAAGATTTCGCTCGCCGCACTCGAGGCGTCGTTGGCGTCGTCGCCAGCGGCGGTGTCGCCGTACTCGCCGCAGCAGCTGTTCTTCCTCGGCTACGCGCAGTCGTGGTGCAGCAAGTACCGCCCCGAGCTCGCGCGTCTGCGTGCCACCACCGATCCGCACTCGCCGCCGTTTCTCCGCGTGAACAATCCGCTGGCGAACATGCCTGCGTTCGCGAAGGCTTTCGGCTGCAGTGAGCAGAACAAGATGGTGCGCAAGAGCGGTTGCGAAGTCTGGTGAACGATCGTTCCTCGTCGGACCCGAGCCTCGAAGAGAAAACCGGCTTTGCGGTTTTGTCGCCGAGGTGAGTCTCTTGAGGGGCGGGCGGGGAACCTTCCCCGCCGATGAACACGCCCAAACATGAAACGCGCCGACCTCAGCTGGTCGGCGCGTTCTTTTTCGCGCGCACTTCACGCAGCATCGACGCAAACAGCAGGCCTTGCTCGCGTGCATCGTCGAGAGCGACGTGGCTGTGACCGGCCTTTGGTGCAAACCACTCCCGCGGCATGTGGCGCTTGGTGGCATCGCGAAAGTGGCCGCCAAGCAAGCTCATCGCGAGGGTTTTCATGTCGAGGGCCGAGTGCGAAAACGGACTGCGCCCGACGAAGCGGTGCAGGTACCAGTGCACAAACATGAAATCGAACACGACGGGGTAGCCCACAAACACGGGCTTGCCGGGCAGTGCGTCAGCCCACGCCGCGAAGGCACGCATGGCGACGTCGGGGGCTTGCAGATCGACGCGACACGCGGCCCACGCCGTCGGCTGCGACGCCCACCATTTCATCGTTTCAGGGTGGCCAGCAGCGTCGGGCAACGCGTGCAGATTGGCGGACCACATCGACACCTCGGTGCCGTTGTCGTCGAACGCCACCGCGCCGAGCGACAGCATGGAGTGAGGACCAGGGATGGGGCCGTCGGCTTCGATGTCGACGGAGACGTACACTTCTTTCACTGTGGCGACTCCTGCAGTACGCACGCTGCACTATGGATCTTCTGCTGCGTTGTCGGTGTGGGGCATTTCAAGCAACGGTGCATGACGTCGACACGCGGCCTGCGCTTCACGCAGTCTGCTACTGCGACGACTGCCAGGCCTTCGCGCGCGCGCTGCAGCGTCCCGATGTGTTGGTGCCCGGGGGCGGCACCGACATCCTGCAGATCCGCCCCAACGCCCTCACCATCGACGTCGGCCACGAGCACCTTCGGTGCTTGCGGCTGACCGACAAGGGCCTGCTGCGCTGGCACATGGGCTGTTGCGCAACACCGATGTTCAACTCGCTCGCGGCGCCGAACGTGCCATTCATTGGCGTGCTGCTGGCGAACGCTGTCGACGTCGAGCCGCTGCCGCCACCGGTGCGCATCATGGGGCGCTTCGCTCGCGGCGAGCCCACAGCGCCAGTGCACCCAAAGCTGCCGCCGTCGCTCATGCTGCAAACGGTGCGGTTTCTCGCCGGTGGGGCTCTCAAGCGCGCCAGTCGGCGCCGTTGTTTACGGCCGCAGGCGAGCCCGTCGTCCCCCCGCGCGTGTTGAGCGCCGCAGAGGCCGTTGCAGCGCGCGCCTGACCCGTTCGCCGCACCCGTTCTTCAGCGGCGGCCGAAGAACTGCGCCGGCTGCGCTTGCGACGCGGTGCCCAAGCCGCTAACCCGCCCACAGACCTGCAGATTGACATTTTTGTCAACGCGTCGGTCGCCGTCGCCGAGGCCTCGAGCCATCACAAGCCGTTGGTCAAAAAGTGGCCAACTTTCCAAGGAGTACGTCGATGAAGTTCCTGGTGACCGTCAAGCGCGTGACGGACTACGAGGCCAAGATCAAGCTCAAGGCCGACAAGAGCGGGATCGTGACCGACGGCGTCAACATGATCATGAACCCCTTCGACGAGATCGCCGTCGAAGAAGCCCTGCGCCTCAAAGAGAAGCACGGCGGCGACGTGGTGGTGGTCTCGATCGGCAACACCGATTCGGTCGCCCAGATCCGCTCGGCCCTCGCCATGGGTGCTGACCGCGGCATCCTCGTCAAGCACGACGGCGAACTCGACTCCTTCGGCGTCGCCAAGATCCTGCAGAAGCTCGTCGAGAAGGAAGCGCCCGACCTCGTCATCATGGGCAAGCAGGCCATCGACGACGACAGCAGCCAGGCCGCTCAGATCCTCGCCGAGCTCCTTGGCTGGGGCCAGGGCACGTTTGCCAACAGCGTCGTCGTCGACGGCGGCAAAGCCAAGGTCGTGCGCGAAGCAGACGGCGGCCTCGAGACCGTCAGCGTCGACCTCCCGGGCATTGTCACCACCGACCTGCGCTTGAACGAGCCCCGTTACGCGTCGCTGCCGGGCATCATGAAGGCGAAGAAGAAGCCCCTCGACGAGGTGGATGCATCGTCCCTCGGCGTCGACCTCGGCGTGAAGGTCAAGGTCATCGGCTTCGAAGAACCCGCCGCGAAGAAGGCCGGCCAGAAGGTCGCCGACGTCGCCACCCTCGTCACCAAACTCAAGACCGAAGCCAAGGCCATCTGAGCACGCTGCACGCGTGACTCGTTCGCTTTCCTTTGTCTGATTCTTCTCTGGAGCATTCCATGGCCAGCCATCTCATCGTCGTCGAGCACACGGGCGGCAAGCTCGTGAAGGCCACCCTCGCCGCTGTCACCGCCGCCAAGCAGGTCGGTGGCGACGTCCACGCGCTCGTTCTCGGCCAAGGCGTTGCCGGCATCGCTGCCGAAGTCGCGCCGTTTGTCACGAAGGTCCACGTTGGCGAGCACGCCGGCGTCAAAGACCGCGCCGCACAGCCCTACGCCAAGGTCATCGCCGACGTCGCCAAGGCCGCAGGCGTTTCGCACGTCTGGGCCGCCGCCACCGGTGCCGGCAAAGACATCCTGCCGCGCGTCGCTGCTCGCCTCGACGCGGGCATGGCGTCAGACATCAGCGCGGTCATCAACGAGAAAACGTTCAAACGCCCGATGTGGGCCGGCAACGTCATCGGTCACGTCGAGCTCACCACGGCCCTCAAGGTCGTCACGGTTCGTCCCACCGAGTTCGCGCCGCCCGTCGCTGGTGCTGCCGCACCGATCGAAAACGTCGCCGTCGATCCCGGCACGAGCAAGATGAGCTTCGTCTCGTTCGACGCCGTCGTCAGCGACCGCCCGGCCCTGGCCGATGCGCGCGTGATCGTCTCGGGTGGTCGTGGTCTCAAGGGGCCCGAGGGCTTCAAGACGGTCATCGAGCCCCTCGCCGACGTCCTCGGTGCGGCGATCGGTGCCTCGCGCGCCGTCGTCGACGCCGGCTGGGTGCCGAACGACTGGCAGGTGGGTCAGACCGGCAAGGTCGTCGCCCCCGAGCTCTACGTCGCCGTGGGCATCAGCGGCGCCATTCAGCACGTCGCGGGCATGAAGGGCAGCAAGTGCATCGTGGCCATCAACAAAGAGCCCGAAGCGCCGATCTTCCAGGTCGCCGACTACGGCCTCGTCGCCGACTTGTTCAAAGCGGTGCCCGAGCTGGTTGACGCGCTCAAAGCCGCCAAGGGCTGAGCGACCACACACAACAGCGTCCGTTAACGACGTCGCCACACCCGTGGCGACGTCGTTTTTTCAGGCGTGGCGTCCAAGTGCGTTGATGTCTTTGACTTCAAGACGCCGCAGCGACGGCCGTGTGCGCACCGCGTTGAGCATCGCCAGACCAATGATCGACGTCGTCGTCAGCGCGTTGGGCGTGAGCACTTTCATCACGGCGATCAACGGCGCAAACAACGTGTACAAGCGCGCGAGCCAGGGCGTCGCCGACACCACGCCGCGCTCTGCGACGATCAGGCCCGGCCGAAACATCCACGACGACGACGTCAGCGCCAGCAGCTCGTTTTCCGCCTGACCCTTCACGCGCGCCCACATCACGCGCCCAGCACCCGTCGAGTCCGTGCCTGCACCCGTCACGAAGGTGAACGCGGCGTCGGGCTGTTGCGCGAGCAGGGCACGTGCAGCGGCCAGCGGAAAGTCGAACGAGACCCGTCGATAGTCGGCCTCGCTCATCCGAAACGACGACACGCCAAGGCAGTAGAAGCACGCATCTGCGCCCTCGAACACGTCGGCGGGCAGGGCGCTGAAGTCGGTGAAATCACCGTGCAACACCTCGCGCAACTTCGGATGCGTCAGCCGCGTCGAGCGCCGAACAACGACGACAACCTCGCCGACATCAGCGGCATCGAGCGCCTCAAGCAGCACGCCGTGGCCCACCATGCCGGTGGCGCCGAACACAACAACCTTCATCATCGACCTCCTGCGCGACACACCACCCGCACCACCATCACCATCTGCTCGCGATAGGCCGCAAGCGACGTCGACGTGTGCTTCAGCCCAACCGCGGCGGCTTCAAGGGTGCGCGCAAGATCTTTGGCTCCCGGCTTCTCGCCAGGTCCGACCAGACCCTGTTGGCGCAATACGCGCGCCACATGCGTGACGAACTGGGCCTGTTGCTGCGCGAGTCCTTCTGCCAACGACGATGACATCGCCGCCACCAGCTCGCCCATGTGTTCAAGGCTGGTGTTGTGCACGAAGTGCACCGCATGCAACGCCAGGAAGGCAGACACCAAACGGTCTTCGAGGTCGGCCTCCTCGTCGTCCAGCGCCGCCGCCGCTGCTGCCTGCGCCTGCTGCTGCACATGCCGAACGCCGTGCTCGAACAGCGCTTCCTTGTTGGCGAAGTGCAGATACAGCGCCTGCCTCGACACACCCGCCGCACGCGCCACGTCGTCCATCGACGTCTTTTTGAAGCCAAATCGCAAAAACGCCTCGACCGCAGCATCGAGCAGCTGGCGTCTTCTCATATCTGCGTCTGGTCGGCCGCTGGACATGGTCGAACTTTACAGAAGGGGACAAAATTGTCAAAAGAGACAAGGAGCCTTCCATGCTGCTTGCAAAGTACCGCCGTCTGCGTCGCGTCCTCGCCGGGGGAGCCATCGCCTTCATCGGCCTGTGCTTGTTCCTCGTGGCCGACGGATGGCAGGCCTTCGGCAAGCGCGCCGAAGGCGAGCGCGCCACACGCGTGCAGGCCTCGCCGCAGTGGCGCGATGGCGAGTTTCAGAACACGCAACCCATGTGGATCGACACCTGGGGTTCGATGACGGCGTTTTTCTCGAGCAGCGACTTCGTGGCCCCTGCAGGCGTCCCACCCGATGTCGTCGACGTCGTGCACACCGACCCGAAGCTGTTCGACACTCCACCAACGTCAGGCCTGCGCGTCACCTGGCTCGGCCACAGCACCCAGTTCATCGAGATCGATGGCGCGCGCGTGCTCACCGACCCCGTCTTCGGCGAACGCGCCTCGCCCTACACCTGGGTCGGTCCACGTCGGTGGTATGCGCCACCGCTGTCCCTCGACGACGTCCCCGCTGTCGACGTCGTGCTGCTCTCGCACGACCACCACGATCACCTGCAACACGAGACCATCGCGCAGATGATCGACTGGCCCGTCACCTTCGTCGTCCCGCTCGGCGTTGGCAGCCACCTCGCCTACTGGGGCGTTCCCGCTGAACGCATCATCGAACTCGACTGGTGGCAGACCACGACGGTGACGACGAAGAACGGCACCTCCCTCGAACTCGCGTGCACGCCCGCACGACACGCCTCTGGCCGTCACGCGTTCGACCAGATGTCCACGCTGTGGGCGAGTTGGGCGCTGCTCGGGCCCACGCACCGCGCATGGTTCTCGGGCGACACGGGCTTGTTCCCGGCGCTCGCCGACATTGGTGCCAAGTACGGTCCCTTCGACGTCACCATGATCGAAGCAGGCCAATACGGCAGCGCCTGGCCCGACTGGCACCTCGGGCCCGAGCAAGCCGTGCAAGCCCACGAGATGGTGCGTGGCAAGGTGATGCTGCCCGTGCACTGGGGCCTGTGGACATTGGCCATGCACGGCTGGACAGAGCCCGTCGAGCGCGTCGTCGTCGAAGCCGCACAACGCCACGTCGTCGTCGCCGTGCCCCGACCGGGCGAAAGCATCGAGCCCGCAACACGCACAGAGGTAACACCACATCGCTGGTGGCCAACGCTTCCCTGGCAAACCGCAGCTGAAGCGCCGATCAAAGCCACCGGCATGACCCCGTGACGTCGACACCGCGACGCAGTAGCGCCGTCACATGTTGCACCTCCTGCTCGTCTCGTTGCTCTGGGCGTTGTCGCCGGGCTTGATCAAGCACGAGCTCACAGGCGTGCCGTCGTCGGCCATCTCCGTGCTTCGCCTTGGCTTGACCGCCGCGATGTTCGCGCCGTGGCTGCGTGTGCGTGCGAGCGCCGGGCTCACCTCGACGACGGTGGCGCGACTTGTCGGCATCGGCGCTGTGCAGTTTGGCCTGATGTACTTGCTGTACCTGCGCGCATTTGCACACCTCCAGGCGCACGAGGTCTTCGTCTTCACCGCCTTGACCCCGCTGTACATCGTCGTCCTCGACGGCGTGAACGCCCGCCGCATCAAGGCTCGCGACCTCGTTGCCGCCGCATGCGCCATCGCGTCCGCGGTGGCGATCGCCTGGCGCGACAGCGGCTTCGACGACGTGCTCACTGGCTTCCTCCTCGTGCAAGGCGCCAACATCTGCTTCGCCGCAGGCCAGGTGGCGTACCGCGCGGTGCGCCCAGCCATCGCCATCACGGAACCCCACGTGTTCGCGTGGCAGGCCCTCGGCGGCTTCGTCGCTACCCTCGCGGTCGCACTGCCGACCACGCCGTGGACCACGCTTCCTGCATTGCTCACGTCCCACCACGTCGTCGTCATTGCATTTCTAGGGCTCGTGGCCAGCGGCGTCGGCTTCTTCGTCTGGAGCATTGGTCAGACGCGCGTGAGTGCCGGAGTCCTGGCGGTGTTCAACAACGCCAAGATCCCCCTCGGCGTCATCGTCAGCCTGGTCGTCTTCCACGAACCAGCAGATCCATGGCGACTCGCAGTGAGCCTCACGCTGCTGCTCATTGGCCTCGCGGTGTCGACGTCACAGCGGAACAGATGACATCGGCTCCTTCGTCTGCCACCGCGACGCGAGGTGTGCCCGCAGCGCCTCGTAGAAGCGCCCATCGTTCAGGCGTTCGCGTGCTTCGTCGTCGAGAAACGACAGCCGCGTCGTCCACGTTGTCAGCGGCGGCACATCGATGCTCAGAAACCCCGGGCGCGGTTCGCGACACACCACGCCGTCCAGCCGAACATCCGGCGGCCCGCGCACAATGATCACGACGTCGCCACGCCGCCCGAGCTCGTCGGTTGAGTAGCGCACCTCAAGGCGCATGCGCCCGACCGGACCCGGCGGCAACTGCGGCGGCGGCGCAGCGATTTCGGCGGGCGGCGCTCTGGTCAGCAGGTCAAGCGGACTCACCCCACGCTCGGCCTTCAACGTCGCGAGCTTGGTGTACAGCGTCGTCGTCTCGAGGCGCAGATGCCCGAGCAATTTCTGGATGAAGCGAATGTCAGTGCCACTCTCCAGCAAGTGCGTCGCGAAGCTGTGCCGCAGCGAGTGGCAGGTCGCATCCTTGGCGATATCAGCAAGGGACACAGCACGATGCATGATGCGTTGTGCGGTCCGGGGATTGAGATGACGGACCTGGTTCTCAGGCGACGGGAACAAAAACGCTTCACCTGCGTGCAGGGTCCGGAGTTGTTGCAGCAGCGGCGCGAAACTCTGCGGGAGCATGACGTCCCGGTCACGCCGTCCCTTCCCTTGCACGACGCGGATGAAGCCACGGTCAAAGTCGACATCGCGATAGCGAAGGCGCACGACCTCCGAGACGCGCACGCCGGTGGCATACATCAAGCCGAGCAGCAGTTTGTCGCGCACAGAGGGGGCAGCGAGCAGCAGCCGCCGAACCTCGTTTACGGAGAGCACCGCAGGCAGGATATGGGGGCGCCGCGGCGTCATGAGCCCGAGCGTCACAGCACGGCCGCACATCTTGTCGAACATCGTGCGGAGCGCACTGAGATGCACAGAGACCCAACTCGAGGTCGCGCCGCCATCAACGAGCAGCTCAAGCCAGTCACGTACGTCTTCGCGCGTCACATCGGCAGGCGGCCGAGCAAACCAGCGAAGAAACGAAGTGAGAACGATGTTATAGGATTTTCGCGTTCGAGGCTGATAGAAGCGAATCTTGAGTTCGCGGTCAATGATATCGCAAAACACTTCGGAGCCGACTGCGTTGGCCTCGAGGTCGACGACAGCATGGGTGCGCTCGGCAAGGTCAACAACGGGCGTGTGTGGTGCATATCGACCGACCGGAGCGCGGTACGGACGGCGGGAAACATAGGTCTGCATGTCAATACATCCGCACGAGCGAGGAATTCGTGCAGGATCCCGAGGACCGCTCTTTGCGACATGCCCGTCGCAATCGCTCCCGGAGCGCAAGCACGTGGGCTTGCACGCCGGTCCAGTATTGACGACACTCGTGTCACCAAGATCCCCGTTGGCTGTGAAGAAAGACCGGCCGGAAGGCCAGAACAGAGCGCATCTGACACTTCGGAAATGTGGAGAAAGAAATGCTTCAGGCGGCTGCCATAATGCTTACACTGATCATGGCTGAAGCTCCCTCACAGGAGTCATCAGCGAGGGCAATCAAACTGGAGGTCAAGAAAGCCTTTGACTCAGATGAGCGCGACCGCGTGCTTGCTGAACTGCGCAAGCTGATAGTTGAGTTGAAGAGACTTCAGGGGCTCGGTAATCAGAGTAAAGAATTGTCCGTCGTCGAAGATATGACAGATAATGCGTTGCGCTGGGTAGCAACTTCCTGGCATCGGCAGTTCAAAGCCGAACGCGATGTGGCGAAAGGCAAGTACGCGAAGGAAGTTTATCGTTTGTATGTCGAGATTTTCTCGGCCAATGCCGAGGCGTATGAAATGCGCTTTTTCTTCGCTGAACTGCTCTATAGAATGCAGGAATTTGGAGCTGCCCATGATGAGTACGTTACGACGTACAACATGAATCCCAATGGAAAGTGGGCGGAGGCAAGCGCAGAGGAAGCTGTTCGCGCTGGCGACGAACAGATCAAGCTGCTCGCCCAACAAAAGCAAGTTGTCGGCACGAAAGAAGTGTTGGCGGATGAATTTACAATATCAAGTCTGCAATTTCGCGAACTGATGGACTGCAAACGGTATTTAGCGGCATTTCCGAATGGGAAGATTACACCGCCCTGCAAGAAAGTAATCGAGGAGCGTGCGGCGAACCAATGTCCATAGTGCTGTGCTATGCATCGCTTGACGAGCAGGCGTAGTGCAAACCTTTCCAATGTGCTTGTGGTGATGCGTCAAAATATCCCAGCATGAGCGCAGCCAACATTGCATTTGCGCAAAGCCCTCCAGGGATTTGGCCGCAAGCGGCCATCCCTTCCGGGTCAGCTTCCGGGCGACCGCGCAAGCGCGGTCCCCCTGCAGCTGCCGCAAATGCGTCCCGTTCGCACCTGAA
>JBIKRQ010000008.1:0-45577 GCA_044349155.1 Myxococcota bacterium
CGGAAGTTAAGCTCGCCAGCGCCAATGGTACTGCATGGGAGACCATGTGGGAGAGTAGGACGCCGCCGGATTTTTCTTGGAAGCCCCCGACCGTAAGGTCGGGGGCTTCGTCTTTTGTGCCTCGAAGAAGCACCCCACAAATGCAACAAACAGCACTCTCACAGCTCGTCGTCTGGCAAGGCGTGCCGCGGCAGATCTTTCCTGAGGGAGACTATTGTTTTTCGGCCGATCTCGGGCGAATCAATGCTCTCGTCGGTGCGTTGCATGCAGATCTCCACGAGACACATCTTGTGCCTCTCGCCGACATCGACCTGGGTTCGCAGCGTCCGCTTCAACTGCTGCAGTTGCGCAGTTTCCTTGAGGCGCACGCCGCCCGTCTGTCGACTGCGCTCGCTCACGACGTTGTTGTGGCAAACACGCTAGCACATGGGGACGCGCGCCACGCTACGGTCGAGGAGCTGTCGTTCGCTGACGTGCGCGACATCGACGTGCCTGGTGGAGCCGTCCTGCGCGTCTCCATGAACAGCGCTGAAACAGACGACTGAGACCCGAAGCCACGTCGCCGCGCAGCCTTCCATTGCTCTCGCAGAAACGGGATTCGAACCCTTGGCGCTTCGCCAAGGGCTTGAATCGTCGGCCGAATTCATGTGGTTGGCGCTATGAAACTCAATATGAAGTCGCCCGCCAGCGGTCGAACTCATATTGAGTTCCATGGCGCTTCGCCAACTGGTTGAATAATCAATACTATTCGGGCGCGGCGCCCGAATTCGACCGCGAGTCGAATTGAGCCTCGAAGAGAAACCCGCTTTGGGGTTTGTCGCCGAGGCGAGTCTCTTGAGGGGCGGGCGGGGAAACTTCCGCGCCGATTCAATTGCCTCCTGCGCGCGACGACGTCTTCTGCGGGTCTGTCAGCCGCGGGCGAGGCGCTCGATGGCGTCGAGGGCGGCCTGATCGCCCAGCACCACCAGCAGTTCTCCGCCTTGCAGCAGGTGGGTTGGGGGCGGGTTGAAGACCATCGAGCCGTCTTTGCCTTGCACCGCCACCACCAGAATGCCCGCTCGTTCTCGCAGCTGGGCCTCGGCCAGGGTGCGGCCCGCGAGGGGGCTGTCGACGGGGAGGGCGGTCTGCTCCATCTGCAGCTCGAGGTGGGCGGTGCGGGTGGTGAGGTCGATGAAGTCGAGGACCGCTGGTCGCAGCACTGCCTGCACCACACGCTGGCCGCCGATCGCCGTTGGCGAGATGACGCGGCTTGCGCCCGCCTTCTTGAGCTTTTCCTCGCTGCCCTCGCTCTCGGCGCGGGCCACGATGGTGAGCTTGTCGTTGAGCAGGCGCGCCGACATGGTGACGAAGAGGTTGTCGGCGTCTTTGGGGACCACCGTGACCAATGCGCGGGCGCGGGAGATGCCGGCCTTTTGCAGCACCGCGTCGCTCGTGACGTCGCCGACGAGGTAGACCGGGGCGCTCTGGGCGCGGGCCTCGTCGCGCTCGATGACGATGCAGGGCACCTTGGCCGCACGCAGCTCGTCGACGACACGGCGGCCGACGCGGCCGTAGCCGCAGACGATGATGTGGTCGGTGAGGGAGGCGATGGTGCGTTCCATGCGTTGCTTTCCAAGCAGGGTGTTGAGCTCGCCGCTGACGATCGCCCGGATCACCGTGGCCGCCGCTGCCGCCAACGTGAAGGCACCGCCCAGCGCCAACAGCATTGTGAACAGGCGACCTGCGGGTGACAGCGGGTGCGTCTCGCCGTAGCCGATCGTGGTGAGCGTAATGACGCTCATGTACAGCGCGTCGAACGCGGGCCACCCCTCGATGACGACGTAGCCCGTGGTGCCCGCGGCCAACAACGCCACCGGGACGCTCGCCGCCAGGAACAATCGCTTCGCGTAGCCGTACATGCGCCGACGTTCGCCGTGTTTGCGGCGCTGTACAAGTCCACACGACAGCGTTTGCACCAGCGCCGACGTCGTCGTAGTCCAACGCGCATGGCTGAGCTGTTGCTTTTCAGTGGCGAAACCGCGGTGTTGCGTGCGCCGTTGCATGGTCAAAGTCTGACGGTCGGGCGCAGTGCCGTGAACGACATCAGCATCCCTGACGACGACCTCGCTCCGTTTGTGTGCGCGTTTGAACCCACCGCCACCGGCTATCGCGTGTACGACAAGAGCGGTGCTGGCGTGCTGCTCGACGGCAAAAAGACCTTCGACGACGTGCTCAAAGATGGCGCCACCCTGCGCTTTGGTCGCCTGCAGGCGCGCTACTCGGCGACACCCACCACGCGCGCTGGCAGCGGCGGCGGACAACGCACCGGGATCTTGAAGCAGCGCAACGACGGCAAGCTCGTCAAAACCGACGTGCACCTCGTGTTCGGTAAGCAGCGCCACGAGATTCCGCCGGCGGGTTTGCGCATTGGGGCGCTGAGCGACAACGACATCGTCATCGACGACGGCTTTGTCAGCTCGTGGCACGCGCAAATCTATGTGCGCGGCGAGCGTTTGTTTGTGCGCGACCTCGACAGCACCAACGGCACCTTTGTGGGCGACGTGCGCGTGATGGAAGCCGAAGTACCCGTGGGCAGCACGCTGCGCTTCGGCAAAGCCACCGCGAAGGTGCAAGGCGAAGACGTCGACGTCGATGTGGCCGACACGCCCGGTGGCAAAGGGCCCTGGCGTTGCGCCGCCTTGCATACCGCCGATGCTGGTTTTGCGCGCACCTTTGCCTTGATCGAAAAGGTCGCGCCGCACGACGCCAGCGTGTGCATCTTTGGCGAGACCGGCACCGGCAAAGAACTCGCGGCGCACGCGCTGCACACGTTGTCGGGGCGCAAGAACGGCCCGTTTGTGCCGCTGAACTGCGCGGCGTTTCCCGAGGAGCTCATCGAGAGCGAGCTGTTTGGACACGAGAAGGGGGCCTTCACCGGGGCCGACAAGCAGCGCAAAGGTGCGTTTGAAGAAGCCGACCGCGGCACGCTGTTTCTCGACGAGATCGGCGAGTTGCCGCTCGAGATGCAGGCCAAGCTGTTGCGCGTGCTGGAAGCGCGGGCCGTGCGTCGGTTGGGCGGACGCGGCGACATCCCCATCGATGTGCGCATCGTGTGCGCGACCCACCGCGACCTCGTGCAGCATGTGAAGGCCGGCCGCTTTCGCGAAGATTTGTTGCACCGCATCTACGTGATTCCGGTGAAGCTGCCGTCGCTGCGGGAGCGTCCGCTCGACGTGACGCACCTGGCGCGGCACTTCGCGGCCTCGATCTCGCCGCAACCTGTGACGGTGACGGATGCGGCGGTCGACAAGCTGCTGACGCATCCGTTTCCGGGCAACGTGCGCGAGCTGCGCAACGTGATTCAGCGTGCGCTGATCATGGGCGATGGCAAAACCATCGACGCCGACGACGTGGCCTTCATCCCCGTCACCCTCGAGGAAGTGAAGACCGGCGCGTCGTTGTACAAAAAGGGCATGACGATGGACGACGTCGAGCGCACCGCCCTCGAAGCAGCCCTCGCGGCCCACGGTTCGTTGGGCGAAGCCGCTCGCGCGTTGGGCATCGCCAAGACCACGTTTTGGCGCAAAGCCACGGCGTTTGGGCTCGTCAAAGAAGGCAAAGAACCGTGAGCGGTCTGCAGCTGCGCATCACCAAAGGCAACGTCGTCGACGTGGGCCGTGTCATTCCGCTGGTGGTGGGCCGCTGCTTGCTGCTGGGCCGCAGCCCCGACACACGGCACACCGGGATGCTGCCGCAGCTGTCGTTGTGGAACCTCGAGCACGAAGACCACGCGATCGTGGCTGCCCATCTGCGCACCCGCGTGCAGCAACACGGGGCGCGCGCGCTGCTCGCCAGCTTTGAGCGCGACGACGATGTGGGCCTGAGCGACGATGCGGTCTCGTCGCGGCACGCGATGCTGTTTTGCGACGAAGCCGGCATCACCCTGCTCGACCTGGGCAGCACCAATGGCACCTGGGTCAACGGCGACCGCACCATGAGTGCTGAGCTGGGGCCGAAGGATCTGCTGCGCGTGGGCGAGACGCGGTTCGAGGTCGAAGACGCGTCCTGAGGCATCCTGCTTCGCCTCAGCATCATCACCAGGCTTGCCGCCCTCAGCCGAACACGCACAACGCGAACAGTCCCACGGTGAGCACCGTGGCGAAGGTGAGTCCGATGCTGGAGGCAAGGTCTTCGGTGGCCATACAGCAGTGTTGGCAGCCGCTGGCTTCATCTGTGTCGTGATCTGCGTGTGGGCGTGTGTCGGCTGCCCAACGCCACAAACGACAACGCCGTGGTTGGCCACGGCGGCGCGCAATGCAACTCAGCGTTGCATTACAGGTTGAACACTCTGACGAGGATGACGGCGGCTTCGGCGCGCGTCACGTCGTCGGCGGGGCAGTAGGCCAACGGTGCTGTGCGACAACCGCTGACGACCTGCCGCTGGGCGAGGCGCTCGATGGCACCCGAGCCCCAATAGTTCGTGGGCACGTCGTTGAAGGTGGCGCGGTTGACGTCGAGGTTGCCCATGTCGGTGGCGCGCACCGCATAGACCGCCATCGACGCGCGCGTGACCGGGCCGTTGTGGCAGAAGCCGCCGGTGGAGCAGCTCTCCATGACGTCGCGGGCGACGGCTTCGCGCACGTCGGCGCGCATGCTGGTTGGCACGTCGGTGTAGGCGGGCACGCCGTCGTAGCTGACATCACCCGAGAGCAGGCGCACGGTGATGATCGCCATCTCGCCGCGCGTGAGCTTGCTGTTGGGGCAGAAGGTGGTGGCGCTGCAGCCGTTGATGATACCGCGGGCCTTCAACTTCTCGACCGCGCTGTAGGCGAAGTGGGTGCTGGGCACGTCGGTGAATGAGGTGGTCGTCGACGGTGGCGTGGGTGTTGGCGGCGCGGGGGTGGGGGCAGCACCCGACGCACTCGCCTTGTCGATCAAGGTTTGCAGGCGCGTGTAGAGGGCGTCGCCGGGGCACGTGGTCTCGGTGGTGCCGACCTGTCGGTGACCTTTGATCTTCGTGCGGTTGAGCGCGATGCCGTACGTCGACGACAGCGCCTTGATGATCCGCGCACCCGCATCGAGCACCGCCGTCGTTGGCACAGCGCTGGCGTAGTTGCCGATGAACGAGATGCCGACGTTGTTGCTGTTGTCGTTGGCGGCGTGCGCACCCACCTTCGTCTCAATGCGACCCTGGTACACCTTGCCGTCCTGGCCGACGAGGAAGTGGTAGCCGACGTCGCACCAGCCGCGGGTGTCGATGTGGTAGCTCTGGATCTGGCGCACGCGCGCCGCCATCGAAAGCGTGTCGTTGTTGGGCGTGTCGGTGTGGTGCACCGTCATGCGGTTGGGCGTGTGGGAACCATTGCAGCTGCGGGCGCGCGCTCCCCACTGGCTGCGCGTGACCACCACCCCGTCGGCGGCAAGGCCCTGCGTCACGTCCTCGGAAGTGGCCGCTTCGACGTCGGGGGTGCCGTCGTCGACGATGGGCTCCAACGTGAACGTCTCGATCGCGAGAAATGACAACGCTGCGGCGTCGGGGGCATCGAAGCGGACCTGGGCGGCAGCACTCCCGGCTTCGACGTCGAGGTGGGCGTTGTTGGCCTGGCCGTCGGTGTAGGTGACGACGACGTTTTGCCAGGCACTCCAGCCCGATGCCCCGCGCGCACGAACCTGCACGCGCAGACCGGGAATCGCATCGAAGCGCAAAGCGACTCGGCCAAAGGGTAATGCGCGCTCGAGCTCGGCGGTGGTGGACCAACCGTCGGCGTCGATGTCGAGGCTGGCGAGCAGGTCGTCGTCTTGTGCGACGAAGGCCGTGTCGTGTTCGGATTCGTGTTCTCGCGTCTGCACGTCGAGGGCGTTCGTGCAGCCGGAAGCGCCAACGATGGCGGTGAGCAATGCCAACAGCGAGGTGCGTGCGACGATCGAGCTCA
Organism: Myxococcota bacterium; assembly: GCA_044349155.1. Taxonomy (GTDB): domain Bacteria; phylum Myxococcota; class UBA727; order UBA727; family VGSZ01; genus VGSZ01. The sequence goes on from JBIKRQ010000008.1 coordinate 5,913, forward strand.
TGCTGCAGACGTAGCGGGTGCAGCGGGCCTCGACGTCGCGCGCTGAGACGATGCGACATGTCAGCGGCATCGGTTGTCGTGCGGAGCGAGTGCTCCACACATCCACGCACCCTCATCGGATGAATGGCCGAGCCGCCCGCCGATCGACTCACTGCAGGGCTGCGGCCACCTGCTGCTGACGCGCTGCCATGTCGTGAGCACCGATGACGACGTCGCCATCGGTGCGGCTCGCCACCACCGAACCGTCGGCCTGACGCACGGCACTGCCGACGACGACGCCATCGACCATCACGACGACGCGGTTGTCGCCCGCTGGCACGAACTCGACGACGCGATCGCCCTGCGTCATCGAGAGGCTGCCGTCTGCGTGCTCATTGATCGCCACACGCTCATCGCCACCGACTGCGCCGGCGTCGCCGAGGAGCTTGGCACCGGTCCAAAACTCGATGGTGTTGAGGATGACGACGTCACCGAGCAACGCGAGCTCGTAGACCGGCAAGATCGCCAGGGCCCAGAAGATGACGTTGTTGACGACCTTGTTGCCCGTGACTGTGTCGTTGAAGTGGTACAGCCCCTTGGTGAGCGCGAAGCTGCCCATGCAGCCGCTGCTCATCGCCACTGCCACCACCGCCGCCAACACCTTCGCCTGCTTCATCTGCATGTGAGCCTCCATGTGTGTGCGCGTGCTTGCGCTCGACGAGAACCTACAGCGCGCACACCAGAAACTGAGCCTCGAAGAGAAACCGGCTTTGCGGTTTGTCGCCGAGGCGAGTTCCCCGCCAGGTCAAAGGCGCGAGGCGAGAACGACACACCCGCTTGCCGAACCGGACGTCGTTCGCTGAACTTGGTCCCATGCGTCGTTTTGCTGTGTCGTGCTGCCTCGTCCTTGCTGCGTGTCCGCCGGCTTCCGTCACGCCGACCGAAGGCGAAGGCGAAGGCGAAGCTGCTGAAGGCGAAGGCGAGGGCGAAGGCGAACCCGGAGAGGGCGAAGGCGAAGGCGAACCCGGAGAAGGCGAGGGCGAGGGCGAAGGCGAAGGCGAGGGTGAAGGCGAGGGTGAAGGTGAAGGCGAGGGCGAGGGCGAAGACGGCTACGTGTTGCCGGTGCGAGATCGCTGCGTGTCGCAGACGTGGGCGACGCCCGATTCGATCGACTATTCCGACGACGCCGACGCGGCTGAGGTCTCGGGCCTTGTGCCGTCACCGACGACGCCGGGGCTGTTGTGGTTGCACAACGACTCGGGGGACGTGGCGCGCCTGGTGGCGGTGACGACGTCGGGGGAGGTGCTGGGATCGGTGCTGTTGCCAGTGACGGCGACCGACTTCGAAGACGCGGCGGTGGCACCATGTCCCGATGGCAGCGGTCCGTGCCTCTGGCTGGCCGACACCGGCGACAACCTGTTTGACGATCCCGCATTGGCGCGCACGTCGTTGAGCCTGCACGCTGTGCCCGAACCCGTTGTCGACGTGAACACGCCCTTTGGCGAGCAGAGCGTGAGCAGTGTGTGGTCGTTTCCGTTCACCGTTGAAGGCGGCCCCGCGAACATCGAAGCGGTGGTGGTGACGACGTCGGGCGATGCTGCGGTGTTGTTCGAAAAGAGTGCCGACAACGCGCGCATTTTGCGGTTGCCGTTGCCGTTGGCCGCGGCGGGCACGATGGGCGAGGCCACCATCAGCGGGCACTTCGACACGCCCGGCGAGCGGGACTCGCTGCGGGTGGCGACGGGGGCCGACCTGCACGTCGACGGACGACAACTGCTGCTGCGCACCTACGAAGCCGTGTACCTCGCCGACCTGGACGAGGGCGTGGCCGTTGACGGCGTGCTCGGAAGCGACTTCGTGCGCAAGTACGCGCCGCAGGAATTGCAAGGCGAAGCGGTGTGCTTCGACGCCGACGGGACCGGCATCTGGACGTCGTCGGAGCGGGTGACGTTTCAGGGCATTACCGTGCCCAACCGCTTGCGCCACGCGACGTGCCAGTAGCGCCCGGCTTCTCACGGCTCGCGATAGCGCAACGTCACTTCGGCCTGCTCAAGGCGCAGCTGCGCTGGTTGCACACCAACCGTTGTTGCTTCGGAGTGCACAGCGACGACGAGGGTGTCGCGCAACGCGCCGCCCAGTGCCGCAGCGCTTCGTTCGATGTGCAGGGCTTCGGGGCTTGATGCCGCCGCGGTGTGCTGCGCCGTTGCTGGCACCAGTGGCGCGCAGGTCGAAGCGTGCGACCGCACCGGCGCGCGTGTTGGCGAGGTCGTAGGCGTCGATCGTCGCGACCAGAAACTCAAAGTTCAGCCCACCAAAAAACAACACGCGCTGCGAAGTCTCGTCGTAGACAGCGAGGGCATCCGCTCGCGGTTGCCCATCGACGTCGACGGCGACCCAGGTGTCGTCGCGCAGATCGAACAGCTCGCCGAGCACGAACGCAATCAACACATTGCGGCCGCGATCGAAGAGCAGTTGGACGTCGCCGCCTCCAGCACCCAACGGCAGGTCGGGCAGTTGGCGCCAGTCGCCGCCTTCAAACGCCCACACATCGCCAAGGGGCACAAACAGGTCGACGTGACCGCCGGCCATGACGATGCGGTCGTTGGCGGCGTCGTAGGCGATGGCTGGTGCGGTTCGCAGTGGGGGGCGTGTTGTTGGCGACAAGACGGTGAAGCTGTCGCCGCGCAGGCGGTATGTGTCGTTGGATGGCACGCCGTTTTGGAAGCCGCCAAAGCCGATCGCTGCTTGTTCGCCTTCGTGAAAGACAACGCCTCTGAGGGGGCGGTAAACGGCAATGTGCGCCCGACCCATGTGTTGTTGATCAGCACACGCTCGAAGCCACCGTCGACGAGGCGCGACGTGAGCCCGTCGAAAAACGGACGCAGGCCAAAGAGGTTGCCAATGCTGCTGCCTTCGTCGTTGCGCCACAGCGTCGTCGCGCGCGACGTGAGCGCACCCGTATACGCGGCGTGCAGCACCATCTGCTGCAACACCGGGTTGTAGTGGGCCGTACCTGCCTGGCTCGGACCGCCAACGCTGTTGTGAGCGACCGTTGCTGGTGCCGTCGCCGAGATGCTGCGCCACGCATCGCCCGCTGCAACGCCGACGTCGAGGATGTTGATCACGTTGGTGGGCAAGGCACCCGTATCGACCCGGCTGTCAAGGGTGCCGCCGTGCGACAGCAGTGTGCGCTCGGCAATGTCGACGACGGCACCGCAACCCGTGCGCGGGTCGGGATCGACGGCACCGGTCTGCATCGACGTGCCATCCCAGGTGAGCATGGCGCCGTCGTTGCTGCCGTTGCCGCCGTTGCGACACACGAAGTGGACACGGCCCGAGAAGGGGTCTTCGGCGGCCGTCGTCGAGGGCACCGAAGGTGCTGCGCCGAGCACCGTCCAGCTATCGTTGACGAGGGCGAAGACCGCGCCGTTGCCGTTGGTGTCGTTGCCGTACAGCAGCACCCAGCCGTCGACGCCGTCGAAGGCGATCACGCCACCGTCCGTCGTGCTCAAACCGTCAAACGTGCGCACCGCGCGCACAGGGGCGTCGTCGAGCTGGAGCCAGGCGCTGTCGTTGACGCCCAACGTCCACGTCGAGGTGCCTTGCACGGTGACGAAGCGTTCCAACACGGGATCGAAGGCGAGGGGGCCGCCAGCCATCGCCGGATGCGGTGCGACCGGGCGCTGCCGCCACGTCGTGCCATCAAAGGCCCACAAGTCGCCGGTGGTGATCAACGAGACCAGCTCTTCGCCCACCGTGTCGTAGGCGAGCGGCCCCGGCGCTGGCGGGTTGAAGGCGATCGCCTGCCACCGCCCACCACGACGCACAAACGTGTCGGCGAGTTGTGGCCGTCCACGCTGACTGACCCCGCCGAAGATCACCGCGACCTGCGCGGCCGGCAGGTAGCCCAAAGCACCCGCCATCCGCGATGGCTGCCCGGTGGCTTGCGTGCGGACCTCGGTGCGGCGTGGCAGCGCATCGATGGCAAAGCCCGCGCCGTCGACGAGGTCACCAGCGCGCACCGGCTCGCTTTGCAGGTTCGGCTGCAGGCCGGCGAGATCGAACGCGCCCGTCGTGAAAAACGCGTGCGGGTTGCTGAAGTCGTCGGAGCGAACGCGTCCGCCCAGCGAGGCCGTCCACTCGCTGTCGCGCACAGCGACCGCGGCGCCGATGTTGCCCGCAGCATCGAGCACCCGCACAAAGACGCGCGGAATGTTGAGGGGCTCAAGGGCCGTGACGAAGCTGCCGTCGCTGCTGGCCACCACCGTCGCCAACAACGACGACGACAACGAATCACCCGCCGTCACGACAACGAGGCCCGCGGGCTCCACTGCGCCAGGGGCACCGCGCACCGTGTACGACGGTGTTGGCTCAGCACGCGTGCCCCATGGCGCTCGTTGAAACACGATCTGGCCCGCGGTGTCGACATCGGGGCTCGCGGGCGGCGTGCCATCGACGACGACAACGACCTCGGGATCGGTGCTCGCCTCGTTGCCAACGCTGTCGATGGCGCGAACCAACAGCGCGTCGTTGCGGTCGGGAAGCGAGGCGCCGTCGAGGACGAACACCTGCAACAGCCCAGCGCTGCGCTGCGCATCGCGCGCGAAGTCGGCGATCACGTTGCCGTCGTCGTCGACGAGTTGCAGCGCCACGCTTGCCGCCGACTCGGTGAGCGTAAACTGCACCAGGGCGCGCGTTGTGGGTCCAAGCGCAGAAGGCTCACGCACCAACGATGCTGTTGTCGGCTCGTAGCGAACATCGATGCTGTCGGGGGCGACGAGCGGTGCTTGCGTGTCGAGCTCAAGACGGACGCGACCACGGGCTTCGTTGCCGGCATCGGTGCCGATGACGACGATGTCGTAGGTGCCGTCGACTTCATCGGGCAGGTCGCGCGCATCGATGGTGCACTGGTGTTGTGCGTCGTTGTCGCTGGCCACGACACAGGGGACCGCGACTCGGTTGTCGAACAACGCCGTCACCGACACCGGCACCTTCGTGAAGGCTACGTCGATGGTGCTCAGAGCGAAGCCATCGACCCGACTGATACGCGCCACGTCGCTGCTCACCTCGCCATCGATGGCAATGGGCAGCTCGCCGACAACGGCTTCAGCGACGCACAGCTGCAACGCCGGGGCACACTGCAGGCCTGCCGGGCACTCGGCGTTTGAGCGACAACGGAGCTGCTCATCGCCATCGAGGGTGAGATCGGTGCACCCAGAAACCGCGAGAGCAGCGAGGAAGACAACGCGCGCGACAGATTCGGAAGTGACCGAAAGAACAGGGTTATTCATTGGACGCTCCGAAATCGGACAGCGGAATGGTCGCGGCAGCCAGGCCGGCGGTGACCGCACCAGCGGCGAGCAGGGCCCAGCCCACGCGCTCGGCGGTTTGGGCGTTGTTGCCGGCGGCGACGAGGGCGGCCCCGGATTCGACGTCGCTTTTGGCGCGCAGGGCGATGGCGTCGTAGTCGCGCTGATAGGTGTTTTGCAGCACAGCGGCGACGCCACTGCCCACCAACAACGCGCCACTGGTGCCTGCCGCCGTCCACAAGATCACCGGCGACAACGGTGGTGGTGTGAGCCGTTTGGCCATCTCGGCCGAGATGCCCCGCGTTTGCCCCTGGCGCAGCGGTGTCGTCGGAAACAAGGCTTCAACAGCGGGACCAACTTCGCCGAGGAACTCAGCACCACTGCCGGCGACGAGCACCTTGTTCACGCTGACTTCGGCGGCTGCAGCGCTCTGGTTGATCAGGCGCAGACCAAAGACGTGGTTGTCGCCGACTTTCGCGAGCGTGCCGGTGACGAGGTAGTCGACGCCGAGGGCATCGGCGATCTGGGCCAGGCAATCATCGTTGCTCTCGCAGCCAAGGGACTGCTTCTCGGCCTCAAGGCTGAGCATCTGCCGCACTTCGTCGAAGCTCGTGACGGTGGTGCGGTCGAGCTTGCGCAGCTCGAACACCAGGCTTTCCGCGACGATCTGCGCGACACGCGGACTGACCCCGCTGACGGCGAGATCGTTGACGGCGATGCGCACCACTTTCGCGCGTGGCACGGGCGCAGGCGCAGGTGCAGGTGCAGGTGCAGGTGCAGGTGTCGGTGCTGGCTCTGGAAGTGTTGCGGGCTTCGTTGGAGCTGCCTTTTCGGGCACCGCTGCAGGGGCGACGAGCAAGGCGGAGATGAGCAGGGCCGGCATCATGCGCGCAGTGTTGCCGATCTCGCGCCCAAGCACAGTCGGCAAAGCACACGACATCGGTTGCAGCCGGCGACACGAGCCGCCAGCCTCACGACGTGACTGTTGTCAGCGCTCCCGACGCCGCCGAAGCCATTGCCCGCGTGCAGCGCGTGCAGCGGCTCGATCCGGTGGCGTTTGAAGCGGCCCTTGCACAACGCCTGGGCCAGCCGATGACGTCGGTGATGAGTGCTTTGGTCAAAAGCCTGCGACCGGGGGCGTCTGATGACGACGTCGCTGCCACGCTGCACCTCATGATGCTCAGCTGGTTGATGGCCACCGACCCGAGCAGCGGTGATCCGCGATGACCGCGATCCGCCGGCCGCCTCCGCTTGCACCGCGTCCATCGACGACGTCGACGCCGCCGCCGTCGCCTGTCGTGACGACGTCGGCACCGGCCATGTCTGCACCAGTGGCCACGACGCCATCGCCATCGGCGCAGACGGCCATCGGTGGGTCGCGAGATGTGATGCCGTACCAGCAGAAGCCGGCCGCGCCGGGTTCGATGTCGGTGTTGGCGGTCCGCCTTGGGGCGACATCGACGACGACGAAGGCGTGGAATCCGGTGGCGCGACTGCCGATGTCGTTGCAGGCGCGGCTGGGGCCAGCAGACCTGCGCGCCATCGCTGACGCCGTCGCCACGATCCAGCAGCAGGTGCAGCAGCGCGGCCTGCCGTACGTGCCGGTGTTTGGCTATCTCAGCCTGCGTACGATCAATGCCGCCGAAGTTGGTGTCGCGTCGCAGGCCGACGTGGTGCCCGGCAAACACATCGTTGATGCGCACATGCCCGACCACGCTGTCGACGTCGTGGCCAGCACCGTGTTTCGCGGCACGCCCGAACACCCGGGGGCCGTCGCGGGCTTGCGGCAACAGCCGGGCGCGACCACGCCAGGGTCGATGTTGAAAGTGCCCGTCGAGCGCGCCGAAGAGCTGCTGTCGGTGTTGTTGGCGCGCGAGATGTTTGCCGAAGGCGACCTCGTCGATGGCGCTCACGGCAGCAACGCGATGTACACGCCGACGGTGCGCGACATCGTCGTCGACGGCACCACCATGCCCGCGTTTGTGTTCGTCACGAATACCGCTGGTGCCAAAGCACTCACCGCCGACCACGCCCTGGGCGACGACGTGGGCCTCGATGTGGGGCGCATGGCGTGGCTGTTTGCGAGCAGTGGCGGTTTCGTCGACGACAACGGCGTGCAGCGCGGCGGCAAGGCTGTTGACTACTGGCAGGCGAGCTATGCGTCGGCGCGGGCGGCAGCGCAGCAGCCCATCGATCCCACCATTGCCGAGGCGATCGATCGCGCGCGCTTGATGCCGCAGCAGGCGGTGGTGGATCGCTTGCTGACCCGCCGTGACGACGACGCGAAGCTGATGGTGCAGGCTTTGGCCGTGCTGTTTGCTGGTGCGGTGTCGCCGTTGTCGTTGGTGCGCGAGCAGAAGACCACGTCGACGTTGACGCGGCAGGCACCCGCCCCCACCGCCGAAGACCACGCCGCCGTCGCGCGCTTGTTGGCGAAGGCCAAAGCGATGGCGGCTGCCGGCGAGCTTTAGTCCCGATCGCTGCGGTGGCGATCGTCGCTGCCGTCGCTGTCGTCGACGCGGTCGCCGTCTTCGGTCATCACCACCGCGCGCGGTTCACGCATGACGAGCGGACGCTGTCCGGTCAGGCGCGGCTCGATGGGCGTGGGCTCTTTGGGCGGACCAAACACGAGCTGCCACGCCGTGGCGCCGTCGAGCGGCGGGATGGGCAGCAGGTTCAAACCAGCGATGATCATGTTGACGCGGATCGCGACGTCTTCGACTTGCGCCCAGGCATTCGTGGTGGCGTGCCCAAACACCTGAACGACGACGAGGGCCACCGCGAGCAACACCGCCTGCGCAAGCACGCCGCCCCAGGCGATGGCCACACGTTGGCGGTGGGTGGTTTCGCCGCGCCATTCGCACAGACCGCCAAGCGCGTTGACCTCGATGCGCGTCACCGATTTGCCGACGCCACGGACCACCGCGGCGTGTCCGAGTTCGTGGATGACAATCACCGCGAAGAAGGCCGCCCACGCCGCAGGCATGAACGAAAAGCGGGTGAACCACAGCGCGCCCAGGACGGCACTCCAGTGCAGTCGAATCGGAATGCCCCACGGCGCACCGATGACGATGTGTCCGCCTGAAAAAGCGTTGTTGAGCTTGACGAGCATGCGCTGTGTCCCCCTGAAAGTTGCCGACCGCGACCGTTCAACGCTCGGCGAGCGCTGCCAACACCGGTCCGCCCAGATCGACGCTCAAGCGCGCCAACGTGCGCAGCTCGGCCAACTGTGCGGCCACCGGCGACAACTCCGCCACCGGCACGCTCGACCAGCCCACGACGTCGACCGCCGTCAACCGCTGCTGCACCACCGCGAAGATCGACTCGAAGCGTGCGACGGTGTCGGCCACCACGCGGGCTTTGCCGCTTGCACTTTCTTCGGCTTCTTCACGCGCTTCCATCAACGCCAACAACCGCGCCTGCGGCAGGGCCGGCTCGACGACACTGCGCGATTTCAGCAGCCACACCGCGCGCGCGAAGGGCTCTTTCAACGTGCGCCACGCGTCGTTGACCGCGGCACTTTGTTCGGCCGCCGCACGTCGCTCGACGTCGGGCTTCTTCGCGAAGCGATCTGGATGCACCTGCCGCGTGCGTAAAAGCCACGCCTGCTCCAACGCTGCTGCGTCCTGCACGAAGGCCACCGGCACGCCCAACAGCGCAAACGGCGACGCCTGCGGATGGGGGCCTGTGACCGCCTGACACGACGGACACCGCAACGGCGCGTCGACAGCGTCGACAGCGTCGAAGACGTGGTCGCAGGAACGACAGCGGGACATCAACGGCGTCAGCGTCATGTCGTGGGGTGTACGTGTGGCACCCACCCGCAGCAAGGCCGTGTCGAACGTGTACCGACAAGTTGATTGCCGCCGCGTCGCCGACGATGCTGCCGCCATGACGACGCCGACCACGCAGCAGGCCGAAGCCCTGTGGGTAACCGCCCACGAACACGTTCGCCGAGGCGACTTCGCCAGCGCCACGCGCGACCTCGCGCAGTGCTTCGCGCTCTTGCAGGCCAACAACGATCCGCGCCTGCCCGAGGTTCACCGCCGCTGGACCGAAGTGCACCAGCTCGCCGTCGAGGAGGCCGCTCAGGGCAAAGCCGTTGCTGCCCAACCCGCACAGGCCGCCCCCAGCCTCGAAGCCGAAGCCGAAGCCGCTGCCAACGCCGGCAACCTCGAAGAGGCCATCGGCTTGTACGAGCGCGCGCTCGCCCAGCGCCCCGACAACGAGCTCGTTGCTGAACGCTTGATCGAACTCAAAAACGCCCGCCCGCGCGCCGCGGCGTTGACGTCGTCGGCACCGGTGGGCGCCATCGACGAAGAGGCGTTGGCCGCATCGATCGATCTCGCTGACGACCTCGGCGATGACAGCAGCAACGTCGTCGGTGGAACGCTGGTCGTCGATGCACCCGTCGAGCACGTTGAGCCCGTCGCCGAGCGCGCCGATCCGCTCGATGAAACGATGGAGTTCGTGCCCGCCGCCGCGATGCGCGAAGACGACTTCGGCGATGTGGTGCCAGCGATCGTGCGCGCTGAAGCCGCCGACCGTGCTGGAGCCCCCGAGCCCGCGATCCTGCGCGACGAAGCGGTCGAGCGCAGCATCGTGGTGGAGCCCATCGCCGACGACGACGAGCCTGCTTTTGTTCCCGCGATCGTGCGCGACGAAGCGGTTGAGCACAGCATCGTGGTCGAGCCCATCGTCGACGACGAACCGGCAGCCCCTGCGGTGACGGCTGATGCCGTGGCCATCGCTGAGCAGGCGCTGTCGTTGACCGACGACGACGTCAAAGAGACCAACATCCACGACGCGGTCACGTTGGTGCCGCACCGCCCGGAGTCGAGCAACGACGAGGCGCCGACAAAAGCCACGGCCAACATGTACCTGGAGGATGTTGGCGCACCGTCGAAGATCACGGCGTCGATGTACCTCGAGGACGTTCCCGCCTGGGGCGCTGCGGCTCCTGAGCCGGCACCGGCCATCGAGCCCGATGCGATCGATGCGATCGAGGCTGCGCAGGTGGTTGTCGACGAGCACAACGTCGTCGTCGACGAGGTGATCGCCGAAGAGGCGGCGTCGGCCATCGCCATCGACGACCCGCGATGGGGCACCACCGACGACGCCAACGTCACCAACGTCACCAACGTCACCGACGTCGCTGCGGATGTGGCCGAGCCCGTGACCGCCGCGATCGCCATCGACGATCCACGCTGGGGTGCCGACGAGGTCGTCGCTGAAGCAGCCCCCGAAGCAGCGCCTGAAGCCATCAGCGGCGACGACCCACGCTGGGGCGCACCCTCGCCCGCCGTCGAAGCCATCAGCGGCGACGATCCACGCTGGGGTGCTCCTTCGCCCGCCGTCGAGGCGATCAGCGGCGACGACCCACGCTGGGGCGCGCCATCGCCCGCCGCCGAAGCGATCACCGGCGACGACCCGCGCTGGGGCGCACCGTCACCCGCCGTCGAAGCGATCAGCGGCGACGACCCGCGTTGGGGTGGCCCTGCGACCACCGCACCACTCATGGCGGTGGCCGACGCGCCCGTGGGCATGCCGAGCCTCGAGCTCGACATCGACATGGGCGCGAGCGTGTCGGGCTCCGAGGCCGACGAACTGCCCGTCGACGCCGACGACCTCGTGATGGTTGGCGACGACGACATCATGGCCCAAAGCCTGCTGCCGCAGCCCGCGTTGGTCGCTGATGTGCTCGCCGACGGCTTCCCCAAAGACCCCGAAGCCATGCTCAATGCCGTGCTCGAACGCGTGCGCAGCAACCGTCGCGCGGCCTGACCCATGGCGAGCGTGAAATCCCGCAGCGGCCGTCGTGACGACGACGACGGCCCCGTCCGCCACATCGCGGTCGACCTGGTGCCATCGCTGGTCGACGAGGCGCTGCGTCGTCGCGCAGCCTTTGCCGTGCCCGGGGCCACCACGCTGCGTCGGCTGATCGACGGCGAGGGCGATGGCCTGCCGGGCGTTGTGGCCGATCGCTACGGCCACGTGGTGCGCCTCGAGTTGTGGGCAACCTCGTGGCCCACCCGCCTGCACGAGACCGCGAAGCGGCTGGCCGCCCTCGACGGCGTCACGGCGGTGGTCGCGGTGCTGCGCACGGGTGCAGGTACCAGCGAGCAGCAGGTGCTGTTGGGGGACGTGCCCGAGGCCCACGTCGTGCACGAAGCGGGGCTGCGCTTTTTGGTGCGTGTCGCCGACGAACGCGCGGTGGGCAGCGGCGTGTTTGTCGACCAACGCGAAGGCCGACGTCTGGTGCGGGCTGCGGCGAAGGGCCGTGTCGTCGTCAATTTGTTCGCCCATGCCGGCGCCTTTGGCGTGGCCGCGGCCGTGGGTGGCGCCGCGCGCGTCGATCACGTCGACATGGCGAAGAAGTGCGCGCCGTGGTCGGCCACCAACCTGGCGCTCAACGGGTTTGACCCGCGCGGTCACCGCTTCATCGTCGACGACGCGCTGCAGGTGTTGGCCAAAGCCGCACGCAAACGTGGCGGCTACGGCGTGGTCGTGTGCGATCCCCCGACCCAGGCCGTGCGCAAAGACGGCTCGCGCTTTGTGCTGCGTCACAGCCTCGAGGAGCTGGCCGAACACGGCTGCAGTGCCCTCGACGACGGCGGCCTGTTGTTGCTGAGCTGCAACGACCGCGACGTGCCCGTCGAGACGGTGTTGGCCGCCGCCGATGCTGGCGCGCGTGCTGCGGGCCGGCGGATCAAGAGCCTCGTCGAGCTGCCGCTGCCGGCGGATTGCACGTCGGTGGCGGCGTTGCGCGGGCGGCCCATGCGCGGGGCGGTCTTGCAGCTGCAGTGACAGCCCACGTCACTTTTGCGCCGGTGCATGTGTCCGACCTGAAAACCGTTCCCTCGGCGACAAATGTTTTCGCTGTCGAGCTGCGACGGTCGGCAACAGCCATTGCCGAAAGGCAAGCGATTAGGGCAAGGTCCGGCCCATGACTGAGAAGGAAGTACAGAATCGTGCTTCGGCTGGCGCCGGAGAAAGTGCCGCTGACAAGGCCATCCGCGACGCGCTCGCCAGTGTCGAACGCCTGGAGCGTGAACGCGCTGACGTCACGTTCGACGCCGACCTCGATGCCGCCAGCGAGACCGTCGAAATCCTCGAGCCCGGTGACGACATCCCGCCCAGCGGTGACGACGTCGCCCGTGCGGCACCCGCCCAGAAAAAGACGGCGGACCAGGTCATGCTTGAAACGTTGCTGAAGTCCAAAGGCGAGCTGCAAGACGTGCTCGGGCAGACGCAAAAAGAGGCGAAAGACATGTTCGATCGCCTCACCCGGGTCTCGGCCGACTTCGAGAACTACAAAAAGCGCGTCGGTCGCGAAAAAGACGACGCCATCAAGTTCGGCAACGAGAAGGCCTTCAAAGAGGTCATCCCCGTCATCGACAACCTTCGCCGCGCCTTGCTGGCCGCCCCGAGCGACGAGGCTTCGAAGCTGTTCGTCGACGGTGTGCGTCTGGTGAGCAAGCAGCTCGAAGATGCGCTGGCGCGCTTTGGCGTCGTCGGCTTCGACAGCTACGGCCTGCCCTTCGATCCGGTGCGCCACGAGGCTGTGGGCTCGCGCGCCGACGCCAAGGTGCCTTCGCAGCACGTGTGCGAGGAGTACCAGCGCGGGTTCATGTTGCACGATCGCCTGCTGCGCCCAGCGCTGGTGATTGTGTCGGCGGGTCCCGAGAACTGACGACAACAGGTCTGACGACGACGTCGTTGGCCCTTTGCAACATTTCAGCAGTGCAGCCCTTGAGGCGAACCCCGGCCACAGGTCGGGAGGTGGAGCGAAACCAACGTGGGCAAGATCATCGGTATCGACCTCGGAACGACGAACTCCTGCGTCAGCTTCATGGAGAGCACAGAAGCGGTGGTGGTGCCGAACTCTGAAGGTGCACGCACAACCCCTTCGGTCGTCGCCATCACCGAACCTGGTGAGCGCCTGGTGGGCCAGATCGCCAAGCGTCAGGCCGTGACGAATCCCGAGCACACCATCGTGTCGGTGAAGCGTTTGATTGGCCGCAAGTTCGAAACCCCCGAGGTTGAACGCGCGCTCAAGAGTGTGTCGTACAAGGTGGTTCGCCACGACAACGGCGACAGCTGGGTCGAGGCGCGTGGCAAGTCGATGTCGCCGCAAGAGGTGTCGGCCATCATCCTCGCGAAGATGAAGGCCACCGCCGAAGACTACCTCGGCGAGCCCGTCACCGAGGCCGTGATCACGGTCCCCGCCTACTTCAACGACTCGCAGCGCCAGGCGACGAAAGACGCGGGCCGCATCGCTGGTCTCGACGTCAAGCGCATCATCAACGAGCCCACGGCGGCAGCGCTCGCCTACGGTCTCGACAAGCGCGGCAACAAGCAGGGCTTGATCGCCGTGTACGACCTCGGCGGCGGCACGTTCGATATTTCGATCCTCGAGCTGCAAGACGGCGTGTTCGAGGTGAAGGCCACCAACGGCGACACGTACCTGGGCGGCGAAGACTTCGACCAGCGGATCGTGAACTTCCTCGCCGACGACTTCCAAAGCGGTCACCCCGGCATCGACCTGCGCAAAGACAAGATGGCGCTGCAGCGTCTGCGTGAGGCGGCCGAGAAGGCCAAGCACGAGCTGTCGTCGTCGCAAGAGACCGACATCAACCTGCCCTTCATCTGTGCCGACGCCACGGGTCCCAAGCATCTTGTGATGTCGATGAGCCGCAGCCAGCTCGAGTCGCTCACCGAAGACCTCATCGAGCGCAGCTTGCAGCCGTGCGAGCAGTGCCTGAAGGACTCGGGCATCAAAAAGGACCAGATCACCGACGTGCTCCTCGTGGGCGGCATGACGCGCATGCCCCGCGTGCAGCAGCGGGTGGCGGAGTTCTTTGGTCGCCAGCCGAACAAAGAAGTGAACCCCGACGAGGTGGTCGCCATCGGTGCGGCGGTGCAGGGCGGTGTTCTGACCGGTTCGGTCAAAAACGTGCTGCTGCTCGACGTCACGCCGCTGACCCTTGGTGTTGAAACCATGGGTGCGGTGGCCACGCCGATCATCGAGCGCAACACGACGGTGCCGGCGAAGAAGTCGATGGTGTTTTCGACCGCGCAAGACAACCAGCCGATGGTGTCGGTGCACGTCATTCAGGGTGAACGCCCGATGGCCGCCGACAACAAGACGTTGGCGCGCTTCGAGCTCGTCGGCATTCCGCCTGCGCCGCGTGGTGTGCCGCAGATCGAAGTGACCTTCGACATCGACGCCAACGGCATTGTGCACGTCACCGCGCGCGACCTTGGCACCGGCAAGCAGCAGAGCGTGCGCATCACGTCGTCGTCGGGTCTGACCGAAGACGAAATCCAGCGCATGATTGCCGACGCTGAAGCCAGCCGCAGCAGCGATACGGTGAAGCGCGAGCTCGCCGACGTGCGCGGCAACGCCGAAGGCCTCATCTACACCGCCGAGAAGTCCCTCGAGGAGTACGGCCACGTGCTGAGCGATCAAGATCGCCAGGACATCGTGGTCTTCCTCGAAGAGCTCAAGCGCGTCCTTGAAACTCCCGACGTGTCTGCCATCAAGGAAGCCATCAAGCGCCTTGAGGCTGCCAGTCACAAGATGGCTGAAGCCATGTATTCCGAAGCCGCCGACGCCCTGGGCGACGACGCCTGAAAGGTGCGGACAACGCGCGGGGCAACCCGCGCCACGCCTGCGCCTGCGCCTTCGACGCGCGATGAAAGAGCCCTGAATGCCTACGAAGAAAAAAGCCTCGCCGACCAAGAAGACCGCGACCAAGAAGGTTGCCAAGAAGGCCGCTGCCAAAAAGGTCGCCAAGAAGGCGACCAAGAAGGCCGCGACCAAGAAGGCAACGAAGAAGGCCGCGACCAAGAAGGTCGTGAAGAAGGCGGCGAAGAAGACCGCGGCGAAGAAGACTGCGGCGAAGAAGGTGGCCAAGAAGGCGACCAAGAAGACCGCGGCGAAGAAGGTGGCCAAGAAGGCGACCAAGAAGACCGCGGCGAAGAAGGTGGCCAAGAAGGCGACCAAGAAGACCGCAGCGAAGAAGGTCGCGAAGGTTGCCAAGAAGGCGACCAAGAAGACCGCGGCCAAGAAGGTCGCCAAGGTCGCGAAGAAGGCCACGACGAAGAAGCCGGCTGCGAAAGCCGCGTCCCCGTCGAAGGTGAAGTTGTCGCCCGAGGCGATGTCGTACCTGGCCACCGCCAGCGACGTCGGTCATGGTGCGATCGCCTTGCCGCCGAAGAAGAAGCCGCTCAACGTCGACGGCTACATCGCTCCCGCCAGCAAGCGCGCGGCAGTGACCGTGGTGCCGGCCGACAGCGGTGACGACGTCGACGACGCCCTCGACGACGCCATGGGCGATGCGTTCGACGCGGTGTTTGTGGCCCCGGCCAAGAAGTCGGCGAAGCCCGCGGTGCCGTTTGTGCCCGGCGATGCCTCGCTCGACCTCGCGCAGATTTGCGCGGCGTTGGCGCTCGAGAAGAAGGCCGACGACGTCGTCATTCTGCAGGTGGCCGAGCTCACCAGCTACGCCGACCAGTTTGTGATCGCAGCAGCGGCCTCGGAGCGTCAGGCGCAGGCGGTGGCGCGCAACATCGTCGACGAGCTTCGTCGTCGCGGTAAGCAGCCCCTCAGCACCGACGGCCTCGAGCAGGGCAACTGGGTCATCGTCGACTACGGCCCGGTGGTCGTGCACATCTTCATGCAGAGTGCGCGTGCTTACTACGACCTCGACGGCTTTTGGATCGACGCGCCGCGGATCGCGGTCGACGAGTCGCGCGGCAAGGCCGCCCTCGAACACCTCGGTTGAGCACGTCGCTGCTGCACACACACATCGACCCGTAAGGGTCGATGTTTTTTTGGGGCGCGTGTCGTCGTCAGGTGCTGTCGTCGGGGAGCTGCTCGACGGAGAGTACCGGGCTCGTCTCGCCCAACGATACCTGGTCCTCGACAATGAGATCGCCAAAGACCGTCAGTGTGAGCGAGACGATGCCTTCGCCGTCGTCTTCGCGCACCAGCAGTACGTCGGCGACGAACTCCCCTGACAGGTCGGTGCGTTTCTTCGGGCGAGACAAAGGTGAGCAGGCCGAGTTCTGTCGTGTCGACCTCATCAGGCGCCAACAGACCAGCACGAACGCGGGCGGGGATGGTGTTGGCGACCTCGTCGAAGCGGGCGGTGACGTCGAGCCCGAGGTGTGCAGTGCCGTCAAACTCGACGTTTGCGCGGTCGAGGGTGACGCGCAGGCGCACCCGGCGCTGCGATGGGTCGAGCGCGATGGGCACCACGAGCGGGTTTGCGCCGAAGGAACTCGCGAAGCCGTACTCTTGAGGCTGCTGCGGGACCGACGCGATCGATGCCTGGACCCCGACGACAAACAGCGCGATCACAGGCGACGAAGCATGCGGCGCAGTCTGCCAGATGGTTCGCGCTTCGCTTGCGGTCGAGGAGATCTCGGGCAAGGTCTGCGCATGCGCCGTCTTCTTGTCTCCGTCTTGTTCGCCCTGGGCACCCTTGCTTCGATCGCCACCAGCCCCGCTGATGAGCTCGCCTGCGAGAATGAGGCCGACAAAGCCGCCTGCAGCGATCGCTGCGACGAGTTTGTGGCAGCCCTGCGCGAGCCGTTGCCTGCACCGGCACCCACGGTGGGCACCTGCACCACGATCAACGAGGTGGTGGGCTGCGACTGCCGCGTTGCGGGTGAAGGCGGAGGTGAAGGGGAAGGCGAAGGCGAAGGCGAAGCGTTCTTCATCAACGGCGAGGGCTGCGCCGTCATCGGCCGCCTTGGCGATTGTCTGGTGCCGCCCGACAGCTTCCCCGGCTGCAGCGTCGACGACGTCACCTCGTGCACCGACGTGTGCGTGCTTGTCGATCGCCAGCGTGTCGACGACGCGGCAGGTCTCGTCGATGTCGAGCTGGTCGAGAGCTCCTGCGACTACACCTGCGACTGCGCGATCAAGGTCGAAGACCGCTGCGCCACCCTCGTCTTGTTCAACGAAGACGGCAGCATCGACGATGGCTACGTCAACGCCGACACCTGCGCACCGTGAGCTTCCCGTCGGAGCTTTGCGCTGCATGAACCATCGACCCCTTCGGGGTCGATCTCTTTTTGCTCATCAAGCCCGTGGGCGTCGCAGCAGCTCGCGCACCGGTAGTGCGGCGCTGGCGTGCAAGGCGGGCAGCAACCGCTCGAGGTCGCTGAGTGTTGTGCGGGCCTGCTGCAGGGCCCGCCGCTGCGCGGCGTGGGTGACGGCGCGGTGGGCGCGCGCCACCAGCACCTCGGCGACGACGGGCTTGTGCAGGCAGTCGTCGGCCCCGGTGCTCAACGCTGATGCCACGGTGCGCGGGTCGTCGTTGCCGGTGAGCACCAGCACGGCGCACTCGGGCTGCCCGGCGCAGATGGCGCGGCACACGGCCAGACCCGACATGTCGGGCAGGTGCACATCAACCACGAGCAATGCCGGCGACGTTTGCGCGAGGCGCAGGGCGGCCGCACCGGTTTCGGCCTCTTCGATGGCGTAGCCCGCCGCGCGCAGCACGCGACCAACGACGAAGCGGACGGTGCGGTCGTCGTCGACCACGATGGCCCGGGGGGCGTTGCCCTCCAGCAGCGGGGCCTGGTCGAGCGTGGACGTTTCACCCATCGGCAACCTCCGCGGCGACCATCAACAACCGCACACAGGCCGTAAACGCGCCACAAGCGTCGAGACAGCACCCCGGCCATTCGACCGCCTCGAGCCTCGAAGAGAAACCGGCTTTGCGGTTTCTCGCCGAGGCGAGTCTCTTGAGGGGCGGGCGGGGAAACTTCCCCGCCGAATCAATTGGGGCGCACTCAGGCAAACAAACGGCGCCACGCGGGCACTGGCGCTGCGGGAGCGGGGGTTTTCGGGGCCGCGCTGACCTGCGGCGGCGGCGACGACGGTGTGGCGGGCACCAGCCGGCGCCAGACGGCGAGGGTGGCGCGGGCGTCGTCGAGGGCACGGTGGGTGGGGGCCACCTCGATGCCCAGGGTGGTGACGGCGTCGATGAGCCGGTGCCGCGGCCACTCGGGGTGGGCCGCGCGCGCCACCTCGCAGGCGCAGCGCCACGGACGCGCGGGCAGGGTGGTGCCGGTGCGGGCGGCGGCGGCGGTGAGCATGTTGCGGTCGAAGGCGACGTTCCAGCCGACGACGACGTCGCACACCTGCATCCACGCCGACAGCATCGTCAGCGCAGCGCGCTCGTCGACACCGCGGACCACGTCGCTGGCTGACAGACCTGTCAGCGACGTGACTTCAGCGGGGATGGCGCGGGCCGGGTTGATGCGCACGTCGAAGGCGCCGACCTCGACGCCGCCGTCGTGGCTGTCGTGCAGCACGAGGCCCAGCTCGATGAGCCGGTCGGCGTCGGGCGACAGGCCCGTGGTTTCTGTGTCGACCACCAAAACGCGCATCACAGATACCGCCGCAGCGCTCGCGAATTCGTGCACGCCGCTGCAAGAGAGCGCCCGCAACACGTTGACTTTGCGTGCGAATCCGGCGGCAGATCTGGATGGTGCGTTGACCGAAGCCGAAGTCGCCGTCATGCAGCGACGGTGTTTGCCTTCGACCTCCTCGCTGAAGAAACCGACCCCTCTGCTGTGCCCGGCCCCGGTGCTGTGGGCACTGCGCGACGAGGTCGGCTCACCACCCCCCATGGCGTGATCGAAACGCCGATCTTCATGCCCGTGGGCACCGCTGGCAGCGTGAAGGCCCTGGCCCCCGACGACCTGCACGCCGTCAACACCCAGATCCTGCTGGGCAACACCTACCACCTCATGCTGCGCCCCGGCGCTGAGCAGGTGGCGGCCCGCGGTGGGCTGCACAAATTCATGGCGTGGGACAAGCCGATCCTCACCGACAGCGGCGGCTTTCAGGTGTTCTCGTTGTCGCAAGGGACCCGCGGCAAAGCGTTGGCCAAGATCGACGACGACGGCGTCACCTTCGCCAGCCACCTCGACGGCAAGCGCTACCGCATGACGCCCGAAGAGAGCATGCGCGTGCAGATGTTGTTGGGCGCCGACATCATCATGGCCTTCGACGAATGCCCGCCCGGTGACGCCGACAAACACATCGTGCAACGCGCGATGGACCGCACCACGCGCTGGCTGCGCCGAAGCAACACCGCAATGACCCGCGACTCGAGCCGCCTGTTCGGCATCGTGCAGGGCGGCATTCATCCCGACCTGCGCGAGCAACACGCCAAGACCCTCACCGGCGAGCACGACCTGTTCGGCTGGGCCGTGGGCGGCCTGAGTGTCGGCGAGAAGAAGGAAGACATGATGGTGGCGTTGTCGGCGACGACCCCGCACCTGCCCCGTCACAAGCCGCGCTACCTGATGGGCGTGGGCACGCCCGAAGACCTGCTCGACGGCATCGCTCGCGGCATCGACATGTTCGACTGCGTGATGCCGACGCGTAACGCGCGCAACGCGACGATGTTCACGTCACGCGGCAAGCTCAGCATCAAGAGTGCGCGCTACAGCGCCGACGACCGCCCGCTCGACGAAGCCTGCTCCTGCTACACCTGCCGCACCTTCTCGCGCGCGTATTTGCGGCACCTGTTCAACGCCGGCGAGTTGTTGTTCTACCGGCTCGGCAGCCTGCACAACGTCGCGTTCTACCTCGACATCATGAAGGGCGCGCGAGCCGCTCTCGAGGCCGGCACCTTCTTCGCCTACCGCGCCGAGTGCCTACAGCGCTGGGCCGCCGGACCCGACGCAGCTCAAGCCAGCTGACTCGTTTGCAAACGAAAAACCGGGTGCGGTGGGCACCCGGTTCTTCAGCACGCAGCAGCGGCCATCGTGCTTCGTCTCAGAAGGCGTTCTTCGTCGCACCCGACGTGGCGAAGGCGATCATCTGCTCGGCCGCTTCGACGGCGACGTTGACCTGGGCTTCGAACGTCGAGGCTCCCAGGTGTGGCGTGGCGATGACCTGCTCACGCGCAAACAACGGGTGGTCTTTGGCGGCGGGCTCGACCTCGAACACGTCGAGGGCGGCACCGCGCACGATGCCGGCGTCGATGGCGCGCCCCAGGGCGTCCTCGTCGATGATGCCGCCGCGCGCGGCGTTCACGAGCAGCACACCCTTCTTCATCTTGGCGAATGCCGCATCGTTGAGCAGGTGTTTGGTCCCCGCCACGAGGGGCACGTGCATGGTGATGAAGTCAGCGCGCGCGAGCAGATCGTCGAGGGAGACCTGCTCCACGCCAAGGGCCGCGGCCTTCTCGGCGGTGAGCATGGGATCAAACGCGATGACCTTCATGCGCAGGCCGCGAGCGCGGTCGATGACGACGCTGCCGATGTTGCCCGTGCCGATGACACCGAGGGTCTTGTTCGTGATTTCCACGCCCATGAACTTCGACTTTTCCCACACGCCGCTCTTCGTCGTTTGCGAAGCCAACGGCACCTGACGCGCGAGCGACAGCAGAAGCGCGATGGCCTGCTCGGCCGCCGACACCACGTTGCCCGCGGGGGTGTTCTCGACGACGATGCCCTTCGCTTTGCACGCCGGGATGTCGATGTTGTCGACCCCGATGCCCGCGCGAATCACGAGCTTCAGCTTCGCCGCATGCTCGAGCAGTGCCGCGTTCACCTTCGTGGCGCTGCGCACGATCAAGCCGTCGTACTCGCCGATGATCGCCGCCTGGTCTGCCGGGCTCAGACCCACTTTGACGTCGACAGCGATGGCCGGACCTGCCGCCTGCAACGCGCTCACACCTTTGGCGTCGAGCTTGTCGCTCACCAACACGCGAAACACAGGTGCTGTCATGCGGCACCGCCTGCAACAGCCGGAGCGGCCTTCTTCACGAAGCCTGCGGCCAACACCGCACTCGCGGCAGCAACGCCTGCACCCGGCGTGAAGTCGGTGTAGCCGTCTTGACGCAGCACGATTTCAATCGCGCCGAGCACGGTGATGATGTCGAGCTCGTCGTAGTAGCCGAGGTGGGCGACGCGGAAGATCTTGCCCTTCACCGCGTCTTGACCACCAGCGATGGTGATGTTCGCGCGGGTCATCAGGCCCTTGTAGACGGCGTCGGGCTTGAGCGACGCGGGCTGCAACACGCTGGTCACGCTGTCGGCAGGCGACTTCGCAAACAGCTCGAGGCCCAGGGCTTTCACACCGGCACGGGTGGCGGCAGCGAGGCGCGCATGACGCGCGAAGATCTCGGGCAAGCCCTCTTCCTGCATCATCTTGAGCGCTTCGTGCAGGCCGCCGATCAACGACACCGCAGGCGTGTAGCTGGTCTGGTTGAGCTTCTGGTTTTTGCGCTCCTTCTTGAGGTCGAAGTAGTAGCGCGCGCTCTTGGCGACGTCGGCACGGCCCCAGGCCTTCTCCGACAACGTCACGAACGCCAGGCCCGGCGGCAGCATGAGTGCTTTTTGCGAACCGGTGACGAGCACGTCGATGCCGTCGCGTTCGGGGCTGATGTCCCACACGCCAAGGGCGGTGATGGCGTCGACCATCATCAAGCACTCGGGCTTGTCTTTCACGAGGGCCGCGATGGCCTCGTACGGATGACGAACACCCGTCGATGTTTCCGACGCACACACCACCACGGCCTTCGCGTCGGGGTGCGCATCAAGGGCGGCCTTCACGGCGTCGACGGTGACGGCTTCGCCCCACGGCGCATCCACGATCACCGGCTGAAAGCCAAAGGCCTTCGCCATGTTGCCCCAGCGCTCGCCGAACTTGCCGGCGGCCACCGTGATGACGACGTCACCAGGCGACAGCAGCGACTGGTACGCGGCTTCGAAGGCACCCGTGCCCGAGCACGACAGCGTGAGCACCTCCTGCTTCGTCTGAAACAACCACTGCAGTCCTTCGCGACACGCGGCGAAGGTGGCCTCGAAGGCCGGCGTGCGGTGGTGGGGGATGGGGTTGGCCATCGCGGTCAGGACCCGCTCAGGAACTGGGGTCGGGCCGGGCGAGAGAAGGCGGTACTTCATCAACAACTCCTCACAGACGGCCGGAGCCTGCGCCCGGATGAAGCGGCGCGTCAAGCCGCATGCCTGCGGCCTTCCAGCGTGTTTTGAGGGTGTGGGTGCATGTGCGCGTGAGCGCGTCCGGACGCGTCGTCGGCGATCTCAGCCCGCGAGCGTGGCGGTGAGCTTGGCAACGGCGGTGCGCAACAACTGCGAGATGCGCGCCTCGCTGACGTCGAGCATGCGGGCAATGTCTTTTTGCGGCAGGTCTTCGACGTAGCGCAACGACACGATCAAGCGCAGGCGATCGGGCAGCTGCTCAATCGCCGCCGTGACCGCTTCGAGCGCTTCGCTGTGCATCAAGAAGGCTTCAAGGGAAGGCTCGTCGTCGACGAGGTCGAAGGCCGCCGCGTCGACGTGGGGGGACGCCAACTGCAGCGCCCAGGTGGTGTCGTCGGCACTTTCGCCCGCCGCTTCGGCCACGTCGGCAACACTCGGGTCGCCTTCGCGGCTCAAGCGTTCGTGCGCATCCACCACACGACGCACCCGTTGGCGCAGACGACGTGGCAGGCGATCCAGGCGCCGCACCTCGTCGAGCATCGCGCCGCGCACGCGGTGGCCCAGGAAGGTTTCGAGGCTGGCGCCTTGTGTGGCGTCGTAGCGGGCGGCGGCGTCGATCAAGGCCATCGCGCCCACGGCCCAGAATTCTTCGGCGTCGATGCCCGTGCGTGCCGCCATGCTGCGGGCGTGCCGCTCCAACAGCCGCGCATGCGTGCGTATCAACTGCTCCTCGGGACGAGCCGCGGCTTCGACCTGGTAGCGCGATACCGCGCGGTGCGTGGTCGGCGGCGGCGAGGCGCTCATGCAGCGGCCCCCAACAGCCCGATGCGGCCATCGCCCTTGGTGCGCAGCCACGCTTTACCGACGAGGTCGATGGCGCGGCCGGCGGCACTCTCGGGATGGCCGATCATGACGGGCTGACGGGCCAACACGGCCGCGCGCACCGCGTCGTCGAGGGGCACGCTGCCGGCGTAGCGCAGGTTCGTGGGCAAAAAGCGTCCGACGACGCCCGACAAGCGCTTGAAGACATCGCGGGCAGCGGTTTCAGAAGCCTGGTTCACGATGACGTCGATGGTACTGACGCCAGCCTTCGTCGCCAAAACTTTGATCGTCGCGTACGCATCGGCGAGGGCGGTGGGTTCGGGGGTGAGCACCACCACGCTTTCGTGGGCGGCACGGCCGAAGAAGATCACGGTGTCGCCTACACCGGCACCGCAGTCGATGACGACGAGGTCAAACGGTGTGAGGGGTGTGCGCAAGGCCCCCAGCAGCCGGCGTTGGTCGTCGTCGCTCATGTTGGCGAGCTCGGCGACGCCGGCACTGGCAGGCAGGACGAACAACCCCTGGGGGCCGGGCACCATGGCTTCGGCGAGCGTGACGCGACCGGCGATCACATCACCGAGGTGGTGTTTGGTTTTGACGTTGAGGGCGATGTCGACGTTGGCGAGCGACAAGTCACCGTCGATCAGCAGCACCTGCTTGCCGGTTTGGGCGGCGATCAGCGCGAGGCTGGTGGACACGAACGTTTTGCCCACACCGCCTTTGCCGCTGACGATGCTGACGATGCGCGGTGGTGGTCGCGCCAGCCGTGACAGCGATTGCGCCTGGTTGTCGAGGTCAAATGAAACAGCGGGGCTCATCGTTGTCCTCCCAGGCGTCGCCAAAGCGTCGCGCTGTCGAATGGGGCGATGTCATCGGGCACCGTTTGACCATCGGCTGTTGCGGCGAGAGGTAGACCCAGGATCGCCGCACTGTTGAGCACGCCGCCCACTTCCTGCAGGCCTTCGGCCTCGTCGAGCTTGGTGGCGATCAACGCGCACGGGTCATCGCTGCGGTGTCGGGTGCGCCACGTGCCGAGCTGGGCTGCACTCGCTGTGACCGGCACGACCAGATGCACCTCAACACCCTTGACGATGTGCAGTTGCACGCCGTCACGCAGCGATCGCGGTGAACGTCCAGCACTGTCGATGAGCACGAGGTCGGCGGCGCGCGCGTGGTCGACCGCGTCGAGGAGTTCGTCTTCGTTCTCGGCGACGTACGTCGCGAGCCCCATGATCTCGCCGTAGCGCGCGAGGTGTTGGGTGGCACCCACACGCCAGGTGTCGGTGGTGATCAACGCGACCCGTCGACGGTGCAACAGCGCTTGTGCGGCCACCTTCGCGATCGTCGTCGTCTTGCCCGCACCCGTGGGGCCCACGAAACCAACCAGGCGGCGTTGACCAATCGTGGTCTGCCACGGCGCCAACGTCGGCGTGGCGATCTCGTCGATGGTCTTGCGCAACGCCTCGACCGGTTCGCTGCCACTGAGCTGCAACCGCCGACAGCGATCGAGCAGGCGTGCCCGCACCATCGCGTCGAGGCCGGCACGCTCGAGGTTCTCGAGCACCCGGTTGTCGACAGCACCAGCCCCGCGCGGCGGCAACAAGGCCGACATCGACGCTGACATCGGCTCATTCGACGTCGTCGCCAACGAGGAGAGCGAAGCCTTTGCCGCGCGTGCTGGTGGCATCGATGGCGGCGTGATGTAGCGCGCGGCGGCCGACGTTGCGGGGGCGACAGGCAACGCCGCCGACGTCGGCGACTCACCGCGGGCCGCTTCGATCTCGAAGCGTCGGGCGGGATCGTCGCGGCGTTCGCGGGTCGCGATGATCACCGCGTCGTCGCCAAGAGTGCGCTTCACCGCTGCGAGGGCTTCACGCGAGGTACGGCCGTAGAAGCTTTGCTGCTGGTCCATATCTCTTGTGCTCTTCAAATCTCGGGCCATCGTCGTCGAGGTCTCGACGTGGCGTTGCGATGTGATCGGGTGCAGCGACGTCGATGTCATACGGCCGACACCGTCAGGAATGTGTCGTTGACGACGACGACGAGCGGCACCGCCGTCAACACATCGCCGGTGTGAGCAACAACGCTGACGTCGTCAAACGTGTGCACAAACGAAACAACGCGCAGCAAGCGCTGCGCGTCGAGGTTCGTGTTGTCGTCGACCATGACCATGCGTGGTGCCTCAGCCGGCGGGGCGTTCGTTGATCTCCAACACGTCGGGCAGGCCGATGCGTTCGCCGTTGACGAGCAGTTGGGCGACACCTTCAGCGAACGACACACCGGTGACCGATCCGGTCTGCAAGATGCTGCCTTCAACGGCGGTCTTGTTCTGGTCAGCGACGAGCTTGAGCGTGTACGAGCCTGGAGGCAGCGGGTTGCCGCTGGCGTCGAGCCCGTCGAACGTGAAGTCGCTCTTGCCCGCCGCACGCGGACCGATCTGCATCGTGCGCAGCACCTTGCCGTCCTTGTCGAGCACACTCACGAGCACGTTGTTGGCGTTTGACGGCAACTGCACCGAGAGGTCGCGCGTCTCGCCCGCGGTCTTGGTGGTGATGGTGTCAGCACTGAACGACACGTCCTTGCCCACAAGCCCAGCAACCGCGGTCTGGTTGCCCGCCGCCTGGGCGACGAGCAGCGACTCGAGATGACCAGCTTGCTTCTCCATCAGCTCGATGGTGGTGAACTGCGCGAGCTGGGCGATGAACGCCTCGTTCTTCTGCGGCTCGGTGGGATCTTGCGACTGCAACTGCGTGAGCAGCAGCTTCACGAAGGCGTCTTTGCCGAGCTTCGAATCGTTGCCGGTGGCGGTGGTCGTCGGGGGGCCGGCAGACGAAGACGATGAAGAAACGCTGGAGACCATGGTGTGCTTCCTTGTGCGATGCAGCCCGCAGCAACAACAACAGCGCCGTCATCACGACGGCGCTGTCATTGCGGCATCAGCGCTTCAGCTGGATGAGTTCCGAGAGCATCGAGTCGGCCGTCGACACGGTCTTGCTGTTCGCCTGGAAGTTGCGCTGCACAACAATCATGCGGACCAGTTCGGTGGCGACGTCGACGTTGGCCTGCTCGAGGGTGCCTGCGAACAAGCGACCACGACCACCGGTGCCGGGCACGCCGATGTTGGGTTCGCCCGAACCGTTGGTTTGACGCAGCAGGTTGTTGCCGATGCGGTCGAGGTTGTCGGCGGCGGGGAAGTTGGCGAGGCCCACCTGCCCGAGCGACTGCGTTTGGCCGTTGGTGAACGTGCCGGTGATGATGCCGTCGGTGCCGATCGCCACGCTGGCGAGGTCACCCGAGGCGAAGCCGTCCTGACCGATGAACGACGTCGAGCTCGCGCGGGCGAACTGCGTCATGCCGGTGCCATCGCCACCCGCCAACAGCGGCGAGCCGAAGTCGATGGTCAAGGGCTGCGGGGTGGTGGCACCCAGCGGCAGGAAGTTGTCGGTGGCGACCGTGGTGTCGACGAACTCACCGTCGGTGTTGAACGTCAACGTGCCGCTGCCGATCTGCGTGAGCACACCAGGCGTGCCACCGGTCTGGTTCGCGCCGTCGGTCATCACGTTGTACTCCCACGAGCCGTCAGCGACCTTCGAGAAGAAGATCGTGGCGTCGATGGGGCGACCGAGCGAGTCGAACAACTGCGTGGGGGCCGAGTGGCTGCTCGTTGCTTGCGGGTCGAGCGGATTGAACGGAGCAGTGACCGCGTCGGTTGAGTCGAGGTTGGCGCGCACGGTCACCGTCGTCGTTTGCCGCGGCGGTGCGGTGGCCTGGCCGGGTTGGAGATCGCCGAGGTTGCCGTTGATGACGCCGGCAGCATCGGCCGGAAAGCCGAGCACGCGGTTGCCCTGCAGGTCGACCATGAAGCCGTTGTTGTCGAGGGTGAACTGGCCGTTGCGCGTATACGCGATGCCGTCGTTGGTGCGCACCGCGAACAAGCCGCTGCCCGACACCGCAAGGTCGGTGTTGACACCCGTGGTGCTGAGCGAGCCCTGCGTGAGGATCTTCTGCACCGACACCAGGCGTGTGCCGAGACCGATCTGGCCGCTGCCACCGGTGATGCTTTCGCCGATCAGATCCGCGAACGACGCGCGGCCCGCTTTGAAGCCGATGGTGCCGGCGTTGGCGATGTTGTCGCCGATGATTCCGAGGTCGAGGCTGGTCGTCGAGAGACCGTTTTGACCAACATAGAGAGACGAAATCAGACTCACGATCACCTCCGCTTGAGCAGCGCGTGATGCGTGCTCGCCGTGTGAAAGTTCATCGGTGCGCTCGTTGGAAACTTCAGCAGATCTGACGCGCCGCCAGATTGACGACGGTGCACCCCACGACGACGTCGTCGGTGTTTGTCCTACAGGGTCAGTTTCACCTCGCCCTACACGACCCCGTGTCGAGAAATACCCATGGGGTCTGCGCGAGCTCCGCATCGTGCTGCGCGCAGGTGCTGTGAGCGCGTGTGGCACAGCGACTGCAGTAGTGGTGGCATGCTGACCACCGCCGCCACCACCGCTCCCGCCGCTGCTCCCACCACCACCGTGGGCCTCGGCCTGATTGAGGACCACCTCCCGTTGGTGTGGCGTGTGGCGCGCCAGGTGGCCCGCCGTTTGCCGTCGAGCGTCGACGCCAGCGAACTGGTGGGTGCGGGCACGCTCGGCCTTGTGGACGCGTTTGCGCGCTACGAGCCCAGCCGCTGCGACCGCTTCAGCGCCTACGCCGAAATCCGCATCCGCGGCGCCATCCTCGACCAGCTTCGTGAGATGGATTGGATGCCGCGCTCGGCCCGCAGCAAGCGCAAGCGCCTCGAGACCGAGCGTCATCGCCTCAACAACAGCCTGGGCCGCGCGCCCGAGGCCACCGAGCTCGCCGAAGCCCTTGGCATGACGATCACCGCGATGGAGCGCATGCGCACCGACATCGATCGCGCCGACGTGCAGCGTGGCCCGGCCTTCGACGAGGCCAACATCGCCAGCACCGACCACCAGCCCGGCGTGAACATCGAGCAGCGCGAACTCCGCACGCGTCTGGCGGCGGCGATTTCGGAACTCTCGACGAAGCAACAGCAGGTGCTCTCGCTCTACTACGTCGACCAGCTCAAGCTTCGTGAGATCGGCCAGATCTTCGGCGTCACCGAGTCGCGCGTGTGCCAGTTGCACCGCGACCTTATCGAGCGCCTGCGCGCCGCGATCCTCGACGATTGAGCCTCGAAGAACACCTCGAAGAAACCCGCTTTGCGGTTTGTCGCTGAGGCAGGCGAGGAAAGTTCCCTCGCCAGCAAAACGCTGAACCAGCTTTCCTGACGACGACCGCCCTGCGCGTTTGGTCGTCAGCGTTGCCTGCACCCCATGGTCCGCGCCGGTCGCGGGCTTTGGGGTGTTGGCGTTTGTGGTCTCCGCGATCGCGGATCTGCTCAAGCGCTGTTGCTCGTCGACGATGTGAGGAGTTGGAGGTGATCAGGTGTGTGCATTGAAAGCCGTTGTTGATCTGCGCGAGAAGCAACGCGACGCCGCCGCCCTCGAGCTTGCTGCCCACCGTCGTCGACGCGAGGCTGTTGCTACCGAGATGGCCGCTGCGGTCGCCGCGCGCGATGCCGTGCCCACCATCGCCACCAGTGTTGACATGCTCGACCTGTACGAACGCGCTTCGCGCGCTGCGGAACGTCGTGTCGTCGACGCGCGCAAAACGCTGACCACGTGTGAGCAGCAGGTGGCCGACAGCCAGGAAGAGCACCGTCAGCGCACGTTGCAGCACCAGTCGATGCTGCGGATCGTTGAACGCCGCGAAGACGACGCCGACAGCGACGCACGTCGACGTGAACGCCGGACACACGACGATCTGGCCGGACGCCGGGTCGCTGCATGGCTCTAGTCTTCGCCGACACCGAGCCGCCCAACGTCGAGCAAGATGAGCTGCTGCAACAGGTGGCCGCCGAACTCGCCGGCATCGACAGTCGTGCACCGCCGCTGTTGGCCCGCGTCGTTGGTGCCGTGCGTGGTGGTCGTTTGCGCACGCCGCTGATGCCCGAGCGTGCGCTCGAATTGCTCAATCTCACGAACGCGCGCGAAGTCAGCTTCGACGCGCTCGCCAAAGTCGCGGTGCAAGATCCCGCCGTCGCCACCACGGTGATGCGCATTGCTGGTTCGGCGGCCTTCGCGCCTGCCAGTCGACCCAGCGACATCAAAGACGCCCTGGTGCGCCTGGGGACCGAAGGCGTGCGTCAGGTCGCCTACGACGTGGCGATCTCGTCGAAGGTGGCGCGCCGTGGCCGCTTCCTGCCGGTGCTCGAGCGCATCTTGCGTCATGGGCGCACCACCTCGGCACTCGCGCGCATTTTGGCCAAAGAGCTCGGGCTGCCGCCAGGGCCCGCAGCGCTCATGGGTCTGCTGCATGCGGCGGGCGGGATGGTGATCGTCGACGAGATTGCGGGCCAGCGCGACCAACGCCCGTGCGCCGATGTGGTGGCCTACCTGCTGGTTCGTCGCCTGCATCCGTGGGTGGGCGAGCGCATTTTGGGGCAGCTGGGTCTGGGCGCTGACGTCGTTGCGGCGATCGCGACCCACCACCAGATCGGGCCCGAGAGTTCAACGATGGCGCGGCTGTTGGCGTTCGTGGATTCGATCGCCCCCAGCGAGCCCGCACAGCGGGTGGTGCCGTTGCAGTTGGCGCTGGAGCGTTCGGGGCTGCCGTTGTCGGCGCGGGTCGTGGTGCAACGGCTGCAGCCGATCATCAGCACCGTCGAAGACATCCGCCTGACTCATCTGAGCCACGGCTGATCGTACGTGCTACTTCGACGCCATGAAGCGCGTGTGCACTCTCGTTGTTGCCTCGGTCTGTGTTGTGGTGTCGTCGGCCTGTGCCGACGTGCCTGCTGAAGGCATTGGCGGAGAGGGTGAAGGCGAAGGCGAAGGTGAAGGTGAGGGTGAAGGCGAAGTTGGTGAAGGCGAGGGCGAAGGCGAGGGTGAAGGCGAAGGCGAAGGTGAAGGTGAAGGCGAAGGCGAAGCCGTCGACGATGGCCCGGTCCCGCCAGGTCTGCGCCGGGTCGATGTCGACACACCCACTGCATTGCTGGCCGCCATCGCTGCAGCACAACCGGGCGACGACATCGTGTTGGCCGACGGCAGCTACGACGTCGCGCAAAACATTTCGTTGAATGCTGCTGGCACCCCTGCCGCGCCGATCTTTGTTCGCTCAGCAACACCGCGCGGTGCCTCGATCCGCTTTTGCGCCACCGAGGGTTTCAAGGTCAACGCGCCGCACTGGACCTTTTTGGACCTCGAGATCGTCGGTGCCTGCGTCGACAGCAACGACGGCGCCAACGAGCACGCGTTTCACATCGTTGGTGCTGGCAGCCACACCACCCTGCGTGGCAACCGCGTCACCGACTTCAAGAGTGCCGTGAAGCTCAACGGCAGCGACGTCAACGGCACCACCGAGTGGCCCGACGAAGCGTGGTTCATCGACAATGTGTTTCGCTACACCCACGCCGTTGGCGGAGCGGTGCCGCACAACCAGCTGAACATCGATGGCGGCGATCGCCACGTCGTGCGCCGCAACCGCTTTGTCGATCTGGTGGCGCCGCCGTCGGTCGCGCGGCACGCCTCGGCGATCTACCTCAAGATGGCGGCGCGGGACTTCGTCGTCGAGCAGAACCTCGTGGTCTGCGAAAAGCACGTCAACGACAACAACACGCGCCGCGGCATCTTCTCGGGCGATGCCGGTGCGACCTCGTCGTTTTGCGATGGCGACTGCAGCAACGTGGGCGGCCTGTACCGCAACAACATCGTCATGGCGTGCAACGGCAACGGCAACAGTGGCGGACTGTTTCTCGGCAACGAGATCGAAACCACCTACACGCACCACACTGTTCACAACGTGAAGCGCAACTTCCTCAACGACTACGACGACAGCATCGACGTCTCGGTGTTTGCGAGCTTTTTGGCCCGCGACTTCGTGTTGGCCGGCGACGAAGTGCTCACGGCAGATGCGGCCAACATTCGTCAGGATGCTGCTGCCCAGGTTGTGTTTGTGAACGCCGACACCGGCAACTTCGCCCGCACCGCGCTGACCCTGACCGACGCCACGGTGCCCCGTCGCGACGACACACCGCGTGATTTCTGTGGCCACGAGCGCGGCGCGATCACCGACATCGGCGCCATCGACTACAGCCATGTCGACGCCGACGAGTGCGTCGCGACGATTCAGGCGTTGTACGACGAGCTGTAGGTCTGCTCAGCGATGGTCGAGGCTGGCCAACGCCGCGTCGGCCGCATCAAACGGAATGCTCTCGGCGACGTTGCTGCCGTAAAACGCGGTGTTCACCACCCCGTTGTTGATGATGAAGTCGGCGGGCACGCGAAACGCACCGCCGTCTTTGGCTGCGAGCGCACCGACGGGGAAGCCCTGCAGTTTGGCGCGCACTGTTTGGGTGACCACCGGGACCTTGAGCGCAGCACCCACGCTCGACTCGACACCAAAGGCGCGAAACAGCTCCAGGTCCGGGTCGGCGATGATCGAAAACGGCGGCTGGTGCTTGCGCATGAATTCGGTGAATCGCTCCGCAGGCGACTGGAACACCGCGACGTAGGTGCAGCGGTGTTGCCAGCGTTCCCACTCGCCGATCATGGTGTGGATGCGCAGGTTGCACAGCGGGCAGCCAGCAAAGCGAAAAAAGCCGACCCACAGTGGCCCCGCGACTGCGGCGCTGTCGACGGTGGTGCCAAGCAGATCTTCACGGCGAAACGACGGAGCCTTCGAACCAGCAGCGATGCGCATGGCGCTTCATAGCCGACACCGCGCACTGCGGCATCATCCACGCGTCCGAGCTGTGCTCGCTGGGGTTGTCGTCGAGGCTCCTCCTCGCCAGTCAATCGATCAGCAGACCACACAGATCTCAAGTCGCGCACATGCGCCGCCGATGTCTTCTGTGTGCACCTTGTGATGTCTCCACCTGGCTACGACGCATCGTGGGCAACCCTGCGAGGCAACATCGACTTGCCCGTGCTCCCCGACGTGACCGAGCAGGTCATGCGCCTGGCCAACGACCCGAACTGCAACTTGCAGGCGTTGGCCACGCTGATCAGCCGCGACCCGGGCACCGCTGCGCACGTGATGCGCCTGGCGAACAGCCCGCTGTACCGAGGTCGTGAACCGATTGTCACACTGCATCAAGCCTCGGCGCGTTTGGGCGTGCAGCGCCTACGTGACGTCGCCGTGATCGTGGCCTCGGAGAGCCGCTTGTTTCGCGCCCGCGGCTTTGAGGCCGAAGCGCGCCACGCCTTCACGCATGGCTTTTTGACCGGATTGTGGGCGCAAGAAATCGCTCGTCGACAACGTGCTTCGGTGGAAGAGGCCTTCTTGTGCGGCTTGCTGCACGACGTGGGCACACCACTGTTGTTGCAGGTGGCCTGCGATCGCTTGCCCGACGCGGCGACTCGGCGCGACGAAATCCTCGAAGTCGTCGAGGAGCGGCATGCGGCAGCGGGGGCCGAGCTGTGTCGTCGCTGGCGGCTGTCGGAACGCATCGCTGTGGCGCTGGAGCATCACCACCACGAGGCCCTCGGCCTCCCGATCGACGCTGGCTCGAGCGCGGTCGCCGGTGGCTTGATCGACATCGTGGTGCTGGCAGACGTGTTGGCCGACCTCAGCGAAGGCGACGCCGACGACGAGGCCATCATCGCGCAGGTGGGCGAACATCAGGCGTCGATGCGGCTCAACCTGTACGGCGACGACATCCGCTCGATCGTTGAACGCAAGGCCACCTTGCTGGCCACCAGCGGAGCGTTGGGCGCAGCGCCAGACAGGCGATCATGCTGACCAACGATCTTCCCGAAGGCGATATCGAGGTCGACATCGTCGTCATCGGCGGTGGGCCTGCCGGTATGCACACCGCACTCGAAGCGGCTCGCCACGGTCGGCGCGTCGCGATCCTCGACGAGGAACCCGATGTGGGCGGTGCGTGCGTTCGTCGCGGCACCATTCCTTCCAAGACCTTGCGCGAGACCGCGGTGTCGCTGGATGCCGTGGGTCGCAAATCGGCCGGCGTCGTCGAGCTGGCGCTGCCCGACGACACCGCACTCGAGTCACTGCTCAGTCGCACGCGGCAGGTGGTGGTGGCCCACGAACGCACGTGGTCGCTGCATCTGCGTCGTGCGGGCGTGTTGGTGCTGCATGGTCGCGCGTCGTTTGTGGCGGGCAAAGATGGCCGCATGCTGCAGGTCGAGACCGTGCGGCGGCAGCGCTACACGATCACCGCCACGACGTCGGTGGTGATCGCCTCCGGCTCGCGTCCGCGTACGCCGAGCAACATCCCCGTCGACCACGAAGTCATCCTCGACAGCGACTCGATCCTGAGTCTGCCGTGGCTCCCCAAGAGCCTGGTGGTGCTGGGCGGTGGGGTGATCGCCACCGAGTACGCCTCGATCTTCGCGGCCCTTGGCGTCGAGGTCATCGCCATCGACAAGGCGCAACGCCCGCTGGGATTTCTCGACGCAGAGATCGTCGACTGCTTCCTCACCGCCTTCAACAACAGTGGCGGCACCTTCATCGGCGGCCGCACCGTCACCGCCGTTGAACCCGATGCCGGTGGTGTGCGCGTCAGTCTCGACGACGGCGAGGTGCTGCAAACCGACAAGGTGCTCGTGGCCCTTGGTCGCGTTGCCAACGTTGAGCGCCTGCGCATCGAAAACGTGGGCCTGAGCACCGACCACCGCGGCCTGCTCGTGGTTGATGCCGCGTTTCGCACCAGCCACCCGCACATCTTCGCCGTTGGCGATGTCATCGGTCCGCCGTCATTGGCGTCGACGTCGATGGAGCAGGGGCGGCGTGCTGGCCGCCACGCGTGTGGCCTCGCGGCCGTGTCGCAAGCGCCCGCCGCGGTGCCGGTGGGCGTGTATGCGATCCCCGAAATGGCCTCGATCGGTTTGTCTGAAGCCGAGGCCGCACAACAGGGGCGCACGGTCGTCGTCGGTCGCGCCCACTTCGCCGACACCGCCCGCGGCGTGATTGCTGCTGCCGAAGGCGGCCTGCTCAAGCTCGTCGTCAACGAAGAGGGCGACAAGATTCTCGGCGTGCACATCGTCGGCGAAGGCGCTGCGGAGCTGGTTCACCTCGGCCAGTTGGCCATGCTCGGCGGGCTGTCACCGCAGGTGTTTGTTGAGCAGGCGTTCAACATTCCAACGATGGCCGAGGCCTATCGCATCGCGGCTCTCGAAGCGGCCCACGGTGTCGAGCGACACCGCACCAGCAAGGCCGCCCTCGTCGCCAACCGAATCGTCAGTTGAGCGCGGGGCGGCCGTGTCGTCGTCAGCAGTCTTGCGTCACTCGGTCACGAGTTCAGCGAAGCTCGCATCGGTGAACGCGCAGGCGGCGGCATCGCCTTCTTCGTCGTAGCCGAGGTACGGCTCGAGCTCGTCGGGGTTGGTGTCGACGTAGACGACGTTGAAGCCTGCGTCCCAGCACTCAACGATGTCGGCAGACGTGGCCGTGGTGTCGGGGATGTTGGCGGCGAGGTCGGCGGGGATTTCACCACCCGAGATGCGCACGTCGCTGCGGCCCTGACCGTCGGCGAGCCAACGGCTGCGCACGGCCGAGGTCTCGGCGAGGGGCTTGTTCTCGTCGTCGCTGTGGGTGTTCTTCACGAACACGAAGTCGAGCAGGCCGGCACCTTCGGCGGTTTCTTCGTAGTGGTAGCTGGCGTTGTTGGGGGCTTCGGCGTTGCAGGCGTTGGCCACACCCGTGAAGATCACGTCGATGGTGCGCGGCTGCGCGTCGGCGACGTAGTCGACATGCATGTCACCGCTGTTGCACTCGCTGTCGTCGATGGCGCGCAGCGTGCCGAAGTGGATGTCGAGGTCGCCGTGGCCGCCGTCAGCACCGTCGGGGAACGAGGTGCCTTCCCACACGATGACGAAGTCGCTCTCTTCGGTGGCCGCCTTCGGGCGCGCTTCGAGCTTGTAGGTGTACTGGGCGTCGTCGACCTTGTTCACGGTGAAGCGGAAGCTGTTGCGCTCAAGACCCTTCGGCTCCGACGGACCCCACACCGCGTAGGTCTCGTTGTCGGTCTCCGTCGGCGTCAGCGCGAGGATCTGCTCCGAGAGCGAGAACACGAAGCCGACGCTGCCGTTGATGTTGGCGCCGATCTCGCGCGTCAGGCGAAACAGGTCGCTGGTGGCGCCCGCACGCAGGGCCTGGCCGTCTTCGGCAGGCACGTTGAGCGTCAGCAGGCCCTGAGCAGGCACGCCGTCGCGCAGGCCGTTGTCGTTGCAGGCCGCGGTGAACGTGGCGGTGGTCGAGAGGGCAAGCAGGGCAAGAGGGCGCAAACGCATGGGATTCCTCGTCGATGTCAGGTGGTTTCTGTTCGCTTCGAGCACACAGACCCAGCACCGCCGCGGCAGAGAAAAGCACACGGGCGCGGATGCGATCGCCGTCACACCGCCGGGATCTCGTGTGCGGACACATCCCCGCGGATGCTCGCGTGCGCGGTGCAGCGG
The DNA here is from genome assembly GCA_044349155.1 of Myxococcota bacterium. Lineage (GTDB taxonomy): Bacteria > Myxococcota > UBA727 > UBA727 > VGSZ01 > VGSZ01. The sequence continues at coordinate 41,485 of JBIKRQ010000008.1, forward strand.
CATACAAGCAGGGATGGCAGCAACGCCCCACCCCTGGATCGAGATCGGCGACGCGCCACTGTACCGGCACAACTACCCAGCAGACGCCGACATCAGCGAGGTCACCGCCTTCATCGTCGTGTGGGAGCGCCTGGTGATGAGTTCCACGACGCCGTACGCCGTGGTCGCCGACCTCTCCCACGTGCTGAAAGCGTCATCGTTGGCGCGCAAGGCGTTCTCCGACCTGCAGCAGCGGATCGCGGCCCACGAGGCCCTGCACTGCGCAGGGACAGCGCTCGTCGTGCCGAACGCGTTTGCGCGCGGGCTCATCACGGCGGTGCAGTGGATGTCGCCGCCGGCGTATCCGTACAAGCTGTGCACGACGATCGACGAAGCGCGGCAGTGGGCATCGGAACAGCTGCAGCAACGCGCCGCTGGCACGTCGTCACGAAGCAGCCTTACGGGCTGACCTGGTGAAAGCGGCCGCGCGCCCACTGGTGCAGCCGCTGCACCTCGTCGTCTGACAGGGCGCGGTGCACGATGACCACCGCACCGATGCTGCCGGCGAAGCGGTTGTCGACACCCTCGGAGGGGCCGTCGACGCCGCCACCAATGCGGGACCAGCCGACGGCGTCGAAGTCGCTGATACCGGCGTCGACGATGGTGCCGTCGGTGGCGCCCACGACGCGGCCGTCGGCGTGGTGAACGACCGCGACGTCGTGGATCGTGCCGCCGTGGTCGCTTTGCAGGTCGGTGCGCGGCGAGAGCGCGACGACATCCAACAACAGGCCACCGTTGTCGTCGAGGTCGGCGCGGCGGTTGACGTAGTGGGGTGCACCGTTGGTCAGGCCCAGCGACGATCGCGGCGGCCAGATGTTGCCCACCACCGTGCTCGACGGGTTGTAGTTTTCCACCCAGCCCCACGTCGACGGCGATGTCGGTGCGCGCGCTACGAAGAAGATGCTGAAGCCATCGTCGTCGTCGTCGTCGTCGACTTCATCAACGATCTCGGCGCCGGCGTCGTCGAGCAGGGCGACAACGTCGGTGGAGCCGTCGAAGTCGACACCGGTGCGGCCGTCGGCAAACGCGTCGCGGCGCACGATCGGCGCGGTCGCACCTGTGGGCTCAGCGGGTGGCACACGCAGCGCGAGGCCGAGGCCGCCGCGGTCGTGCCACGTCGTCACCGGCCGTCCGTGCACGGGCACAAGGCGCCACGCCGATTTGTCTTCGCCGTCGCCGAAGCCGAAGGAGTAGTTGCCGCCGGCGTAGACCAGTGCGTCGTCGGTGACGCCGATGCCCTGGGCATGGGAGCCGGGCGTCGGCGCGTCGAAGGGCAGGTGGTCCCAGGTCTCGCCGTCGACGGAGAACCAGACTTCGTTGGCGTTGCCTGGTGGCAGTTGATGGACCGCGTCGCCGTAGGTGTAGCCGAAGAAGATCCACAAGCGGTCTTGCCAGACGACGACGTTCGGCCAGATTTTGCCCGTCCATGGCGGGTCCTGGTGGCGCGTCCAGTCAACGCCGTCGCGCGTCGACCACACCTCGTGCGACATCGAGTGACCAACAGCGTCGGCGCGTTCGCGCGCGCAGCCGACGAGCCACAGCTCGCCGTGAAACTCGACGAGGCCATCGTTGACGCCGCAGCCGGCCCAACGCGTGTCGCTCGCCGGGGCGTCGGCGGCGACCTGCACCCAGTGTTCGCCGTCGTCGGTGTTCCAGACATCGTTGTGAAAGATGACGTCGTCGAGCACGCCGTTGACGTCCTGGCCGCCCGTTGTCCACAGCTTGCCGTCGTACACGCCAGAGACCTGCAGCACGCGTCGGCTCCACGGCGGATCCTGCGCAGCACCGGGCCCGAGCACCACGCGCCAGTGCACACCGTCATCGCTGGTGACGACGTCGTGGTTCTCTTTGCCCTGGTGAAAGTCGCCGCCGATCATCCACAGCGCGTCGTGCCAGAGCATGGTGTTGTGCGAGTGGCGCCGCTCGAACTGCGTGTCGCCGTGCGGACGCTCCAGGCGCCACGACGTGCCATCAGCAGTCGACCACACTTCCGTCGTCGTGTTCTCGGGCGGGTAGGCGTTGGGGTCGATGGTGCTGAAGCCTTCGGGGGCCTGGTAGCCGTTCCAGCCGCCGACCATGAAGAAGCGTTGTTGCGACGGCAGCCACGTCAGCGTGTTGCCATCGCGCACGCGCCACGCCGGATCGATCACGGGTGTGAGCCGCTGCCACTCGAACCGCGTGACGACGTCGTCTTCGGCCTCGATGCCAAAGTCGGCATCGAAGACGCGAGCACCGTCGATCTCGTCGGGGCTCCACACCACAAGCGGTGTGGTGGACGCGCGCCGCACACCGCGCTGCTCCACCGCAAGCGTGGTGGCACCGGGCGGTAGTGCTGGCACCTTCACCCGCAGCGACGTCGTCGACGCGGAGACGACAACGGCCTGCTCGCCGCCCACAAAGACCGCTGCGGTGGCGAAGCCTTCTCCAGAAACGGTGACGATCGAGCCGCCTTCGACGACGTCGGGGTCGACAGTGCCGACGACGAATGCTTCGCTGGCTTCTTCGCCTTCGCCTTCTCCTTCGACCGCGCGCGGCAGGCGTCCCCGACACCCGGCGAGCAGCGTGCTGGCGACAGCAAGACAAAGCGCAATGCGGGCACCGTGCATCGCGCAAGGCTCGATGGCCACGCGCGAAACAGCAAGCGCACGGGGTTGAGTCAGGCCTTCACGAAGCGCGTGCCGTAGCGGCCATCGCCGTGGGCCACAGCGACGAACGCGCCCGCTGTTGTGCCGCTCACGATCGCGGTGGTCTGCACCGACGACGACAGCAGCCCCAGCGCTTCTTCCACTTTGGGGATCATACCGTCGACGATGACGCCTTGTTCGATCAACGCCTTCGCCTCGGCCACCGTCAACGACGACAAGCGCGTGCTCGGGTCGTGGCGATCGCGGAACACGCCGCCCACCGCTGTCACCAACACCACGAGCTCGGCGGGCAGGGCCGACGCCACGGCGGCTGCTGCGGTGTCGCCGTTGATGTTCAACACCCGACCCGTTGTTGGCTCGATGCCCAGCGTGGCCACCACGGGCACGCAGCCCGCCTCGAGCAGGGCGTGCAGGGCGCGCGTGTCGACGTGGGCAACATCGCCGACTTCGCCGTAGTCGACCACACCGTGGCCGCGCACCTCGAGGGGCAAACGCTTCGTCGCGGCGATCATGGCGGCCGAGGCGCCGTGGCAGCCAAAGGCGCGCACGCCGGCCTTCACGAGGGCGGCGCACAACGTGACGTTCACAACACCCGCCAGGCACGCCGTGACCGCGTACAGGTCGGCCGACGACGTCACCCGCTGCCCGGCCACCTTCACGGCCGTTTGCCCGAGCGACGTTTGCAGGGCCGTGACCTGCGGACCGCCGCCGTGCACGACGACGACGCGGTAGCCGGCGGCCTGCAGCTCGACGAGGTTGTTGGCGAGACCAGCGAGGTGGTCAGCGTCTTCGACGACGTCGCCGCCGACCTTCACAAGGGCAATGGGAGCAACCATGCCGGCTTGTTCGGCGCTGCAGACACGTCGTCAACCGACCGTCACTCAAAAGCGACGTCGACCTGACAGGTCGTGCTCGCGCCAGCGTCGTCCACCACGATGAGTTCAAGGCTGAACGTGCCGGCCACATCGCCCACCAGTTCGGTGGTGGGCGTTTGGGTGATGCGCGGCGTGGCGTCCGCTGGAAACGATGTGAGCACCCACTGGACGCTGATGATGGTGCCGCCAGCCCGCGCCGACGACGCCGACGACGACAACGTCACCGTCGAGCCGACCGCATGCGGGCCTTCAGGCGTCACGGTGATCACGCACGTTGGGTACGCCGAGGCGTCTTCGCCTTCGCCCTCTCCTTCGCCTTCGCCTTCGCCCTCGCCTTCGCCCTCACCCTCGGCGCTTTCGCCTTCACCTTCGCCTTCGCCCGCGCCGTCGTCGACGCAGCCCATCGTACGTCATTGCCGTTTCGGCGCTCGATTTCGTGCCTCTCGGCTCGTTCGCTGTTGTCTATGCGGTCATCAACCGGGCGATCCGCAGCAGGTTGTACGCGCTGCCTGTGAGCTGGGCAGCGAGGAGCGT
>JBIKRQ010000177.1:0-12775 GCA_044349155.1 Myxococcota bacterium
TCAGCTGGCGCGTTTGACCAACGGCACGAGCAGCATGGTGGCGCCAGCAGCGACGGCCGCCATCGACCACCAGATGATGTGGATGTCGACGTGGTGCTCCAGCATGGTGCCCACACCCACGCCACCCACCACGCCGCCCAATCCCAGCGACAGCGACGACAACAGCCCCTGCGACGTCTGACGCAGCGTGGGCGGTACGTGGCGCGCGATCACGCCCACGACGACGACAAAGAACAAGCCAAACGTGATGCCGTGCAGACCGTTGACGAGCGCAAAGGTCAGCGGTGTGACCGCGTACGGCGTGAGCACCCACCGCACGACGGCGACGACGCCGCACACGAGCATCACGCTGCCCGCCGAAAAACGCGCCACGACCGAGGGTGCCAGGGGCATGGCGATGGCCTCGACGACGACGGCGGCGAACACCGCGAAGCCCACCGTTGGCGGCAGTCCCACCGCTTCGGCCAACGGCGACAAGAAGCTCACGTAGCCAGCGTGGCTTGCCCACAACAGGCTCGCGGCGACGACGAGGCCGACCAGCACCCGGTTCTTGAGCGCCTCGCCCACGCCAGCCCAGCCCGACAACGCGGGGCGCGGCAACGACGGCACGAACAACGCGACGACGACGAACGCCAACGCGATCAAGCCACCGCAGACGGGAAAGAGCACCGCGGGTGCCGACGACAACGCCCCGCGCTCGACGGCGACGCTGACGACGACGGCGGAAATGCCAAAGCCCACCGTACCCGCCGCGCGATAGCGGCCGTAGTGCGAAGCGTTGTGGCCAAGGGCGGTGAGCACCATGCCGTCGACGAGGCTGTTGGCCGGATTGGCGAGCACGCCGTACAGCGCGAACAACACCACCGCCGACGTCGGTGTGGGCTCAACGGCGAGGCCGAAGAAGATCGCGGTGCCGGCAGCGAGTGCGGCCAACAGCAAGGGGCGTGCACCACCGATACGATCGGCGACGAGCCCCCACACCAACGGCGACACCGCCCCCGTCAAGCTGCGCGCCGCCCACATGTGGCCGATGACGGCGGGGCCGATGCCCGCGGTCTTCATCGCCATCGCCGTGAACGGCAGTTGGATGCCCATCGAAGCGAACGTCAGCAGGTAGGTGAGCGTGAGTCCGACCAGGGCTCGACGACGAAGATGCTCAGGAATGGGCGTGGGTTCGGTCATTGGTGGTCGCCGCAGCGCCGTTGCGGTTAGCCTTGAAATCCGGTCGCGTCGAACGACGACATCGTCGCCGTGTCGAAGCGCCACCGTCGGAGCCGCCCATGACTGGTCAGCCGTCCACCCGTCCGTCCGCGCCGCACTCGACGATCAAGACCGCGTCGTCGCTGCTCGCCGTCGCCGACGAGCACTTCAGCCTTGGTCGCTGGCGCCCGGCCCTCGCGGCCTACGCCGGTGTGTCTGCGGCGGTGCCTGCCCATCTGCGCGCGCGGCTGCGCATCGGCGACACACTGTTGAACCTCACGCAGCAGGCCCAGGCCCTCGAGGTGTATCGGGCCGTCGCCGCCGTCGCGTCGCGCGCCGGGCAACCGCTGGTCGCCCTCGTCGCCATCAAGATGGTGCAGCTGCTCGAGCCCGCCGCCGAAGACGTCGTCGCTGTCGTCACCGAGCGCTATGCCGCTGGCAGCCCGCGCCTCGACGCGTTGTTCGCGGGCCCCGCAGTCGTGCCTGCTGGCGACGAAGCCGCATCCATGCTCGATGCCGACAGCGTGGCCCTCATCGACGACGCCACGCGCCTCGCCTGCCGCGGTCAGGACGACGTCACCGAGGCCTCGGCGGTGCCCATGGTCCCGCTGTTTTCGTACCTCGACGAAGACGCGTTCACCGCTGTGCTCGGCAGCATTCGCCTGCGCCGTTTCTCCGACGAGGAAGTCATTGTTCGGCAGGGTGAGCGCAGCGAGAGCTTCTTCATCGTCGCTGACGGCGAAGTCTCGGTCGAGCGCGACCGCGACGACGTCGATGGCGGTGCGGTGCTCGCGCGCCTGCGCCGTGGGGCGGTGTTTGGCGAGCTCGCGTTGATTGCCGACGAACCGCGGCAAGCGAGCGTGATTGCCATCGGCGATGTCGACGTGCTCGAGGTGCGGCGCGCCGATCTCGTCGTCGCTGCGGCCCAGCACGACGGTGTAAGCCAGGCCTTGCGGCAGTTCACGCGCGAGCGCTTCTTGCGCAACCTCACCGCAACGCACCCGTTCTTTCAGCTCCTCGACAAAGACGACCGCCACCGCGTCATGGAGGTCACCCACGTGATGACCTTCAAGGCCGGCGACGTGCTCATCGAAGAAGGCCGACGTGGGCCCGGCCTGTTTGTGCTCCTCGGCGGGCAGGCGCTGGTGAAGAAGAAGCTCAACCGCGGTGACGACGTCGAATTCATCCACCTCGCCACCCTGCGCGGCAGCGATTTGTGCGGCGAGATGTCGATGCTCACCGACGCGCCCACCAACGCGACCGTCACCTGCAGCGAAGACCTCGAGGCGCTGTTTCTGTCGCGCGACGCGTTCAAGAGCGTGACCGCCGAGCATCCAGAGCTGCTTCGCTATCTCGCCAACGTCACCGACGAGCGCCTGCGCCACAACCGCGCGCTGCTTGTGGGCCGCGCCCTGCTGGAGGACGACGAGCACGTGATGATCTGAAGGGTGCGCGGGGACACTTCCCCGCCAGTCACATCCATTGCCCACTGGCGTCATGTGCTGAAATGTCAGGGCATGAAGAAGACGGCGTTTCGTGTGGCAGGGGTACTCGCTGGGCTCGTGTTCGCTGGCGCGGGCATTCAGGAGCGCGTGGCGTTTTCAAGCGTGTTGTCGTCGGGCGAACGCGCCGTGCTGGCGCCGGTGACGGAATACCAACAGCACGGCTCTGCCGGTTCGCCGACCTACACGGCAGAGCTGCACTTCACGACCGCCGCGGGCCAGGAGGTCGTCGTCAAGCACAGCTTCCCCGAGGTCGTCCTCGAGGACTTCCAACACGGCGTTCCCGTGGAGATCGTCTACCAGCCCGCAGCCCCCCGCGAGCTGGTCTTTGTGAAGGACAGCCCGCCGTCGTTTCTGATCTGGCTGGGCGCTGGTCTCGCGGTTGGCGCGTTCATTTTCATCTGACGCGTTCAACACTTCAGGACTTCGACACTTCAAGAGTTCCACGTTTCCGTCATTGCGGAAGTGTTCGACGACGTGCTGGAACTTCCCCGCCAATCAAGGCGGACCAAACCTGGGCGTCCAGGTCTTGTTCATGTTTCGTCCGACCTGTCGGTTGCCACCCCCGCGGCAGGATGCGGGACCCGTCCGCATAAATCAGGACACAGATCTCCTTGTCCAGCTTGTGTCCGGCTTTGAACTACCGTAGATATGTTTTGTCCAGATTGAAGTCTGGACAAAACAGGGACGGCAAGCATGGCCAGCAGCACCGAGCAGCAGTTCATCGACATCAGCGGCATCCAAAGCGGCGACCGCGCTGCGTTTGCCCGGCTGTTTGAACAGAACCGCCCGCGTCTGTTGGCCCTCGCCTACCGCCTGACCTCGTCGGTCAACGATGCCGAGGACGTCGTGCAGGAAGCCTTCGTCTCCACGCTTCGCCACCACGACCAGTTCCAGGGGGCAGCGAAGCCGTCGACGTGGCTGTACCGCGTCACCTTCAACGCCGCCCTCATGCGTCTGCGCACCCGTCGTCGCAAGGGTGCCGACAGCCTCGACGCCATGCCAACAGCGGTCGCCGAGCGCGCCGTCTCGCACGCGTTTTCCGAAGACCACATCGACGCCGACGATGTCGTGGTCACCCACGAACGCAGCGCCGCCCTCGACGAAGCGATGACGAGCCTCAAGCCCCTCGATCGCCAGCTCATGCGCCTACGCTACGGCGACGATCTGTCGACGGAAGAAGTCGCCGAACGCGTCGGCCTGTCGACGTCGGCGGTGAAGACACGCTTGCACCGCGCCCGCGCCCAGCTGAAAGACATCATCGAGAGCGACGCCCGCTGCGTCTGAGTTCTCGACGTCACAGCAGGAGCCACCATGCCGGTCTTCGAGAAACGCGTCCGCCTGCCCGCCAGCGCCGTCGACGTGTTCCGCTGGCATGCGGCCCCCGGCGCCTTCGCCCGACTCACCCCCCCGTTCGACGCTGTGCGCGTGTTGCGTCCGCTCGCAGCCCTCGTCGACGGCGCGGTCGCTGAACTCGAAGTCAGCATCGGTCCCGCCTCGGTGCGCTGGCTCGCGCGCCACACGAACGTGCGCGATGGCAGCGATGGCGGCGTGGCCGGCTTCGTCGACACCATGGAGCGCGGGCCGTTTTCGACGTGGCGGCACGAGCACCGCATCGAGCCGGTTGATGCGAACACCTGCGACCTCGTCGACAGCATCACCTGGGCCGCGTTGCCTGGTGCTGGCTTCGTGGTGCCAGCACGCCTCGAGCGCTTGTTTGCGTACCGCCACGCCGTCACCCACGACGACCTGGCCCTCGCTCGCGACCTGGGCCGCCCCGCCCGCCGCGTGGTCGGCATCACCGGCGCGTCCGGCCTGATCGGCCGCGAACTCATCGGCTTGCTCCAAGCGCTGGGACACGATGTGCGCGCGTTTGTGCGGGTGTCTGCGGTTGCGCCCCTCCCGGCCGGACAAATCGCCTGGAATCCCGCTACAGGCGCTGTAGACGCGTCGGCCTGCGCTGGCCTCGATGCCGTGGTGCACCTGGCAGGCGAAAACATCGCCGATGGCCGCATGAACGACGCCAAGCGCGCGCGCCTGCGTGCGCAACGTGTCGACCAGACCCGCCTGCTGCTGCGTTCGCTCGCCGAGCTGCCCACACCGCCGTCCGTCGTCGTCGGCGCGAATGCCGTGGGCTACTTCGGCGACCGCGGCGACGAAGCGCTCGACGACGACAGCGCCCCCGGCCAGGGCTACCTCGCCGACTTCTGCGTCGAGTGGCAACGCGCCGTGCTCGAGCCGCCCACGTCGTCAACCACGCCTCCGTGGCGTGCGGTCGCGCCACGCATCGGGATCGTGCAATCGGCGAGCGGTGGTGCGCTTGGCAAGGTGCTGCCGCTGTTTCAGGCGGGGTTGGGCGGCCCACTCGGCGACGGCACGTCGTGGACCCCGGCGATCGGCCTCGACGACATGGCCGACGTGCTTGCGCGCTGCATCTTCGACGACCGCGTCGTGGGGGCCATCAACGCCGTCGGCCCCGAGCCCGTGCGCAACCGCGAGTACACGCGCATTCTCGGCGAGGTGCTGCACCGCCCAGCCTTCCTGCCGGTGCCGCGCTTTGGCCTGAAAGCCGTCCTCGGCGACTTCGGCGACAACGTGCTCGACTCGGCCCGCGCCTCCCCGCGACGTCTGCTGCAGCTGGGCCACCGCTTCCGCCACAACACCGTCGAGCACACGCTGCGCCACCTGCTGGGCCACGTCGAGCGCTGACGCTCACCGCGTTCACCGCGCCGAAAAGCAAACGCCGTCGCGGTGACGACGGCGTGTGTGGTGGGCCAGGCTGGATTCGAACCAGCGCACGGTCGGTTATGAGCCGAATGCTCTACCGCTGAGCTACAAGCCCCTCGTTGCTGTTGTCGCCCGTCGTCGTCAGCGGCGCAAGTGCAGCGCACAAAAAAAGACCCGGCAGAACCGGGTCTTTCAATGGATCGGCGGGGAGGTTTCCCCTCTTCGAGGCTCAGAGCGGGATGTTGCCGTGCTTCTTGGGCGGCAGCTCGTCGCGCTTGTTGCGCAGCAGCGTGAGGGCCTGACACAGACGGGGGCGCATGTCCTCGGGGAGGATGACCTCGTCGATGTAACCGAGCTCGGCCGCCTTGTACGGATTTTGGAACTTGTCGGCGTAGTCGGCGACGAGCTCCTTCATCTTGGCGTCTTTGTCGGTGGCCTTGTTCAGGTCTTCGCGCATCACGATGGCGACGGCACCAGCTGCACCCATCACCGCGATCTCGGCGGTGGGCAGGGCGAAGTTGGCGTCGGTGCGCAGGTGCTTGGGCGCCATCACGCAGTAGGCACCGCCGTAGGCCTTGCGCAGGATGACGGTCATCTTGGGCACGGTGGCTTCGGCGTAGGCGTACAGGAGCTTGGCGCCGTGACGAATCACGCCACCGAGTTCCTGCTGCGTGCCGGGCAAGAACCCAGGCACGTCGACGAGGGTGATGAGCGGGATGTTGAAGCTGTCGCAGAAGCGCACGAAGCGAGCGGCCTTGTCGGACGCGTCGATGTCGATGGCGCCGGCCATGTTCTGCGGCTGGTTGGCGACGATGCCGACCGACTGCCCCATCATGCGGGCGAAGCCGACGACGATGTTGCCCGCGAACAGCGGCTGCACTTCGAAGAAGTGACGGTCGTCGACGATGGCCTTGATGACCTCTCTGACGTCGTACGGCTTGTTCGGGTTGCTCGGGATGATGGTCTTGAGGCTCTCGTCTTTGCGCTCGGGGTCGTCGTTCATCGGGCGCATCGGCGGTTCTTCGGAGTTGTTGCTCGGCACGAAGCTGAGCAGTTCACGAACCGTGGCGATGGCACGCGTGTCGTCGTCGGCGGCGAAGTGGGCAACACCGCTCTTGGCGGCGTGGGTGACCGCACCACCGAGGGCTTCCATCGTGACGTCCTCGTGCGTGACCTGCTTGATCACGTCGGGGCCGGTGAGGAACATGTACGAGGTGTCCTTCACCATGATGATGAAGTCGGTGAGGGCCGGCGAGTACACCGCACCACCGGCGCAAGGCCCGAGGATGACGGAGAACTGCGGGATGACACCCGAGGCCAACGTGTTGGCGCAGAAGATGTCGGAGTAGCCCGCGAGCGAGGCCACACCTTCTTGAATGCGAGCACCGCCGGAGTCGGACAGACCGATCACGGGCGCGCCGACCTTCATGGCCATCGCGTAGATTTTGCAGATCTTTTGGGCTGCAACTTCGCTCATCGAGCCGCCGAAGACGGTGAAGTCCTGGGCGAAGACGAAGACGTGGCGGCCGTCGACCTGGCCGTAGCCGGTGATCATGCCGTCGCCGAGCGGGTGGCTCTTGTCCATGCCGAAGTCGAGCGTGCGGTGCGTGCGCAGACGGTCGATCTCAACGAAGGAACCGGGATCGAGCAGGATGTCGATGCGCTCGCGAGCCGTGAGCTTGCCGGCCTTGTGCTGCTTCTCGATGCGGTCCTTGCCGCCGCCAGCCAGCGCCTGCTGGTTGAGCTTCTGCAAGCGATCGCGCTGGTTGGCGCGAATGCTGTCCCAGTCCGTTGCCATCGGCGCGGGAGCTGTCGGGGCATTGTTGCGGGTATCAGCACTCACCATCATGCATCCTCGGTGTCGTCGACGACAGTGACCGTCGTCGCGCCCATGAGCGGGCGGCCGGAACCGAGCACCGTTCGTCTTCGGTGTCAAAGGGAACGCCGCACGTTGGTGAAACCAGGTGCGGCGTTTCTCGACGTCGAGCGGCATGCCGCTACGCGTCACGATTGCAGGAGGGTCATTCGACAGCGATGGTCATCGACCCTGCGACCGAGCGGAACTCGCTGAAGTGATCGTAGACGAGGAAGTACGTTTCGCCGGCCACGACATCGGCCTCAAGCAGGCTGTTGTTGCCTTCCTCGCCGCTGTCGTCGTCGCAGATGGCGTCGAGGGCCGAGGCCGTCGAACACGTCGCGGTCATCAGCCCCAGCACCGTGTCACCAGTGGACGTCGTCGACACGACAATGTGCGCGTTGGCGGTCGGCACAAACGTGAAGCCCCGCTCCGTGCCCGGCGCACTGCAACCAAAGGCCGGCACGCCTTCGTAGCGAGGGATGCCACCTGCAAGCAGGTCAGCCTCGTCGATGGTGACGGTGACGGTGTCGCCCGACGCAGGCAACTCGATGGTGCTGACGACGTCCTCGACGCAGCTCGCCGGCGGCGGGAAGCCGTCGGGGAACGCCTCGAAGCTCAGCGAGAACAAGCCGCCTTCGTACTCGAACGACTCCTCAACCACGACCAGGTACGTGCCAGCAGCAAGCTGCGGGACGTCGACACTGGCGCCGTCGTCGAAGCAGCGGGCGTCCGCCTGCACCAGGGTTGAAAGGTCGGCTGGGCACCCCTCTGCCGGCAGCGTGTAGACCGTGACCGTGCCCGAGTAGTCGGCGACCGACTCGAGGCCGAGGCGCACATCCGACACGGCGTCGAGGGTGAAGCGGTAGAAGACGTCGTTGGTCACCTGCGGGAAGTCGACGCTGTGGAAGCCGCACGCGCTGTCGATGGTGTTCGTCGCACCATTGCTACGACCAAAGGTGCTGCCCGAGACCAGCTCAACCGCTGCGTCGCACGTCGCGTTGTCGACGGGGCCCGTGAGCCCTGGCAACGCCATCGTCCACTGGTAGTCGAGGGTCTGCACCACGCCGGGGGCGGTGATGCGCACATGCAACACGCCGGGCTCGATGGTGGCGGTGGCGGTGTGTGTCTCGGCGTCGTACGACGAATCGACGAGCACTTCGTTGCCATCAGCGTCGACCGCGTAGACCTCGACGACAAGAGCGCCGACGTCGCTGACGTTGCCTTCGAAGTCGTCGACCCCTTCAACCGTGAACGTCATGTCGCCAGCAATCGGCGCGCGGAGCACGGCAACATCGACGTCGTCGCCGCAAATCGATCGGCTCTGCGGAAAACTCTGCAGCGTGACCGGCGATGTCGAGAGTTCTGCATTCTCGTCGAGTTCGCGGACCGGGTCGTCGCTGAAGTCGGGTTCGCAGTCATGGTTGATGGCGACACCGTAGGGCGTGCCGACGAGCTCGGTGGTGCCAAGGTCGGCGGCCTTGATCAGGTACCAGCCCGCCGCGAGCTCGGCGTCGGTCGTCGAGCCGCTCAGCACGAGCGCGCCTTCGGCGTACGTGAGGCCTTCGGTCAATGACGTCTCGACGTCGACCTCGGTGGCATACACCTCAAACGATGCAGGGCCGTCAGCGGTGAACGTGAGGTCGACGGGGCCGCCCATGTGGCCGAACAACAGGTAGTCGACGTCGCCCGAGCACAACGTCAAGCCCGTGGGCACATCGATGTTCTCGGCGCCACCGCGGCTGGCGGTGTCGGCGGTGTTGTTTCCACCGTTGCCTTCCAGCTCGTCGTCCTCGCAAAAGGGCTCAACAACCTCGAGCCCGATGGAGAATTCGGTGCCACCGAAGAAGAAGCCGACGCCGTCGACCGCAACGCGCCAGGTGCCCGCCTCCAACGCGCCCTCTTCAACGGTCACGGAGCCGCTGTCGAAGTCGGTGAACTCACACACCGCTGTCGTCGTCGATTCGTCGGCCTGGCAGTCGGTCGTGTTCACAAGCGAGAGCGCAAAGTCGCCGCCGCTCAGCGTGATCCGAACGCCCGACGTTTCCGCAATCGTAAAAGTGTAGAAAACGTCGGAATCGGAGAAGCCGCAGTTTCCTTCAGCATCCAGGCCCGCATTCGCGGTCGAGCCATCGACCGTGTCGCCGCTGACGAGTTCAATGGCGCCCGCGCAGCTATCGTTGGGCGGCGGTTCTCCTTCGCCTTCGCCTTCGCCTTCACCCTCGCCTTCTCCTTCACCTTCGCCTTCGCCTTCACCCTCGCCTTCACCCTCGCCTTCACCCTCGGAAGGCTGGACCTCGCCGTCGTCGCAGCCCACGGCGGCGGACAAGGCAGACATACACGACAACAGCAGCAGTCGACGCACCATGGATTCCCTCATTGTGCGGGAAGCATGCACCGGGCTGGTTGAACCGCAAGCCACGTTGCGAAGCGGCACCAGCGCAGGGACAGTGGCGTCATGCGCGTTTTGCTCTTGCTGGTTCTTCTTGGCTCGTTTTCTGTGCACGCGGCGACCACCACGTCGTTGACGTTTTCGCCGCTGCCGGCCGAAGCGCGCTACTCGCAGGGCATCAACGTCGAGGTCGAACTGCGCGACGCCTCGGGTGCAGCCATCGATGGCGCCTGTGACCCCGACGGCATTGGCCTCGAGCCGTGCGTTGTTGTCGTCGAGGTCGCCCCCACGGGCAGCACCGATCCGGCCGAGGTCATCAGCGTCACCGCGCCCGACGTGGTGGTGGATGCGAGCGGGCGTGCCCGCGCACGGCTCACCTTCGTCGACGGCCGCTACGGCGACACCACCTTCGTCGCCGACGCCGAGGGTGCTTCGTACACGATCACCGCGCGTTTCCCCGGCAACGGGCCACGCGCCACCGACGCCGACTGCCAGCAGGGTGCTGAAGGTGCCGCCAACGGGTTGCACTGCCCGAGCGCAGCGTCGACGACGATCCTGCTGTTTCCCGAAGTCCCAGCCCTCATCTTCACGCAAGACATCGAGATGGTTCTGGGTGAGACCGTCACGCTGGCAGCCACGCTGCGCGACGACACCGGCAACGCCGAACTCGCCAGCAGTGACCTCAACGGCAGCGGGCCCCTGGTGCTCGAAGGGCTGACGGTGCGGTTCTTCTACGACGCCGACAACAACGGCCGTCCATCAGCGAGCGAACGCATTGGCGAAGCGGTCACCAACGCGTTTGGCGTCGCGGCGTTTGAGTTCGCGGCCCTGCCCCCCGACGTGGTGGCCGGCAGCTACCCCGCTGGTTTGCACGCCGAATTCCCCGGCAACGGCGGCTATGCGTTGGCCCGCACCGCGGTGGCGCTCACGGTGTCGAGTGCTGCCGATCCAGACCCGAGCCGCACGATCATCGAGGTCACCCCCGACGTCATCTCGCTCGATGCGGCGAGCGATGCGGTGGTGCGCGTGCGGTTGGTCGATGCGAACAACAACATCCTCGACGCCGACGCGGCGGCCCACGACGTCGTCGTCAACACCGACTTCGGTCGGCTCATCGATGCCGTTGAACGCGACGCCCTCGATGGCAGCTACAGCCAGGTGATTCGTGCGCCGCGCGAAGCCGGCACCGCCACGATCAGCGTCACCGTCGACGGCGTTGCGGCTGGCAGCGTGCAGCTCGGCGTCGAGGGCCCCGCCGGCGGGTGCACCTGTGCGAATACCGCAGCCCTCGCGCCAACCGGTGCCGTGATGGTGCTGTTGGGCGTGCTGGGCCGTCGACGCCGCCTTCGCGCAGGCGGTTGACGAACGCCGGTGTCGACGTGAACACATGGGCATGTCTGTCGACGAAAAGCCCGTGGCCAAAGGCCAGCTCGAACGCGCCGCCCCCCTGGCCCAATTTTTCACTGAAATCGCGCCATTGTCGGCGAAGCAGCGGCTCGACCGCATCGTGTCGCGCAAAGACACCATGCGTGTGGTGCGCGCGATGCCCGTCGTCGACCTGTACGCAACAGTGCGAGATGTGGGTGTCGAAGACTGCCTCGAGGTGCTCGAGCTCATGTCGCCAGCACAGGTGCAGGGCTTTTTGGACCTCGACGGCTGGCGCAAAGACCGCGTCGACGCCACGGCGATGGCGCGCTGGGTCGGTGCGTTCTTCGCGTCGAACCCCGACCGTGCTGTGGGTCAGTTGCGCGGCCTCGACCTCGAGCTGCTCACGCTGATCGTCAAGATCCACTGCACCATCTACGACCTCAGCCTCGAAGAAGAGCCGCAGGGCGAAGTCGGCCGCCACTCGATCACGCCCGACCAGCGCTACCTCATCGTCTACGGCGGCGTTGGTGGCGACGACGAAGCGCAGGCCACGCTGCAGCAGGCGATCGAGCGCCTTATGGGCCGAGACATCTGGTTCGTGTTGCGCTTGTGCGAAGCGGTGCGCAGCGAGTTGCCCAGTGGCCTCGAGGAAGATGCGCTGCGTTGGCGCAACGCCCGCCTCGCCGACCTCGGGTTCTTGCCCGCCGACGAAGCCGCCGAGATCTTCGCCTGGCTCGATCCAGAAAAGCCCGTCGTCGAGAAAATCACCGCCGTGGGCCCGCCCGAGTCCGTCGACGAGTCCACCAGCGTCGACCTCACCACCTCGCCGTTGCTGCCGTGGGATTTGCTGTCGGATGGCAGCTCGGTGTTCTCGCACGCGTTGCGCACCGTCGATGAAAGCACCCGTCACCGCGTGCAGTACGAGCTCATGCTCGTCGCCAACCGCGTGCACGCCGCCGACGCCGCCGACCTCGGCGACAGCGACGCGCTCAAAGAAACCGCACGCCACGTCGCCGCCACCTCGGGCACCGGCCTTGCGTGGTTGGTGCGGGGCGACGAGTCGCAGCTCGCGGCACGTTTGACGTCGACGAGCGTGATGCTGCTGTTTCGCACGGGCCACTCGTTGGGCCTCAAGCTTCGCACCGAGCTGAAGGCGCTGCTCAACACGCGCGGCTCTGGTTTGAACGGCCGTGGCTTGCTGCGCCTCGACGCCCCGTTGCGCGAAGTGGTGGCGGGCCTGCTGCGTGTGCGGCCGCTGTTGTTTGGCGGGCTGCTGTCGCCGAAGCGCGTCGACTACCGGCCGATCTCGTCGTTGACGGAGTTGGCAGCGGCGGCCAGCGCGGTTTCAGAAGCGGCGTTCCGCGCGGCCCTGCTCGATCGACTTGGCGCCAACGATGGCGTGTTCACCGACGTCGAAGACGCGCGCTTGCCCACGCACGCAGCGCTGCTGGGCACCGTGCTGGGTCGCGCCCTGATCGGCGAGCCGCTGACGATCACGTCGTTCAGCGACGCCCACATCCTCTCGCTGCGCGACCGCTTCGCCAGTGCTGACGTCGACGTCCACATCGCCACGGCGCTGTCGACGTTCGAAGCCCACGTGCGCACGCTCGGCCCGCTGCCCGGCGCTCCCACCAGTGACGACGTCGTCGTGCGTGCGCGTGCCTACGCCACGAAGGTGTTGGCCGCTGTGCGCGAAGAGCTGCAAGCGGTGACCGAGCGCCGCCCCGACGG
>JBIKRQ010000574.1:0-3430 GCA_044349155.1 Myxococcota bacterium
CCGCAGCCTCGTGCGTGCGACTCAACGATTCCTCGAGCAGGCACTCGTTCGGCCTGGTCGAGATGGGCGCGCTTCGCCTGTAGACGACGGTTCGCGCAGAGACCGTTCTCATCGGCGAAGCATTCGAGGCCGCTCGACACGGAAGAGGGCGGGTTGCCCCGCCCTCTTCTGTGTCACGCGTCAGCGAACTGGTCTCAGGTCCAAAAACCGTTGCTGCGAGCTGGCAGGATGGCCTTCAAGGCCGCGATCGCAGCGTCGAGCTCACCACGCCCGAGGGCCTCCAGCACCCGCTGCAGCGGTCCGCGGGCGGCCGGTGCAACGCCAGCATGGGCGGCGGCTTCAAGGATCACGCGCACCGCATCGCTCGCGGCCTCCAGGTCGGCACCAGGGCTTTCAAGCTGCGTGAGCACCTCGGAGAGCGCCGCGAACCACGCAGCCAACGGTGCTTCATCCGTCGTCGAAGCCGAACCCGAAAGCGGAGCGCGTTCAGGAGCGACAACAGGAACCACCGCAGGAGCCGCGGGCCTTGACGGGGTTGCCTTCGACGACAGCGCGCCCTTGAACTCGGCGACCGCTTCGCGCGCACGCTGTACAAACCCGCCTGTGGGACGCGACGGTGGCGGCGGTGCTGCAGCCGGCGCAGCCTCGGAGCGCACACCGTCGTCGAAACTATCGAAGCCCGCGCTATCAAACAGGGACCCGTCGAGGCTCTCTTCTGCCTCGGCCGCATCGAATGCCGCTTGTGGAGGAGGTGCCATTCGCTTCTTCGACACCGTCGATGTCGATGTCGATGTCGATGTCGACGAAGCGCGTCGTGCCATATCGGCCATCCGCGAAGGTGCTGGAGCAGGTGCTCCGCCCGGGACCATCGACGGGGCTGCCGGCGATGCGCGCTCTTTGTCGACGCTGCCTTCCCAACCAGCAGGCGTTTCCACGGCCTGAAGCGACTGGTGGACGCGTCCCCCCTCGTTCACAACCTCGTGGTCGACGGCGACAAACGCCGTGAAACGGCACAGCACTTTTGCCGCCAGCGACACACGCAAGATCTGCTGCTGCAGCTGGTGACGATCACCGCGGTGACCATCGAAGCGGTCCTCGAGGTCGCGCAGATGCAGCCGCGCCCAGGCCGGCAACAACGACGGATTGCCGGAGGCTTCAACAACAACGCGCACCGTTTGCTCGACGCCCGAGGCATCGCGGCCGCGCACGACGATCGTGGGTTTGCCGCCACCACGACGACGCAACTGTCCGGCGATGAGTGCAGGCACCCCCTCGAACACATCGGGCAGGCGCGATGGAGCCACACTGTCAGTCACGAGTTCGCCGTCGACCACGTCGATCTGCAGGTTCGACAAGGTCGGCGTGTCGATCCGGCGATGGCAACGGGTCAACACATCGTCGACGCGATCTTCGCTCTCGACCAGCTCTGCCTCACCACCTGCGCCAAGTGCCGCGAGGCGGTTCATGAAGCCAGCGTTGACGGCCTGGTCGATGCCGAGCGCAAACACGCGTGTGGATTGCAGTCGCTTGCCGAGGAGCTTGAGAATCTGCGCCTCGTTGCCGACTTGTCCGTCGGTGACGAATACCAACACGCGATCGCGCTCCAGGCCTCCCTCGGATCGCGTAAGCAGGTCTGCGGCCTCTGACAGCGGCTGCGCCATCTCGGTGCCGCCACGGTCATCAACGGACGCAAGCCATTCGACGGCGGCAAATCGCGCGCGATCGGTGGCGGGCACAAGACCACGGCCAATTGCTGGGCAGTAGTCAACGCTGTCGTCGAAGGCCATCACGCAGAAGCGGTCGCGACCGCGCAACGTGTCGATCATGCGCGCGACGGCACGACGGGCTGCCACCATCTTCCAACCCGACATCGACCCCGAGCGGTCGACGACAAACACCAGGTCCCGCGGGCGTTTCGCCGTCGACGTCATCGCGGGCAGCAGCGTCAGCATGAACGTGTCGGCAACGCCGGCTGCAACACCAACGCTTGTGGCTCGGGCACTCGTGCGCATCGCGCCGTCACCGAGGGTGAAGCGCAGGATGAAGTCGCGGTTCAGGCGTTCGCCCTTGCCGACCTGCACCTGCAGCAAGCCCTGCTTCTCGTCGGCCCACGCCGCGTGCAACGCGCTGCGCACGTTCGACAGCGGCAGCCCCGCTGGATCGAGACTCACGCGAATCCCCAGCTGCACCGGGTTTGGGTAGTTGGCGAGCAGCACGGGCGGCGAGATCCGGCTCGCGTCGGGGACGGCGTTCGTGTCGACGTGCGTGCCCTCACCAACCTGATCACCGCGCAGCGGCGTACCAGGCATGTAGCGGGGGGCGACGACCAGCGGGAAGCGGTACGTCACCTCGCCATCGACCACCGACAGCGGCCCAGTCATCTCGAGGATGATCGTTGCGTCTTCGCCCGCGAGCAGGTTGCCCACGCGAATCGTGAACGTGCCGGGGCGCTCTTCTTCGGCAATCGAGGCGCGCTTGCCCTGGGCGATCGCAGCGTCGTAGGTGCGACGCGCTTGCCCACGCTCCTGCAGTTCGCCCTCAACGCGGCGACCGGCGACCACCATCGTGAAGCGCGTGACCGCGGCGCGATCAGGCAGCGGAAAGATGTACGTGGCCTCGACGGGAACACTGTTCGTGTTCTTGAAGGTCTGCGTGAGCGTTGTGTGGGCGAAGGTGCCGATCACGCGCGCGTCGACGTCGAGCGCCTTCAGCGGCAGGTTGCCGTGTTCGCAGCGCAAGCAGCCGAAGCTTCGGTGCTCATCAACCTCGTCACGAATGACCGCATGGACCTCTTCTTCGGTGAGCAAGGGCAGGGGGGCAGTCATTCGGACTCCTTGGGTGTGGTGGACGTTGTGGTTGCGGACGCTGTGGTGGTCGTCTGCGCGCTGTTGGTCTTGTGCGCGCGCTGGTTCTGCTCGCTGTGTGCGTTCTGCTGCTTCTGTTGCTTCTGCTGCGCTGCATCTGCGCTGTTTGTTGCGTTCCAGCTGGACGAGCTCGAGCTGGACGAGCTGGACGAGCTGGACGAGCTCGACGGCAACTGACCCGACTCGGCGAGTTGGTGGAGCAGGTCCACCAGCAACCGACCGACGAGCTGTGCCGAGGCCGTGCAGCCGACTGGAAGGACGAGCGTTGCGCCCTCGACCTCCACCGCGGTGCGTGCGGCGATGGGGGGCCCTGTGCTGGCGGGCGCGTCGATGTCGCTCGCCCACCAGTCCTCGTCCCGCTCGTCATCGTTAACAGTGTCAGTAACAGTAAAGACTGATGCTGTTACTGTCAGGTCGAGGTACTCACGGGGGACATGGGCAATCGCCGCCACACGCTCATCGCTCGCACCGACCAGTCGCGCCTGCACTTCTGCCAGCGACAATCCAAGTGCTTGTAAACGCTTGATTGCGACAAGCTCGTTCAGGTGTTCTGGCCCGTAGTACGC
>JBIKRQ010000178.1:0-12695 GCA_044349155.1 Myxococcota bacterium
GGGGCTTCGTGGCGCAACGGCACGCGTGTGAGGAACTCGTACGCTGTGGCGAGGTCGGCGATCTCTTTGACCTCGAGGCCGAGCCCGCGGCCCACTTCCTCGAGGTCAACGGTGCGGCCATCGGCCCTGTCGGTGTGGCTGCGGGTGCCGATGGGATAGCCAAAGCGCGTCATCCCGTCTTTCTTCGCACCCTGCATCTTCTGCACGACGCCACCGACGGGTCCGGCACTGCCGTCGGGATTGATGGTGCCCGTCATCGTCGTGGTCGGATCGATCGCGTCGCCGTTGAGCAACGCCAACATGGTGGCGGTGATCAGCATGCCCGCCGACGGACCATCGATGTGCCCGCCGGCGCGCACGACGTACTCGTGATCGACGAGGCTGATGCCCGCAGCGCGGCTCGCGTTGAACGCGGCCTGCCACGTCGCGGTCTTCCACATGTTGCCGGTACCGCCGGCGAATTCTTCAAGCACACCAACCGACACCGCCGGCGTGGTGTTCTTCGCAATGCGCACCACAATCGGCGTGGTGCCGCCTTCGACCTTCACGCCCGGGGTGCCGGAAAAATACACGGCGCGCACGGTGGCCTCGCCGTTGGTCATCGTGCCTTCAGCACCACCACGGTTGATGGCCACCGACACCACCCACACAACGAAGAGCGCCAACACCGCGCCACCACCAGCGACAATCTTCGCCGCCATGGACCACGGCTGCCGCGCTGACCTCGTCGGTGGTGTCTGGCGTGCGGGCTTTGGCGCTGCAGGAACGTGAACGACCGGCAGAGCAGCAACCGGCACCGCGCGAGCAGCGGGTGCAGCAACCTGGGTGCCCTGGGGACCCGCCGCAGGCATGGCAATCTCGGTACGGCCGGCGCCGACGACGCCGACGAACTCGATGCGCGACTTCCCGATCTCGATCACCTCACGTGGTGCCAACAGGCGTTCCGCGACGCGCTGTCCGGCCACGAAGGTGCCGTTGGTGCTGCCCAGATCGCGCAGCGACAAACGCACGCCATCCCAGTGCAACTCGAGGTGTCGCGATGACGCTTGCGGATCGCCGAGGACGATATCGCCCACCTCGCGGCCAACGATGACGCGACCAATGGCGATCTCAATGTCTGAAGGAGGTGCGCCGTTGCGCACAATTCGAAGAGCTGCCTGCATGTTGTCTTCCCCCGCTCGAAGCGTCCGAGGGCGAGGCAACCACACACGGCGCGGCCGTCAACTGCCGTCGCTCAGACGAGTCGCCCCGTGCGCACGCGGGCATCGATGGCCAACTGCATCTGCGTCGTCGACGTCGACAACTTCTGCAGTGCTTCATCGAGGGGCACACCGCGCAAAAACGACGCCGCCGCGCGCCCGTGGCCACCACCGCCGAGTGCTGTTGCCACGTCGTGCGCAGGCCCATCAGCGAGGGAACGCAGGCTGATGCGCACGCCCACACCTTCGTCGATGGCGAGGGAAGCAAAGCCGTGCGCATCGCGCAGCGCATCGAGGCGGTCGGCGAGGTGACCGCGCAAATCCTGCAGCACGAGTTCGGGCGCCACGCGACGCGCGGTGTCGAGTGCCTGGTTCCACGTGCCGCTGTCGACGACGAGGCGGGCTCCTGCCTTCGTGATCGTCGGCTGCGACGCATCCAACACGGCGGCCACGGCGGGCGGCATCGGCGGCTGCAACGACGCGCGTAATGCGGCCAGCGTGCCCGGCGTGTCGATGACGCCCTTGAACAAGCGCAGCGTGTCGATCGACGCACCCGGCGCCTTGAAGCCCAGCGTGTCGGTGTACATCGCTGCCGCGAGCGGACGTTGCGCGGCGGCGAATGCAGCCCCCGTGTCGTCGAGGCGCGCGGCCACACCCGCCACGAGCACCGCGGCGGCGTCGGCGTCGGGGTCGTTCCACGTCGTGAGTTTCGCGTCGGCGCGCAGGCCGAGTCCCTCGCGTGTGGGCCCACCTTTGTGGTGATCGATGACGAGCACATGGGCGGCATTTGCCACGTGTGCCGCAGCACCACCGATGCGCGCCGCCGCCGCCACGTCGACGACGACGACGAGGTCGAACTCCTGGCCCGCCACATCGGCCGCGCGGTGCACACCACCATTGGCGATCGCGCGCGATGACGCCGGCAGCGCATCGTCGACGACGGCAACGGCCTCTTTGCCCGCAGCCCGCAGCGCTGCACACAAACCCGCTGCGCTGCCCACGCAGTCACCGTCGGGGGGCACATGGCCGATGACGAGCACGCGCTTGGCCGACCGCAACGCCGCCATGACGTCGTCGGGGACCGCGACATCGCGTGGCGAACGAACCGTGATCGCGGGATCGACAAGCGCCGCGTCGAGGTCGGGCAGACGCCGCGGTTGCAGCGGCGGCAACGGCAGTGCGCGTGCTGGCCCCTCGATGGCGTTGATCCGGGCGGTGCCGACGTACGCATCGCGCGCGTGCGTCGTCGTCGTCGTCGGAACAGTGATGGTGGCTGTTGCCGTTGTCTTCAGCGACGTCGTTGGTGGCGCATTCGTTGTCGGCGCCGTGGTCGAGGTCATGCGCGCGAAACCGGGGCGGATGGCGAGGTTCATCGCAGGATCTCCACGGCATCTGTGGCCGACGCGAAACGCGTGATGACCGAACCAAGTTCGCGGGCGTTGTCGTCGTCGATGGCGAGCAGCTGTTGCGCCACCAGCAGCCACGACTCGCGTGCGGCCGGCTGCTCGCGCTGCAACGTGACGAGTGCGGCGCTCACCTCGGCAGGAACGACGGCGCGGGCACGTTCCACGATGTGGGCAGGGGTGCGCACATGGCACCCAATCTGCGACTCGCCGGGGAAGGCCACGTTGTAGCGGCAGCGTGTGCAGGCGGCTTCGCTGTGCGCTGTCTGACCGTCGCGCACGCCGCGCAGGGGGCACCCGGGCACCTCGGCGAAGTGGGCGTCTTCATCACAGAAGCGGCTGCTGTAGGTCACGCCTGCCTCGGTAGCAGGCGAGCGTGGCATTGAGCATCAGTGAAACATGGCCCGTTGCGTCATCGCCACACAAGCGGGCGCTACTCGGCCCCCACGCCGGCGAGGATGACGACGTAGAACACGCCTTCGGCCGCGTGCAGCGACAGCCCCATGCCCATCGCCGTGGTGTCTTGATCGAACAGCGGCGCAAACGGCGACAGCAGCAGTGGGTCGTCGGTGCGGGCCACGAGCGGAAACACCTTCGTGATCGAGGCATCGGCCTCGAGCGCCACTTCGCCGACGGGGCCACCCAGCAGCGTGTCGTCGACGCGGCCCACTTCCATCATCCGGTTCGACAGACGTTTGGCGGCCGTGTCGAGGCTGTCGGCAACGACGAGCGGATCGAAGCCGCGGCTGGTGCGCAAGCGGTTGACCTCGTCGAGGATCTTCTGCTGCACGGCCACCGGGTCGCGCGTCGGTGGTCGACGACCAAGCAACGCCACCAACGTCACCGTCGGCCGCTGCAGCGCATCGACGCTGCGCACCACCGCAACACCAGCGTGGGTGACACCGAGGGAGACGAGTTCGAAGCGGTGGGCGGGGCTGTCGACGAGGGCGTTCCACGCGTCCTTCAGCGTGCTGCCGCGGGCTTGCACCTCGGCGAGGCGGATGAACTGCGCGCGCGGGTCGTCGCCGAAGCGTTCGCGCAGGGCGCTGCGTGGGTCTTTGCCGTCGACGCGGTGCCCGAGGGCTGCCTCGTCGCCGATCGCCGTCGCGCGTTCGCGGGCCACCTGCGTGAGCAACGGCGACAGCTTCAGGGGCTCGAGCAGCTGCTCGTTGCGCAAGCGCTGCACCAGGGTTTCGCCGCGGTAGCTGAGAGCTTCGTCGTCGTGGCCCTCATCGGGAAACAGCACCACCGGCGTGGGCATCGAGACGCCCAGTTGCCCACGCACATATGGCCACAGCAGTGCCACTTCGGGTGCACCGCGCGGCTGACCGTTGCTGTCGACATCATCGACGAGGACTTCCACGACGTGGCGTCCCTCTTTGCGAAACGGCAGCGTCAACGTTTGGCGCTGACCACCGGGCTCGACCACGAGGCGGTCGACGAGACCATCGGGCGACAGCACAAACACGAGGGCGGTCTTTGTTGCCGACACCGACAACGACAACGTCGTGGGCTGGTCTTTTTTGCCGAGCAGCTTTGGCAACACGTCGGCCGACAACAAGCGACGGCTGGCCACCACGGCGACGCACGGCCGGCCCGACGACGACGATGACGACTCGGCGACACCGATGTGCGTGAAGCCCTGGTCGGCGAACACCGCGGCACTCTGGGCCACCGCCGACGCGCGACTCTCGACGAGCACGCCGGCCACGCGGCCTTCCCAGATGCGGGCGGCAGCGCGGACGTCGTCGTCGATGACGGCATCGGTGTCGCGCGCACACAGCAGAGCGGCGGCTTCGTCGAGGCGCGGATCGTTCTGCAGTGTTGACGCCAGCGGCAACCAGCTCGTGTCGACCGCACTCACCGCGTGCCCCTCGGGCGTGGTGGTGCATCTCGTCAGCACCAGCGTCGTCAACGCAACACACACCAGCAGCAGAGCACGCATGGCCCGACATTGCAGCGCGTGCGATCATCCCGCAAGAAACCGACACGTCGTCGACAGCGCCTACGCGCGCTGCAGCAACGCCCGCGTCATGACGATGTGGCCAGCAATCGCGAAGGCCACCAGCATCGACGGCAGCCACACGTACGGCACCTGCGTGACCCACGTGTTGAGGTGTGCTGGCTCGGTGCCAAAGGCGTGCAGCAACGGCGACGACGCCACCGCGACCACCACGATCACGATCAGCGCGGCGATGCCGATGAGATTCCAGACCCACAGCAACGCGCGCGGCGCTTTGCCGAAGAAGGCGAGTGCGCCAACGACGATGGCCAAAGCACCCGTGACGATGTCGAAGTTGTAGCCGGAGAAGCTGAGCTCGACGGGCATGATGCCCCGTACCGCGGCGTCGTGCATCGCGAGTTCCAGCGGCAGCCGAAACGCTTGCGCCAACACGATCGCAAACAGCGGCGCGCGCGCAGCGACGATGGTGCCCCACGACGAGCGACCAGCTGCCGCACCAACCGTGAGGCACGCCACCATGAACAGCGCCATCGGCTGCGGCCGGGCGTCGAACACGGCGAGGACACCTGACGCCGCGAGCGCACCAGCGATGGCCGCCCACACCACGCTGGCGACGACAAACCGCATGGCCGTGGCACCAC
This sequence comes from Myxococcota bacterium, assembly GCA_044349155.1. GTDB lineage: Bacteria > Myxococcota > UBA727 > UBA727 > VGSZ01 > VGSZ01. Next base: position 5,207 of record JBIKRQ010000178.1, read on the forward strand.
CGCTGAACCGCTTCAGCGCGGCGGCGGCAACACCCACAACGACGACGGCGCACACCGGAATCACGACCGCGACAGGTGCAAGAGCGGCTGGATCGAGAGCTTCGTTTGCCATGTGTGCCTCACTTGTTTTTTGAATAGTACATCACCCATGAATATGAAATGCTTTCGGCGTGACCGAACGCTCCTATGCTCAGTTCTGCGGGGTCGCCCGCGCCCTCGATGTGCTCGGCGGCCGCTGGACGCTGCTGATCGTGCGCAACCTGCTGCTGGGCCCGCGGCGCTACTCCACGTTGCTCGCCGAGCTGCCGGGCATCACCACCAACGTGCTCGCCGCGCGTCTGCAACACCTGCAAGCCCACGGCCTGGCCGAGCGCGTCGTCGACGACGACCACAACGCATGGGCGCTCACGCCCGAAGGGGCGCTGCTGGAGTCGATCGTGATGGAGCTGGGGCGCTTCGGCTCACGCACGATGAAGGCACCAAAGCGCGGTGAGCGTGTCGACGTCGGTTGGGGCCTGCTGTCGGCCAAGCGGCGCTACCGCGGTGGGCTCGTGTTGTCGGTCGAGCTGCGTCTGCAACTGCCCAAAGAGGGCATGCGCGTCTTCAGCCTCGACTTCAGTCCGCAGTATCTGCAGGTGCAAGACCGCCCAGCAGGCGCCCCCGACCTCGTCGTCACCATGGCGGGCGAGGTGTTTCGCGCGGTGTTTTTTGGCGGTGGCAGTGTCGATGCATTCATCAACGACGGCGCCATCGTCGTCGCAGGTACCGACGCGTCGTGGTGCGCGTTCAAGCAGGCGTTGTCGTTGACGACCTGAGGCCCCTCGTTCTTGTCGGTCACAGCGCGTCGTGGTGTGGTGAGCCATGTCCTGGCAATGCACGTGCTCTGAGCTGCACGACGACACGTTCGACACCTGCTGGAGCTGCGGTCGCGATCGCGATGGCCGCCCGCAGCCATTTCAACCCGACCCCGGCCCACCACGGCGCGACACCCTGATCGAAGCCCTGGCCGACCACGCCGAGCACCTCGCTGCCTCGACACGACACAAGAAGCCGATGCCTGCGTACGCACAGCGCATGGAGGCACGCCTCGCGGCGTTGGAAACCGAAGTGGTCAGCCTGCGTGACGAGGTGCGTTCCCTGCGCGAACAGGTTCGTGCTGCTGAGAAGCGGGCACGCAACACATAAAGCGCGCTGACGCAGGCGTGGTCGTCGACGACGTGAGGGCCTGCTCGATGGCCTGCACCAGTCGCTCGGGCGATGCCGCGCACGCCTCAAGCTCGGTCGGCCCGAGCAGCACCACCACCGTGCCATCATCGGCTTCGGCCACCACGGCGGGTGCTGTGCCCCGCAACGCCGCGCGCACGGTGTCGGGCTGATCGTCGAGGTGAAACGTCACAAATGGCACCGGCAGCGTCGCTCGACAGGCCCGCCAGTCGGCGCGTTCGGTGAACACCCCATGGGTGATGTCGCACAACGAACAATGGGCCCGGCCGAAGCGCGCGCCGATCCAGTAGGACACCTCGCCCAGGAGTGTGCCCTCGGCGTTGTACACGCCCACCAACCGCACCACGTTCATTGGCTACTCGTCGGGCTTTGGTTGCTCGTCGTCGACCCACGGCGGCACCTCGTCGACCACACCGGCATCGGGCGCAGCTTCGACGTGGGTGGGCAGTGCCGGCTTCACCGCGGCTTCGGCAGCGAACAACGCGCGACGCTGTTCGTCGCTCAACGCGCGCAGTGACAGCGAAAACGACGACGACTTGCCCGACGCCACGTCGACGGTGATGCCATCAGCACGCCCACTCACCGGGTCTTGCACACGCAGGAAATGCTTGCCGGGCGACAGGCGCAAATCGACGACGGGCGTGAACTGGCCGGTATCGACACCGTCGACAAACAGCGTGCCCCACGGATCGGTGCGCAGGTTCACGGTGCCAAACGCGTCGCCCTCGGCGATGAACAACGCGCTCGAAGGAGCCTTGCGCCCCTGCCCCATCAACGCCGCGAGTGCGGTCTCTGAGCGCTGCTTGAGTGCTGCGTCGTTGGTGGCGTCGGCGATGGCGCGCAGGGCAACGTGCACCTCGGGGATGAACGGATTTTCCCACGTGGCGCGCTCGTAGTTGGTGCGCGCTTCGGCCCACGCATTCGCCTTCAACGCGATGCGACCAAGCAACACGCGCGTTTGCGGATCGTCGGGAAACACCACCACGCTCTTGTTGAGCACGGCTTTGGCTTTCTCGACCTCGCCTGTCTCGAGCAACACGCCGGCGAGCCGGTTGTGCAGGGCTGGGCTGGTGGCTCCTGTGACTGAGACGGCCTTTTCGTACTCGATGGCGGCCGCACGCAGACGACGACGTTCGCGCAGCAGATTCCCCAGCCGCACAAAGCGCCGGCCTTCTTTGCCGCGGGTGGCTGCTTCTTGCAGTGCGGCTTCGTCTTCGACCTCGTCACTGGCCACGGCCCCGCCGCGCGCGTTCTTCACAAACGTGAGCTTCTTTGGCTCAGCACCCGGCACGAGCTTGAACGGGCGCTTCTTCAAGTAGGCGCGCCAGTCGTCTTGCAACCCCTGCAGCGTGCGGCCCGTGGCGCGGTTGAGCGCTGCGTCCATGTCGAGGCCATCGCGCAGGCCTTCGAGCAGCACATTGGTGGCACGCTTGCCGCCCACATCACGCACGGTGTTCTCGACGAACTCGATGACCGTGAACACTTCGGCAAAGGCGAGGGCGGTGTCTTCTTGCGACGGCAGCTTGGCCATCGACGGGTGCATCTGCTCGAAGGTGATGAGCTTGCCCGACTTCGTGCCCTTCGCGAGCAGGTTCTCGCTGCTGGCGTCGAGGGCCAGCCCTGGCGGACCACGCCAGCGCGTCTCGTTGTACTTGGCGAGCCCCTCGTGCAGCCACACGGGCACCTCGTTGTGGCTCTTCTCGCTGATGATCAGGTGCAGGAACTCGTGGGCCAACGTGTCGAGCCAGCCGTAGCCGCGGGCGAGGGCCTTCGGCGACGTGATCATGAGCCGGTTGTACTTGCACAGAGCAATCGTTCCCGAGGTCTCGATCTCCTTCACCGTCAAGCTGCTCACACTCGCCAGGCCGCGCGCGTCGTGCAGCACGTCGACGGCGATCTTGTGGCGTGGCTGGTAGTCGAACGCCGCGGTGATGCGCGTGAAGGCCTGCTCCAACGCCTCAAGCGCAATCGGCAGCAACACCTCGTCTTTGCCGGCGGGCACGCGCACCACGAAATGCGCGCTCTCGGCCGACACCGACCCGCGCGTCTCGCTCAGCGTGCTCTGGGCCAACGGCAACAGGCCCGGCGCAGCCCCTGCCTCGCCCGCCCGTGACAGCAGGCGCACAGCGCTCTCGTAGTCGCCCTGGTGGAAGCGCACGGCCCCCAACAATGCCTGCACCGGGGGCACGTCGGGCAAGCGCTTGTCGAGATCGGCCGCAATCGCCGCCGCCTCATCCAACTGCCACGCCGCCAGCGCCTGCTGGCCCCGCGCCAGGCTATCGGCTACCGATTCTGCACCCTGTGCAGAAACAGCAGGGGAGAGCAGCACCGACAGAAACACACAGACGAAGCTGAAGCGCGCAAGGGCTTGAATCACTTGATCAATTCCTCGTAGTAGCGCTTGACCTCGCCGGCCCAGTCGTCGGGGGCGCCTTCGCGCATGGCGTCGAGGATGTCTTTGCGGAAGGCGTCTTTGACCTTGAAGTCGCTGCCGTCGGGGATTTTTACGTCGTCTTTGCTGCGGCCGCGCTCGCCTTCCCGACCGCCCGGACTGCCGCCACCCGGCAACGGCATGGGAATCCCGCCGCCGCCCTTGCCGCCGCTCTGCTTCGCCTGCTCCTGCAGGTCCTGCTGCAACGCCTGCAACTGCTGCAACGCCTGCGACTGGGCCGCGCGCGCCTGACGAAGCCCGCCGCGGTCGGCCCGGGGCTTGCCCTGGTTCTTCAAGCGCCCGCCCGCCTGCGACATCGCCTGCCGCGCGCCGTTGAGCTGCTCGGTGTGCTTGGGCCCAAAGATGGGCGCCTTCTTGCCGATCTCGGCCATCTGCTGCTGGAGCTTCTGCGCCTGCTCGGCGAGCTGCTGCTGACGGTCGGCCTGCTTGTTGAGCTTGTCGCGGTCTTTGGCGTCGAGCATCTCGCTCGGGTCGGGCATGGCCCCGTCGAGCTTCTCGCGCGCCTCGCGCAAGGCCACCGCCGCCTCACGCAACGCCGCCTCGGCACGCTTCACCGACGACGGCGCGAACCGCCCGCGTCGTCGGATCGAAGCCTCGGCGTCGCGGGCGGCAGCTTCGCCTTCTTCAGCAACGCGCAAGGCGTCGTCGACGTCGCCGCTCTCGAGGGCCTTTTGCAGTTCCGCGGTGCGCGCCTTTGCCGTGTCGGTGTCTTCTTCTTCGTACCCCGACAAGCCCGCGGTGGACTCGATGCGCTTGAGCGCTTCGGCCGCCGCCTCCGCCTTCTTCTTCGCCTCGGCAAGAGCCGCCTGCAGTTGTTTGCCGTAGCGCTCTTCGGCCTTTTTGCGGGCCGACTCCATCAGCGCTTCGGTTTGCTGCAACGACTCCTTCTGCGCCTGCTCCAGCGACGACAACTCCTCGCCAAAGCGGGTCATCTGTTCCTGCAGCTCGCGGGCCTCGGCACCACCGAGTTCGTCTTCGGTTTCTTCGAGCTCGTCGATCATCTTCTGTGTGCTCTCGAGCATCTCTTCGAGCGCACTCGCCGCGTCTTCGAGGCGACCTTCTTCGATCATCTCGTCGAGGCTGTCGGCGTTGTCGAACATCTCGTCGGCTTTGAGCGCTTCTTCGTTGATGAACTCGTCGGGCACTTCGCGACGCAGCTCGCCGAGGCGATGGGCGAGTTCGCCGAGCTGCTGCTGCATGCGCTTGATTTCTTCGAGCAGCTCTTGCCGAACGGCGTCGTCGCCACTGTCTTTGTATTGCTGCAGCAGCGCTTTGAGATCCTGCTGCGCCTGCTTCATGTCCTCGACGAGCTTTTTGGCTTCCTGCACGCGCTCGCGCTGCAGCAAATCCTCGAGGTAGAGCACGTCGTTTTCGAGCCGCGACACCAGCGCGGTGTTCGCATCGAGCAGACGACGCCAGATGCCCAGTGGCAGCGGACGGCCCTCGGGAACGGGTGCCCGCTCGACCGACGACGCCTTGGCCGTGATGGCCCGCGTGAGCCCCACCTGCATGTTTGCAAGGGCCGCGCGCACCGCGTCGTCGTCGCCGCCGAAGACGTCGTCGGTGGCGATGGCCTTGAGCGTTTCGGCAAACGTGGCGAGCACCGCACTGGCGGGGGGCAACAACTGCTTGTGCCGCTCGAGCACGCGCTTTTGGCCCTCGACGGCGGCGGTGTCTGGAATGGGCGCTTCGAGTTCGTCGCCAAGCAGCTCGACCATCTGCATCATCAACGCTTCAAGGCGCGCGATGACTTCCTTGTGGTGCTCCGACGCCAAGAACACCGTGAGCACGCGCGTGGTGGAGCGGCCGACGTTGGGGCCGCTGACGGTGTCGTTGTCGAGCGCTTCGATGGTGACCGACAGCTTGTCGCCAGGGCGAGCACCGGTGTCTTTGATGACGAGGCCACCACCACCGGCCACGGTGCGCGAGCCGGGGGCGTCGAGCAGGTCAAGACTGAAGGGCGGACGGCTGCTGCCCTGCCGTTTGACGACGACACGGACCTTCGTGACCCCGGTGTCGTCTTCGGCCGCGAAGCGCAGCGGCACGGTGTCTTCGAGCTGGACCACGGCGTCGACGGCGGGCTCTTCAAGCCGCACCACCGGCGGCGCATCGGCGCGCACGAGGATTTTTCTGGCCACGGGATCGAGCACTTCTTTGCGCCCGCTGCCGATTTTGAAGCGCCACGTGCCCGGTGCCTCGACGGTGAAGCGCGCGCGCAGCTGTCGACCCTTCACTTCGGCGGCGAGGGCGAGTTCGGTTGGCCCACCGGTGACGACGAGGGCGGCGCGATCCACGTCGCGATCGGCGCGGCCTTCGATGGTGACTTCAGTGCCGCGCGGTGCGGTGACATCGCCCGACGCACCGGGGATGACCTCGTCAGCGCGCGCCATGTACGCCGGGAAATGCAGCGTGACGGTGACGTCGGTGACGATCGGCGGCAACTGTGCGGCGCGCTCCGCCAATGCAGCAGCAGCAGCCGCGGGCGAGAACAATTTCGTCACGCGCTCGACGACGACGTCTTTGGCCATCGCCATCGTGACGACCAGCACGACGAACACGCCCGCACTGCCGAGCAACGTGGTGACCGCCGCCTCGAGCCCCACCGCAGGCAGCGAGTGCAAAGCGGCGCCGTCGTCGAGCTTTTTGACGGTGGCCTCGATGTGGGCGTCGCACAACGCGCGCGAACGACCGAGCCGCGAATCGCTGCTGTTGTCGCGCAGCTCGACGGCGGCCCGCACGGTGTCGCCAATGCCGCGCCCACTGCGGGCCAACGCATCTTCGAGGCGCGCAGCGACGACGACGTCGTGACGCAACGGCAAGCCGCGCCAGTACAGCACGTGCGCGGCGGCCGCACCGATGCCGACGACGATGCCCAACAGCAGCACCACCCGCAGCGGCGTGGAAAACGGCACCACGCCCAACACCAGCACCGCAAACAACGTGGCCGCGACGACGCCAGCGAGGGCCGCGACCACGCCTTCGGCGAACGCCACCCGCACCAGCAACTGCCGCGCCTGCTGCAAGCGAGCATTGAGGGCGTCGACGGGTGCTGGTGCAGCAATCGCCGGCGCGACGTCGACACCCACGGGGGGTGACGACGACGACAACGCCTCAGGCAGCGCCTCGGGATCGGGCGTTGTCGGGGTGGTGCTGGGCTCGGGTGCCTCGGCCATGGCGGTCGTGCCGGTCCTTTGTGCGTGTCGGGTCTTCGCGTGTGCTTCGAGTCGCAGACGGCGTATAGCAACGACCGTCGATGGGAGCGGACGATTCGGTTCGCCCGTGTCATAGTCCGCGCCGTTGCAATCGGCACGGGATCGAGAGGCAGACGTGAGCGAGGGGTCCGTTCCACCACCTTCACCAGCAGGCAAGCTGTCGGCTGTCGAGCGGGCCATGCGCGCGCGCGCCCTGGTCAACGACGCCAAGCAAACCGCCACCACCATCGAGGAACGCCGCGCCAAAGAGCGCGCCCGCGACGTCGAGTTGGTGCAGCAGGCGAAAAACGGCGACACGAACGCCTTTCAACGGCTCGTCGTGGCGCACCAGGGCCGGCTGTTCTCGGTGGCCTTTGGCATGTTGCGCGACCGCGACGACGCCATGGACGTCGTGCAAGACGCCTTCATCAAGGCCCACCGCAAGCTCGCCGAGTTCGAGGGCAACGCCGCGTTCTCGACGTGGCTGTACCGCATCGCCGTCAACCTCTGCATCGACAAGAAGCGGTCCGACGCGCGCAAGAAGAAGACCGACATCGACGACGCCGCCAACCGCAACCTCGACGACGACGACCCGTTGTACGCCGAGGCGAAGTACGCACCG
>JBIKRQ010000179.1:0-12670 GCA_044349155.1 Myxococcota bacterium
CGGGGTCTCTATGCGTTTTGTAGATGTTTTTGCGTCCATGGCGCTTGTTGCAGCGGTTTCGGTCGTCACCGGCTGCGAAGGCCGGCCAAGCGATGGTGGCGAAGGCGAAGGCGAGGGCGAGGGCGAGGGCGAAGGCGAGGGCGAGGGCGAGGGTGAAGGCGAAGGTGAAGGCGAAGGCGAGACCATCGTCGACATCGTGGTGGGCAGCGATGACTTCGACACGCTCGAAGCTGCGGTGATCGCCGCCGAACTCGACGACGACCTCAGCGGCGTTGGGCCCTTCACGGTGTTTGCGCCGACTGATGCGGCCTTCGCTCTGCTGCCCGCGGGCGTTGTCGACAGCCTGTTGGCCGACCCCACCGGCGCGTTGGCCGATGTGCTGCGCTACCACGTCGTCGCCGGCGCTGTGGACGCTGCAGCGGTCGTTGCCCTCGACAGCGCCACAACGCTCAACGGCGAGCTCGACATCCAGGTCGCTGGCTCCACCGTGGTGCTCGACGGCCGCGTGCAGGTGACCACCACCGACATCGCTGCCAGCAACGGCATCATCCACGTCATCGACGCCGTGCTCGTGCCTGGCGAGTTCCCCGGCAGCATTGCCGACGCCGTGGCGGCCTCGCCGCGCTTCTCGACGTTGCTGGCGGCCGTTGGTGCGGCCAACGCGTCGGTTGGCGAGGCGTTGAGCGGTGATGGTCCGCTGACGCTCTTTGCGCCCACCAACGCGGCCTTCGCGGCGCTGCCCGCGGGCACGCTCGACTCGCTCTTGTTGCCCGCGAGCCAGGCGCAGCTCACCAACATCCTGCTGTTCCATGCGCTGGGCAGCGAGGTGCTTGCCACTGCGGTCACCGATGGCGCCGTGTTGCCGTCGTTGTTGGGCGACAGCAGCCTCACCTTCGCGGTCAGCACCGACGGCGTGACGGTGAACAACGTCGACATTTCGGCGTTCGACATCACCACCAACAACGGCGTCATTCACGTTGTCGATGGCGTGCTGTTGCCCGCGACCTGATCCACGCTGCGTGCAAACGAAACGAGCCTGACGACACCGTCAGGCTCGTTTCATGTTCGGCCAGCGACAGCGCTCAGACGCGCGGCGTGCCACCAGCGTTGGTCGCGGGTGCTTTGAGCATCGGGTCGTCGACGCCGTCGCAGAAGGCCACGAACTCACCGGTGCGCAGCTGGTCGAAGATCGTGATGATGTCTTCGTTGTAGTGGCGCACGCAGCCGTGGCTCACGGGCTTGCCCATGTTTCGGTAGTCGTAGGTGCCGTGCAGCTCTTCGCCCGACCGCGTGCCGTCGGCCCACGACAAATCAACGATGCGCTTGCCGAAGGAGTTGGTGTTGCCCCACAGCTGCTGGCTCGTGGCGATGGCACTCGCTTCGTCGAGGCGCGTGCGCACTTTCTTCAAGCCGCTCTCGGTCCCGTTGCCCGAACTCGCATCACCGTGGGCGTTGGGGAAAATGCCGACGCAGGTGCCGGCGCGGTCGTACAAAAACGTGCGCAGTTCGTCTTTGGCGACGACGACACGCAGGGGTTTGCTGGCATCGCCATTCCAGCAGGCCGCCGGAGCCTGGTTGGGTTGGCCGGCGTCCCACGCCTTCTTGCCCGGGGCTGGGGCCAGCATCGTCAACGCGCGCAACGTGACCGCGTCGAGCACGCCGTTTTTCTGCACGTCGGGGAACTTCTTTTTCGCGTGCGTCTGGAAGTTCGTGAGTGCCGTGGTGACCTGACCACCAAACGCGCCGTCGATGCCCGACACGCCGACGTTGTTCTTCAGCTGCAACATGGGAAAGCCCATGTCGAACAACGCCTGCTGCAACGCCTCGATGTGCGGGCCGCGCTCGCCGGCGCGCAGCACCGTGCGACCCGCGAGCACGTCGGCGAACTGCGGAAACGCCGCGAAGCGCTGGTGCGTGACGGCACCGCCGTTGGCGGGCGTGGTGGGTGTTGTTGGTGTGGTGGGCGTGGTCGGCGTCGACGTGGGGGTGCGCGCGGCGGCCAGCGAACGATCCAGCGCCGCAAGGGTCGCGGCGTTGATCTGCCCCGTCTGCGACAAGCCCTCTTCGAGCTGGAAGCGACGCACGGCACTTTCGCTGCCCGGACCAAACAGGCCGCGGTTGGTGTTGTTGGCGCCGAGGTTCACGCGCACCAGCGACGGCTGACCCGTGCGGGCTTCGGCGGCGGCGGCAATCACGTTGAGCGCGTCTTGCACCGAGCCCATGCCCAGCTGACGTTGTCCGTTGCGCTTCATCGTGACCGCCCCCGCGGCCACCGCAGCGAGCTCAGGCACGGCAGCGAGGGTCTTTGTGCCGAGTGCGGCTTCAACTCCCGCCTGCTGCGTGAAGCGCACGGCGAGGGCGCTGTAGACGGTGCACACAGCGGGCGCGTCGAGGTCAACACCGGTGGCGGCCGAGGCGTTCGTGTCGAGCGACAAGAGCTTGCGGTACAGGTTCGACAGCTCGGGCGCGCCGGCGATTTCGCCGTTGTTGTCGACGTCGGCAGCGGCCACCGTGGCGCCGAGGGCCGGGTCGGCAGCGACTTCACTGGTGTTCAGGCGCGCAAACGCGTGACGGGCAACGAAGTCGGACTCGCGGATACGGGGCATCGTCGGGCTCCTCGCAAAACGAAACTCGACCGCTTTCGGTCGAATTCACATCATGGACCTCGAGTGCCGCCAAGTCGATGAATATCAACATGAATTGAGCCTCGAAGAGAAACCCGCTTTGGGGTTTGTCGCCGAGGCGAATGGTTTTGAGGGGTGGGCGGGGTCCCCGCCGATCAAAATCGACGACAAGCGGTCGACTTCACGACGCTGGCGTGGTCCAAAGGTGAATGTCTCTCTGAAGTCGACCGCAAGGTCGAAAACAGAGACCAACCGATCACGTTGCTGTTGCGCCAATCAGCGGTTTTTGGTGCAGAACGACCCTTGAATCGAAGTGCAACCTCGCGCTAGCGCGTGCGCATGAACAGCACAGAACAAGCGGTCGTGGGGTGGGGATCGGCGCAGGCTGCGTGGGCGAACGCCGAGAGCGTCTCGGTCTCGCGGGCGCTGTGTGATGCGTTGCTGGCGTTGGGGGTGACCGACGCGTTCGGCATCCTCGGCGGGGGCATCGCACCGTTTGCGGCGGGCATGGCGCTCACGCCGATGCGGTTTCGCTCGTTTCGGCACGAGGCCGGTGCCGGCTTTGCCGCGATCGAAGCGTTTCACGCCACCGGGCGGCCCACGATGTGTGTGGTGACGACGGGGCCGGGGCTCGCCAACGTCATCAACGCCGCGATCGCCGCCCGCGTCGACGGCGCCAAGGTGCTGTTCATCTCGGGGGCCACCAGCCGCGCGCAACGTGGCCGCGGTGCGGTGCAAGAGACCCACGACGCGGTGCTGTCGAGCGACTGGTACCGCCCCGGTCCGCTGTTTCACCACGCGGCGTTGCCCGAGACCGTCGACGAGGTCGCCCACTTCGTCGCCCGCTTGCAGGTCGGCTTTGCGCGGCCCGGCGGTTTCGTGGCTCACCTCGCGTTGCCGTGGGCGTTGCAGGCCGAGCTGGTGCAGCGGTCGCTCACGCCGCCGACGTGGACGTTGCCGTCGGCTCCTCCTTCGCCTGCCGCGATCGATGCCTGCCTCGAGGCGTTGCGCGATGAGTCTGCGGTGCTGTGGCTTGGCCATGGTGCTTCGTCGGCATCGACCACGTTGGTGCAGTTCGCCGAGCGCGCCTCGCTGCCCATGATCTGCTCGCCGCGCGGCAAGGGCGTTGTGCCCGAAACACACCGCCAGCTCGTTGGTGTCAGCGGTGCTGGTGGCAGCGCAGCAGTGAAGGCCTTCGTCGCTGCCACGCAGCCGCGGCGTGCGGTGGTGGTTGGTTCACGCCTGGGCGAGGTCACGTCGTTTCTCACGCCGTCGCTCATGCCCAGCGCGGGGATCGTGCACGTCGACATCGACGATGACGCCTTCGGGGCGGCGTTTCCGGGCACCGGCGGCATTGGCATTGTCGCCGAGTCGGCGCCGTTCGCCGACGCGTTGCTGGCGCGTGCCGAACAGACCGACTTCTTCGCCGCGCGTTCGTACGGCCGTGAGCGCGTGCTGCGCGCCATCGACGCGGCGCGCGCCACCGTCGGCCCCGACGACGTGATCGACACCGGCGACGACGTCGATCCGCGTGTGCTCATGCGCGCCATCCAGAAGCAGATTGTCGATGGCACAGACGCCGTGGTGATGAGCGAAGCGGGCACGTCGTTTACGTGGTGCAACGCGCACCTGCGTTTCTCGACGCCGGGGCGCTACCGCACGAGTGCGGCGTGGGGCTCGATGGGGCACTTCACGTCGGGGGCCGTGGGTGCAGCCCTCGCTGGTGAGCGGCGTGTGGTCGCCGTGGTGGGCGATGGCGCCATGCTCATGAACAACGAGATCAACACCGCCGTGCAGTACAAAGCACGCGTCGTGTGGATCGTGCTCAACGACGCCCAGCTCGGCCTCAACGAACACGGCATGCGCGCGTTGGGCATGGCGCCTGTCGAAACGCAGATGCCGCGTGTCGACTTCGTTGGCTTCGCCCGCAGCCAGGGGGCCGATGGGTGTGCGGTGAACACGCCGGCTGAACTCGAGCGCGGTTTGGCCGCAGCGATGGCGGCGACAGGGCCGTTTGTCGTCGACGTTCGCATCGCCCGCGCGGTGCCTTCCCCCGTGGTGGCCGACCGCATCAAGAGCCTGCGCACGCAAGGAGCCCGATGAACCCGATGAACCCGATCAACCCGATGAACCCGATGAACCCGATGCACGTGAAGTCTGCAAGCACGCAGCGCCGACACGGCCTCTTCGATCGCCTGGAATTTCCCGCCACCATCACCGCCAACGTCGTCGACATTGGTGATGGCACCAGCGAGCGGCGCATCGCGGGCTACGCTGTTGAATCCGACCTCGCGGCCCACCACGACTTTGTCGCCGTGTCGTTTTTGGCGTTGCGCGGTGAGCTGCCCACGCCGGCCGAGCGCGCGGCGTTTTCGACCGCGTTGACGTTGTTGTCGCCGACGTCGGTGGCCGAAAGTGCGGGCCACGCCACCGTCCTCGCCCGCGTGGCAGCAGCGCCCGACGAGGTGGTCGGTGCTGTGATCGCCAGTGCTGTCGGGCAAGACGCCAAGGCCGAGGTGGCCTCGCACGCCGAACTCTGCGCGTTTGTCGACGGCGCAGGCGACGCACCCGCTTCGTGCATCACCACCGACGCGGCGGCGGTCGCGCGCTATGCCGAGGTCGTGGCGCGTTCGTCGACGTGGTTTGCGGCACCACTGCCCCACACACCAGCACTCACGCGCGTGGCCACAGCACACGCGCTGCTCGCGAAACTGGGCCTGCGCACGTCGCTGGAACTGCACGGCGTGTCGTTGCTGGCGCGCTTGCCGGTGCTGTTGGGCGAGGCCCGCCACGTCGCCATCGGCAGCGTCACCCGCTACGCGGCCCGCACACCCGACTACCACTACGTCGAGGAGACGTGATGACACCCATGCAGCCAATCGAAACCCGCGTCGGGCTCATCCTCGACAACGACCACCGCTTCCTCGGCCGCTCCGCCTACACCGAGTGGATGCGCGACGCGAAAGCGCCCACCGATTTGTGGGCCACCGCTCTGGGCATCACCGTCGACAACAGTGCCCGCAGCGTGCTGCGCATGCTCGCGGTGTGTTTGACCTCGCCCGATGCGCGCGTGTGGCCGCTCAAGCTCACGCGCTTGTTGTCGAGCCACGGCGACCCGGCGGTGGGCTTCTTCGCCGCCCAGTTGGTGTCGAGCGGACGCACCATGGGGCCGGGCACCGTCGCCGGTGCTGCCGCGTTGGTGGCGCAGTGGACGTCTCTCGACGCCGACGGCCGTGCGGCGCTGCTGGCCAGGGCACGGGCGCAACCCAAGCTGCGGTGGGCGGGCTTCGGCGTGGCGTTTCGCGCCAGCGACGAGCGGCTCGTGGCGTTGCGTGCGGCCATCGCCGACACGCCGGTGGCGGCGGGGCGTCACTGGGTGGCGATGGGCCAGCTCGTCGACGAGGTGGCCGGCTTCAGCAGTGTTCTCCCCAACATGTCACTGGGAACGGCGGCGGTGTTGCTCGATCTGGGGGTCACTCCCGACCTGTGCGGGCTTGGGGTGTCGATGTTGATGAGCCATGTGTTTTTGGCGCATGCCGTCGAGGCGCGCAGCACCGATGCAGCGCTGCAGACATTGCCGTCGTCGTCGGTGAGCTACGCCGGGCCGGCGCCCCGCTCGAGCCGCTGACGGACTGCTTCGCTGTCGTCGACTTCTTCGCTGTCGGCGACTTCTTCGCTGTCGTCGACTTCTTCGCTGTCGTCGACTTCTTCGCTGTCGTCGACTTCTTCGCTGTCGTCGACTTCTTCGCTGTCGTCGACTTCTTCGCGTCGTCGACTTCTTCGCTGTCGTCGACTTCTTCGCTGTCGTCGACTTCTTCGCTGTCGTTGACCTCAGCGAGCGCTGCTTCACGTCGTCGCGTCACTCGATGATCGGCGATCAGTGCGTCCTCGCTTTGGACGACGCCTTCGGCGCGAGTCAGGGGGCGCTCGCGCTGCGCCCCCTGACAACCCCCCGCGCTTGTTGTGGTCTGTGCGCTGCTCCCCGTGCACTTTGAGCGTCGGCGCCGGAGGCTGCTCTCGTCGTCGAACGCTCGGGCGCCTCCTGGTTCAAAGTGCATCGGCGAGGCGCCCCTCCGGCCTGCTTCGTGCGCGTCCACGCGTCCGGCCGCGTCGTGCGGGCTCGCTGTTCGGCAGTTCCGCCGGCCTGCTGCACGTTGCTTCGATGTGGCACCTTCGCAGCGTCTCGGGGGATTCATGCGGATGTCTGGTGTCGTGCGAGTGAGAAGCCTTGCCGTCGTCGTCGTCGTCGTCGTTGCGCTGCTGGCCGCTGGTCCGGCCCTCGCCAATGCCTGCAATGGCGGCTTTGATCTTGATCTCGATGGTCTCGCACGCAGCTGGTCAGCACTCGTGCTCTGCGTGTGTTGCGCGCCCGTGCTTTTGGCGTGTGTTGTCCTCGGCGTCGGTCTGAAAGCGTGTCGCTTTCGTGCTGCCACGCTGTCGCTGTCGTCGTGCGGTGTGCTCTTTGGCGTCGCCTTGTTGGTCAACGTCAGCACCGCCCCTGCCGTGCTCTCAACGCTGCTGGTGCTCACCACGTTCGCATCAGCCGTCGCTGCGGTGGTGCAGTGGCAATCTGTGAAGGATGGACCGACGTAGTCGGTCCCTCTCGTGTGCGTTGTTTTGCTGTGTCGCCTTCGTCGCGTCCTGGGGGATCGATGCGTGTGTTTGTTTTGCTCTTTGGTTTGGCCGTCGTCGGGTGCGCGGCACCGCGTGCGTTGCCTGTCGTGCCTCGCGAGGCCTGCAACGAACCACAACCGCAACGACCCAAGGGGCTGCAAAAGGTCGACGTCATCGATGCCTTCAGGGCCGCTTTGCCTGCGCTGAAGGCGTGCTGCGCCAAACGAGCCAAACTCGTTCACACAAGCTGGATCGTGCAGTGCGATGGCACGGTCACCGACGTCGCTGTTCGCGAACTCAACGGCACGCCCGAAGGTCGATGCGTCGAAGATGTGCTGCACGGCATGAAGCTGCCAACGCAAGCAGGCGATCCGTCGCCACCCATCCGGATTCCGTTTCCCTGCGATTGAGACCCGTCGTCGCTCACAGCAGGGTGACGTCGCCGGCGCGGATCGTGTGTCGGCGGCCGTGGTCGTCGAGCACGATCAAGACGCCGTCGATGTCGAAGTCGATCGCGCGGCCGGCGGTGATGTTGGCGTACGAGTACGTCGGCCGCGGCCGGACGCGTGGTGGAACAGCGACGACGTCGACGGCTGGCCGGAGGCGTGCCTGGCCGATGCACTTTGAACCAGGAGGCGCCAGCCGGTTCGACGACGGAGAAGCCTTTCGGCGCCGACGCTCAAAGTGCACGGGGAGGGCTGCACAGACCAGACAAAGGCCCGGAAAGTCCAGAAAACCATGGCCTTATGGTTTTCTGGTCGCGCCGAAGGCGTCGTCCAAAGTGGGGGCGCACTGATCGCCGATCGTCGAGTGACGATGACGCGTGAAGCGAGAACGAGAACGAGAACGAGAACGTCGAGCGTGCGAAGGCGAGCGCGCCGATCGTCGAGTGACGACGACGCATGACCCTCACAGCAGGGCGACGTCGCCAGCGCGGATCGTGTGTCGGCGGCCGTGGTCGTCGAGCACGATCAAGGCGCCGTCGATGTCGAAGTCGATCGCGCGGCCGGCAATGCCCTCCACCGTCACGCGCCGCTTCAACGTGGCCGACCGCTGCCGCAACACCTGCAGCACTTCGAAGAAGGCGTCGTCGTCGATGCGGCTCGACAGCGTCGACACGGCTGCCACCAACGCGTGGGCGAGTTGCTGTCTGTTGTGCTCGTCGTCGACGTAGCCCGCGTCGCTCAACGTGCCGGCTGTGGCGGCGACGTCGACGGGGAAGCCGTCTGCCGGGGCCACCAGATTCAACCCCAGCCCCAACACGCAGCAGCGCAGGCGGCCGTCGGCGACGTCGACGGCTTCGAGGATCACGCCGCCGGCTTTGCGAAACGGGCCAAGTGCTGTGCCCGTGTTTTCGGCGGGGACCAGCAGGTCGTTGGGCCACTTGATGGCCACATCCACACCACGACCCCACAGAACCTCACCAATCGCTGCACACGCGGCGATCGGCAGTCGGGGCGCTGTCGCCATGGGTACGTCGACGCGGAGCACCACGCTCAGCCACAGGCCGTGCTCGCCGGCGTGCCAGCTGCGTCCGCGCCGACCGCGACCGTTGTGCTGCCGCCGCGCCACCACCGTGGTGCCGTGCGCTGCTCCTGCAGTGGCGAGCGCACGCGCGTCGTCTTGCGTGGAACCGGTGTCGTCGACGACGCGGATGTCGAACGTCACGGCTGCAGCTTGAGCTTCATCGACAGGTCCACCGACTGCGCCTGATGCGTCAGCGCGCCCATCGAGATGAGGTCGACGCCCGTCGCTGCCACACCGGGCAGGCGCTCCAGCGTCATGTTGCCCGAGGCCTCGATGACGACGCGCTGGCCGCTGTGGGCGCGGATACGGCGCACGGCCTCGGCCATCGTGGCGTTGTCCATGTTGTCGAGGAGCATGCCGTCAACGCCCACCGCCAGGCATTCGTCGACCTGAGCGAGGTTGGCGCACTCAACCTCGATTTTCACGAGGTGATGACCACCCTTGCGCGCGCCGGCGACGGCGTTGGCCACACCGCCTGCGGCCTCGAGGTGGTTGTCTTTGATGAGGATACCGTCGAACAAACCGACGCGGTGGTTCTTGCCGCCACCGGCGCGCACCGCGGCTTTCTCGAGGCTGCGCCAGCCCGGCGTGGTCTTGCGCGTGTCGACGACGCTGGCGTGGGTACCTTCCACCGCCTTCATCATCGAGGCCGTGAGCGTGGCAATACCCGACAAGCGCATCATGAAGTTCAACGCCGGGCGCTCGCCGACGAGCAGGCTGCTGGCAAGGCCGCGGGCGACGATCACTTCGTCGCCTTTGACGAGGTGGTCGCCATCTGCGCGCAGCACCTCGAGCTCAACGCGCGGGTCGAGGCGCTCAAAGACGCGGCAGAACACGTCGACGCCGGCCAACACCAACGACTCCTTCGCACGCACCGTGGCCACGCCGCGCGTCGACGGCGGCACCGTGGTGCGCGTGGTGATGTCGCCGCCGGCGCCGAGGTCTTCCTCGAAGGCGAGGTCGATGAGGCGGTCGATGAGGGGGTCCATCCAGGCGGGGTGAGCAGCGCGTGACGACATGCGAACCGCCTTAGCACGCCGCGTGTGATCTGAGACGGAGCAACGCAGACGTTTCAAGCGGTTGACTTGACCACCCTGCCAACGAGTGGAAGCGTGAGCCGCATGGACGCCGCCAACGCCTACATCGGACGCTACCGATGTATTTCATATCTTGGAAGTGGCGGCATGGCCGACGTTTTCAAATGTGAGCTACAGGGCATTGGTGGCTTTGGTCGACTGTGCGTTGTAAAGCGCATGAAGAATGAGCTCGCCCACGATGAAGAGCACGTGGCGATGTTCCTGGATGAGGCCCGCCTGGTGGCGCGCATCCAGCATCCCAATGTGGTGCAGGTGTTCGAGGTCGACGCGGTCGACAATATTCCGTTCATCGCCATGGAACTCGTGCGCGGACCGACACTGTCGCAATTGACGCGGGCGGCCAAAAAACTCAGTGATATCAGGCCTGAACTGTTGGTTCGGGTGGTCGCCGACGTGGCGCTGGGCTTGTCGGCGGCCCACAGCGTGGTCGACGACAACGGCGCACCACTGAATATTGTTCATCGCGACGTGTCGCCGCAGAACATCATGATTGGCCTGGGTGGGATGGCCAAAATCCTCGACTTTGGGATCGCCAAAGCAGAAGGAAAACTGGGGAAGACGGCGACGGGGTTGTTGAAGGGAAAAGTGGCATACATGTCGCCTGAGCAGATCAACATCAAGGATGTTGATGCGCGGGCCGACGTGTACTCGTTGGGTGTTTGCTTGTACCAGGCCATCGTCGGCCACCTTCCCTTCCGTGGCACCAACGACTTCGAGGTGCTGCGCGCGCGCATGGGTGGCGATTTCACGCCGGCCAGCGTCGTGCGGCCTGATTTGCCCGTCGCGCTCACAGCACTCATCGACCGCGCGCTCGCCGAGGATCCTGCGGAGCGCTTCGGGTCAGCCCTCGAATTTCACGACGCGCTCGAGACCTGGTTGCTGACCGAGGGTGCTGCCGATCGTCGCGCGTTGTCGTCGTGGTTGTCGGAGCTGTTTCCCGACATCGATGCACTCGTGGTGGGCCGACCCGTCGCCAACATGGGCATGGTCAGCACCGTGCCCTCGACGCTGACGCAGACGCCGACGTCGCAGCCCTCGGCCTCGCGTGGGTTCAACACGGTCACGTCTGCGCCGGAGCCTTCGTCCTCGCCGGGGACGTCGAGCTCGCCGTCGTCGTCGTCGCCGCCGGGCTCTTCGTCGTCGCCGGGGATGCCGCTGTCGGTGGTGGCCGAGCCGACCCGCGAAACGATGGCCGACGCCGCAGCGCCGCGACGGTTCAGCATCAGGCCTGCTGTGGTGGGTGGTGTTGCCGCGCTTGCTGCTGGTCTTGGCGTGTTCGTCGTCATGCAGCGTTCGCCGCCCGCCGTCGTTGCTGTGCCGCCCGTGCCCGTTGTGGCAGTTGCGCCAGTTGCTGCACCAGTACCTGTTGTTGCACCGGCGATCGTTGCGCCGCCCACGCCCGTGGTGCCCGTTGTCGACGACGACGCGGCCCTTGGCTCGCTCGACGACGTCGCTGCTCCTGCCACCACTGCGGTTGCGAAGCCGAAGCCGAAGCCGTGGGTGAAAGCACCGCCGTTGCCCTTGCCGTTGCCGTCTGCGTCGTCTGGGTCTGCGTCGTCTGCTGTTGCACCACCCTCGCCGCCACCGATCGAGACCGCGGCAGCAGTCGTGTCAGCGGCCGTGTCAACGGTGGAGCCCGCAGTGACGTCGCCGTCGACGTCGACGCCGACGCCCGCCGTTGCTGAGCCGCCCGCTGTTGCTGTGCGGGCTCCCGAAGCGCCGCAGTTGCCGAAGCAGAAGCGCGTGTTGCAGGTCAAAGAGCTCGTCGCTGCGTGTGCGGAGATCGAGGCCGAGCTCGAGCGGCGTGGGCATGTGCCAGCCTCGCGCGTGCGTAACGTGACCGCACCATTGGCGCGCGCGCTGGCCAGCAAGCTCGTCGACGGGGACGCGGTCGAACTGCCGATGACCTCGATCTACTGGTTTGCGGCGCGACGTTTGACCGAGGCTGGCCAGTCTCCTGCGTCGCGCAGCGCGGTCGCCGCCGCCCTCGTCGAGGCCCATCGCAACAACAGCCTGTAGCCTTCGTGGACGTTTCGCATGCCTGACCGCCGTCGTCGTTGGCCTCTGGTTGTGGCCGCTCTGTGTGCGCTGCCGGCGTCGGCCCAGGTGCTGTCGTCAGCGCCGGCGGAGGCACCGCCGCTCGCACCACCAGCACCCGTCGACGCCACCGCCGTCGATGTCGCACCCGTCGATGCTGTTGCACCACCCGCCGTGAACGACACACCAGCCGAAGCAGAAGACGCCGACGACGAACTCCCCAGCTTGAGCGATGTGCAGGCCGACGCTGCGCGCGGTGCGCTCGACCGCGCGACCACCGTGGCGTCGACGTCGGCCTCGACGGTGCGCTCGTCACCGGCGTTGGTGTCGGTGATGACCCGCGACGACATCCGCCGCCTCGGGGCGCGCGACCTGATGGATGTGCTGCACCTGATTCCGGGCATCACGTTTGGTGCTGACGTGCAGGGCAGCATCGGCATCCTGTTTCGCGGCATGTGGGGACAAGAAGGCAAAGTTCTTGTGTTGTGGGACGGCTTCGAAATCAACGAAACGCTGTATCTGACAGCACCGGTGGAGAACCATTTCCCGCTGCAGTCGATCGAGCGCGTCGAGGTGATTCGCGGCCCCGGCTCGGCACTGTACGGTGGTTTCGCCGAACTTGCCGTGATCAACATTGTCACGCGCAACGGGTGCAGCTCCGCTCCTGATCATGCTGCCTGCATGACGGCGTGAAAGTCGAGGGCATCAGAAAACCTCCCAGACTGGAGCGTCGACCGCAGATGAAGAATGGCGCGTGCCCCGGTTTCGGAC
>JBIKRQ010000575.1:0-3406 GCA_044349155.1 Myxococcota bacterium
CGCGCCGACGAGCCCAATCACGAACCGTTCATCATCGCCCACGACGAAGCAGCACTGCACCCGCCCATCGACGACGACGCAGCCACCACCATCCCGCAAGCAGCACGCCCCACGTCGACAGAGGCGGCCCGTCCGCTCGACGAGGTGGTCTCGCAAGAGGAGCACCGTCGCACCACGGGCGCGTTTTCTCCCGGCGATCTCGCCGAGCTGTGGCAGCGCACGCGGGCTCGCCGCACGTCGTCACCAGCGGTCGTGTCTGCTCCCGCGAGTGAGGGCAAGCTCACGCCCCGCGTGCTGGCCGACCTCCTCGATGCGTTTCACCAAAGCCAAACCAGCGGCGAAATCTGGTTGAGCAATGGCAGCGGCCAGCGCCTGCTCCTGCTGCGTCGTGGCGTCGTCGTCGGCGCGCGCAGCAACCTTTCGGGCGAAGACCTGCTTACGCGTCTGCTCAAGCGCGGTGCACTCACCCGTGACGACGTCGAGCACGTCGCGTTTCTGCTGCGCACGGGCCAGCACGCAAGCATCGTCGAGGCCATCGTCGACAACGAGCTCGTCGACGAAGCCACCCTGCGCGCCGTCATCGACGACCACGTTCGCCGCGTGGCGATCGCCGCATTCTCGTGGGCTTCGGGCACCTACCGCATCACCCTCGAGGGTCGGGCGGCGCGCGAAGTGGTCAGCGCCAACGTCCACGTCGGCGACGTCGTCGTGCACGCGATCATGCTCACCGAGAGCGACAACGCGTTGAAGAAGGCCGCCCCCGACGACGCCCGCTTCGCCCCCGTCGGCGACGCCGTCTACGGCCTCGAGCACCTGCGGCTCACCCCAGGCGAGGCCCGCGTCGTGATCGCCATGGACGGCACCAAGACCATCGCCGACCTGCTCGTGCTCACAGCGCCCACCACCGAGCGCGTGGTGCGGGGTTTGGCGGCCGGTTTGCTGTGCCTGCACCTGGCGCGGTTTGCCGGGCGCGGGGCAGCGTCGGCGCGCAAGATCAGCTTCTTTTAGCCGTCAACGTTCCACGGGCGCGCGCGCCAAAAGCACCGCATTTTCATTGGGTTGCCCAAAAGAAAACAGCGACCACCGAAGTGGTCGCTGTTGGTTTCACGGCAACGCTGAAAGGCGCTGGTCGCTCAAGCCTGACCCACCACCGGCTGGCTGTGGGGCACGGGCTTCATCGAGAAGCCGCCTTCGAGGGCATTTTCGAGCACCACGTCGACGGTCTTGGCGAAGATGAATTCCATCTCGTCACGAACGTTCTGCGGGATGTCGGCCAGGTCTTTCTCGTTGCGCGCCGGCATGATCACGCGCTTCACGCCACCACGGTGGGCCGCGAGCACCTTCTCCTTGATGCCACCAACGGGCAGCACATGGCCGCGCAGGGTGACTTCGCCGGTCATCGCCGTATCGGCGCGCACGTTTCTACCCGACAGCAGCGACACGATCGCCGTGGTGATCGTGACACCCGCCGACGGACCGTCCTTCGGAATCGCACCCGCGGGGAAGTGGATGTGCAGGTCGCTCTTGTCGAGGAAGTGCTCCTCGAGGTTCTTCGCCACACCCAGGTCCACAGCCTTGCTGCGAATCCACGACATCGCCGCCTGTGCCGACTCCTTCATCACGTCGCCGAGTTGGCCCGTGAGGATCATCGAGCCCTTGCCGCCCATGCGCGTGGCTTCGATGAAGAGCAGGTCACCACCCGCCGCCGTCCACGCGAGACCCGTGGCCACGCCTGGCAACGACGTGCGCTCCGCCGACTCGTTGAAGTACTTCTCGGGCCCCAGGATCTTCTCGAGGCGCTCGGCGTCGATGATGATCTTCTCGAACGGACCCTTCTTCGCGTCGTGGTTCGCCACTTCGACGGCCACCGAACGCGCCACGCTGGCCACCTCGCGCTCGAGGTTACGAACGCCCGCTTCGCGCGTGTAGCTCGTGGCGAGCTTCAACATCGTCGAGTCGGGGATGTTGATGTGCTCGTCGGTGATGCCGTGGTCCTTGACCTGCTTCGGCACCAGGTGTTGCTTGGCGATGTTGAGCTTCTCTTCGAACGTGTAGCCGGGGACCTCGATGATCTCCATGCGGTCGCGCAGCGGCGCAGGGATCGTGTCGAGCTGGTTGGCCGTTGCGATGAACAGCACGCGGCTCAAGTCGAAGTGCACATCCAGGTAGTGGTCGCTGAACGTGTTGTTCTGCTCGGGGTCGAGCACCTCGAGCAACGCCGCCGACGGATCGCCGCGGAAGTCGTGGCCGAGCTTGTCGATCTCGTCGAGCAGGAAGACCGGGTTGTTCGTGCCCGCCTTCTTCAAGCCTTGGATGATGCGACCGGGCAACGCACCAATGTACGTGCGGCGGTGACCGCGGATTTCCGCTTCGTCGCGCACGCCACCGAGGGCGATGCGGTGGAACTTGCGGCCCAGCGCATCAGCGATCGAACGACCCAGCGAGGTCTTGCCCACGCCAGGAGGCCCGACGAAGCACAGGATGGGGCCCTTCATGTCGCTCTTGAGCTTGCGCACCGCGAGGTACTCGATGACGCGCTTTTTGATCTTCTCGAGACCGTAGTGGTCGTCGTCGAGCTGGCGCTTGGCGTTGCCCAGGTCGAGGTTGTCCTGCGTGCCCTTCATCCACGGCAGGTCGGCGAGCCACTCGAGGTAGGTGCGCGCCACCGTGTACTCCGCCTGGCTCGGCTGCATGTTCTTCATGCGCTTGAGTTCGCGGTTGGCGGCCTTCTCGGCGTCGTCGGGCAGGTGGGCATTGCGCAGGCGCTTCTCGAGCTCCTCCATGCCGTTTTCGTCGTCGTCTTTGTCGCCGAGCTCTTCCTTGATCGCCTTGAGCTGCTGGCGCAGGTAGTACTCGCGCTGCGTCTTGCTCATCTCGCCTTTGACCTGCGAGTTGATCTTGTTGCTCAGCTTCATCACTTCGAACTGACGGCTCAGCAGCTCGAGCACGCGCTTCAGGCGCACCTTGAGATGCACAGCCTCGAGGATCTCCTGCTTCTCCTCGATGGTGGCGTCGATGTTCGCGGTGATGAGGTCAGCGAGATGCCCAGGAGCGTTGATGCTCTCGAGCAGCTGCTTCGCCATGACCGGGATCTCCGGCAGCATGTCGACCACTTCGCGCGCGGTGTTCTTGAGGTTGTGGGCCAGGGCCTCGACCTCGACGTCACCGCTGCCGTCGTCGAGCATCGGCGTGACTTTGGCGATGAAGAACGGCTCGTCTTGCGTGATCGTGTCGAGGCGGAAGCGGGCAATGCCTTCGACGACGATGTTGAAGCCGTCTTTGCCGGTGCGCGCGAGCTTGATGATCCGCGCGGCCGTCCCAATCTCGTAGAGGTCGTCGTGGGCGGGGTCGTCGATCTCGGGGGCACGCTGGGTGACGATGCCGAGCAGCGAGTTTTCGCGCGTGG
>JBIKRQ010000576.1:0-3397 GCA_044349155.1 Myxococcota bacterium
AAAAAATAGGCGAGAACAGAAAACACCTCGCCAAAGTCGTACGCGCAGTCACGGAAGCGATCATCAGGCTTGCTCGGGAGCCCCGTGGTGCACACCGAGAACGTGGGGTCGAAGGGGTCGCCAATGGCAGCAACGGGAGCCACGACGTCGAGCACCTCATCGCAAGTGCAAGCGCCGTAGGGCAACGACAACACGGTCAAGGCGAAGGCAAAGCGGGCCAGCTTCATGGTCGGAACCCCTGAAACGTAGATGAGACAGGGCGAGTATCAGGGTGCGACATCCAACTACGCAATCAGATTCCGCGCCTCGGCCTGTCCAGCGCCAAGGCACCGATTCCGTTTCACTCGGAGAATCAAGTGGTTGCGGATTGGTGACAATGTAGGCCCAGGTCGCATCCTCCCGCTGACGGAGCAACTTTTCCGAGCGGACCTGCTGTCAGCGGTTTGACCGAGGTGCGGGCCTTTGACAGCTACCCACCTGGTAGTGCTAAGAGCGATCTCGTTCGCGGGTGTAGCTCAGTTGGTAGAGCACGAGCTTCCCAAGCTTGAGGTCGCGGGTTCGAACCCCGTCGCCCGCTCCACGTCGGTGGCACCAACCACCACTTCATCGGCCCCGTCGCCCACGCGACGGGGCCGTTGTTTTTGAGCTCGAGCGCAACATGTCCTGGGCTGTGTCATCGACGTGAGGGTCATGCACCGATCGTTGCTTCCCCGCCACGCCTGTCCGTTTTGGCGCGCGGCGTCTCAAGGGCGACGGCCGGGGGCAGGGGCTGCTAGCGTCGCCACGACATGGTCCAGTTCAACCACGCCCAACGCGAAATCACGCTCAAGGTCGTCTACTACGGCCCGGCATTGTCGGGAAAAACGACGAACTTGCAGATGGTGCACCAGCTGCTCGACCCACAATCGCGTGGTCGGCTGATGTCGCTCGACACCGCAGATGACCGCACGTTGTTCTTTGACTTGTTGCCCGTTTTCTTTAAGTCGAAATCGGGCTTCAAGGTCAAGATCAAAATGTACACCGTCCCCGGCCAGATCATGCATCAGAGCACGCGCCGCATCGTGCTCTCTGGCGCCGACGGCGTGGCCTTTATCGCCGATTCGCAGTTGTCCGAAGCCCGGGCCAACAACGAAGCCTGG
The DNA here is from genome assembly GCA_044349155.1 of Myxococcota bacterium. Taxonomy (GTDB): domain Bacteria; phylum Myxococcota; class UBA727; order UBA727; family VGSZ01; genus VGSZ01. Next base: position 1,140 of record JBIKRQ010000576.1, read on the forward strand.
AAATCGATGATGGAAAACCTGAAACAAAATGGTTTTGGTCCAGACTCGATTCCGATTGTCATTCAATTCAACAAGCGTGACCTGCCCAACGTGAGAACCGACGCCGAACTCGAAGAACTCCGCCACAAGTCCAAAGAGCCGGTGTTCACGGGCATCGCGATCCGCGGCGACGGCGTGCTCGAAACCCTCTTCGCGTTGTTGCGCCTCACGTTTCGCAATCTCACCAAGCAGTACGACTTCGAGGGCAAGTTCGGCCTCTCCGAGCGTGAATTCCTGGGCGCGATCTTCAAGCGCGTGGCCCCCGAGCACGCGGCCAACCTCCTCGAGAAGCTGGCCTTGCACGGGGCGGGCACGGGCGGAGGTGGCGTGTGATCGTGTCACCCATTCAAACCGTTGCCACGTCGCTGCCATCGCGAACAACGACCAGCACCGGGCTCTCGTCGGCGCGTGCTGTCGACGGCAGCATTCTCGACAAAGACGTCAACCTCATCGACCTCGTCGACGTCGAGAGCTTCCGCGAGGTCATGGCCACCTTCGCCGACCTCTACCGCGTGGGCGTCAAGGTCTTCGACGCCGCGGGCAACAAGATCGTCGACATCCGCGTCGGCAACTCGCAGTTCTGCGGCTACCTGTGGGAGTTCGGCGGCACGCGTCAGGCGTGCACGAAGATCGTCACCGGCCTCAAGAACGATCCGTTCGAGGTGGTCGACGGCGTCGACGTCGCCCGCGTCGTCGATTGCTTCTCAGGCTTGCGCTACGTCGTCGTGCCGATCACCTACGAAGGCGACGTCATGGGGCGGCTCATCTTTGGGCCCTACGTGCCGCACGCGCTGCCTGGTCCGTCAGAAGAGATCTACCGCATCGAGAGTCGTGTTGAGCGCAAGCGCATCGAGCGCCTCGTCGACCCGATCCGCCGCGCCCCCGACGACCTCGTCAGCAAGGTGCTCGTGCAGATGCAGAAGGTCGTCGAGGTCATCCTCCACACGAGCTTCAAGCAGATCCTCACGTCGCAAATGCACATCGAGAGCGTCACGTCGACGTATGGCGAGATGCAGGAGAAAAACGCGCGCCTCTCGGAGCAAAACGAGCGGCTCAAGGAACTCGACAAGCTCAAGTCGAACTTCCTCGCCACGGTCAGCCATGAGCTGCGCACGCCGCTCACGTCGGTGATCGGCTACAGCGAGATGCTGCTCGAGGGCCTCGCCGGCGCACTCAACGAGGAGCAGCGCGACTACGTCAAAACCATCATGGACAAGGGCGAAAGCCTGCTGGGCCTCATCACCCAGATCCTCGATTTGTCGCGCGTCGAGTCGGGCAACCTGCGCCTCAACGTCGCCGACTTCGACCCCGCGCCCGTCGTCAAAAACGCCACCACCTCGATCGTGCCGCAGGCGGCCAAAAAGCAGATCGCTCTCGATGTGCAGATTGCGCCGGGCTTGCCCTACATCAAGGGCGACAAAGACAAGATCGGCCAGATCGTCGTCAACCTCCTCGGCAACGCCGTGAAGTTCACGCCGCAAAACGGTCGCATCAAGCTGATGGCCGACGTGTGGACGGGCCCACGTCCCGCCAACTCCCTGCACGTCGAAGACGCCGGCTCGATCTTCAGCCTCGCCGAAGAGTCGTTCCTGCGCGTCGTCGTCGAGGACAGCGGCATCGGCATTCCGCCCGACAAGCTGGGCGCGGTGTTCGAGCGCTTCTTTCAGGTCGACAACTCATCAACGCGTGAGTTCGGCGGCACGGGCCTTGGCCTGTCGATCGTGAAGAGCTTCGTCGACGCCCACCGCGGCGAGATCAGCGTCACCAGCGAGGTCGGTCGCGGCAGTCGCTTCACCTTGCTGCTGCCCTTGCCGTGACGTCGTTGTTGGCGCTGCTGGTGGCGGCGTTCGTCGTCGAGAGCGCTGTCGGGTTCGGCAGCGCTCTTGTCGTTGTGGGCCTCGGCGCGTGGATTTTGCCGCTGCCCGCGTTGTTGGCGGTGTTTCAGCCGTTGTCGCTGCTGCTGTCGGCGACGATCGTGGCCCGCGACTGGCGCTTCGTCGACGTCGGTTTTCTGCTGAAGCGTCTGCTGCCGGCCATGCTGCCGGGAGTTGCGGTCGGCATGCTGCTCGTGCGGCGTGTCAGCCCAGAGCATGTGCTCCTTGTCGTCGGGCCCGCGATCGTGGCGCTCGCGGCGCTCAAGCTTGTCGACCTCGCGCGCAACACCACGCCCTCGCCGCGACCGGCGTGGTCGACGTCGACAGCGTTGCTGGGGGCCGGGG
>JBIKRQ010000577.1:0-3396 GCA_044349155.1 Myxococcota bacterium
TCGTCGAACACAAGTTTGACGACGTCATCGTCGCGCCCAAAGCGCCATTTTTCAGCAACCTGCTAGTCCTTCGCACATCACCACACGTCATCACACGTCATCACACGTCATCACACAGGACACTGCACCGCATGACATCGACCACTCCCGACGACACCCACGGCTTCGACTACGCCGACTTCACCACGCGCAACATCGGCTTCGTCAGTGCTGCCGACCAGGAGAAGCTGCGCGCGGCCCGCGTGTTTGTCGCCGGCGTGGGCGGCATGGGTGGTGCCGCGGTGGCGTGCCTGGTGCGCTGCGGTGTGGGGCACATTGAGATCGCCGACATGGACACGTTTGAGGTGAGCAACCTCAACCGCCAGATCTTCGCGACCCTCGACACCGTGGGCGTCGAGAAAACCGAAGCCACGCGCCGGGCGATCACGCGCATCAACCCCGAGTGCGACGTGACCGTGCACGACGGCCGCACGTGGACGAAGCACCTCGGTGAAATTCTGCCGCGCTCCACGGTGGCCATCAACGGCTGCGACGACGTGCGCGCCACCCTCGCGTTGATGCGCGCCGGGCAGACGTACAAGAAAACGATCATCGACGCCTTCGCCTCAACACTCCCCAACGTCTACGTCGCGCGTGCGTCCGACAAGCGGCCCGAAGAAGTCTTTGGCTACCCAAGCGTTGGTCGGGCGATCGAATCGTTGAGCGACGACGACGTGAAGCTGTGTGCGCGCAAAGAGATCGAGTGGGTGATGACGCAGTCGTCGACCGCCGATCACGTCGAGCTCGACATCGCCGGCGAGATGGCCAGCGGCAAACGCAAGCGCATCAGCTTTGCGCCCATGGTGTGGATGACGGGGTGCTTGATGGCCTACGAGGCCGTGCGCGTCATCCTCGACAAACCCGGCGGCCCCGGCGTGGGCGGCGTGTTCTTCAACCCGTGGACGGGGCAAGCCGAGCGACCAAAGCCCGCACCGATCGCTGCGATCCGCAGGTTCTTCGTCACGCGGTTCCTCGACAAGATGACGGGTGAAAAGTGAGCGAGCAGGCCGACATCACCCTCGTCGAGCGCGACTTCGACAGCTTCTTCGAGGTGCCGTTTCTCGTGTTCCCGGCGACGTCGCCGTGGGTGGCGATGCTCAAGAGCGATCTGCGTGACCTGCTCGACACGAAGAAGAACCCGCACTGGAAGGTGGCCGAGGGCACGTACTTCACGGCCCTGCGCAACGGTCACCCGGTGGGGCGCTTGTTGGTGCACGTGCACCATGCGGCCAACGTGCGCTTCTCTGAGAAGGCGTGCTCGTTTGGCTTCTTCGACGCCATCGACGACATCGACGTGGCGCGGGCATTGTTCACGCGGGCCGAGGTGTGGGGTCGCGAGCATGGGCTGTCGCTGATGCGCGGCAACATGAACCTCACGGCGAACCAGGAGATTGGGGTGCTCACGGGCGGCGACAGCGAAGCACCGTTTGTCGCGCAGATGTTTCAGCCGGCGCACATCTCGAAGTTGCTGCTGCAGCTCGGCTACGTCGCACAGATGCCGATGTCGACGTTCGTGCAGGACAACATCAAGAGCGTCGATCCCGAGAGCCTGCTGCTCGACAAGCACCGCGGCCTGTTGTCAGACCCTGACTACACGTGGCGTCCGTTTCGCATGAACGCCTTCGATGACGACGTCGAAATCGTGCGTGGGTTGTTGAACGACGCGATGGACAAGAATCCATTGTTCGTGCCGATGACGCCCGAGGAGGCGCGCTTTCAGCTGGGGCCCATGGAGCAGATCATGGACCCAGCACTCACGCGGATCGCCGAGTACAAGGGCGAGCCCGTCGCCGTCACCATCTGCATCCCCGACCCAAACCCGCTGCTCAAAAAAATGCGCAGTCGGTTGAACCCGTGGTCGCTGCTGCAGTTTTTGTGGGGACGTCGTCGGCTGCGGCGCGCGAGTGTGATCATCATCCTCGTGCGGCGCGACTTTCACGGCAAAGGCATCATCGGTGTGCTGAACCGCGACCTCGTCAAAGCGCTGCAGGCGGGCGGCTACACCGCACTGGGCGGCACGTGGATCAGCGACACCAACAAGCCGAGCCTCAAGCAAACCGAGCTGCTCGGCATGCGGCCGATGCACCGGCTGGCGCTGTTCGAAAAGCCGCTCTGACGACGACGAGCACTCACGGGTCGACGACGCACACACCGGCGTCCGAGCAGTGAAGGCCCGCCGCGCAGGCGAACCCCTCGGTGCACACGCCGTCGACGGCGAAGCAGGTCTCGCCTTCAGCTCTGGGTGCGGCGCACACGCGGCCACATCCACCGCCGCTGCAGGGCGTGCCGTCGGCGCAGATCGTCGATCCGACGGGGCTGCATTCGTTGGCGACGCACACGCCGTTGTCGCCGCAGAAGTCCGACGCGCAGCCGGCGTCCTGCTCGCACGCAACACCAAGCGGCGCCACACAGCGGAAGCGCTCGGGCGAGCACAGCAGGCCATCGGTGCACTCGTCGTCGACAGCACACGGCTCGGCGGCGCTGCGGTGGTCGACGGGCACGCAGAAACCATCGCTCGCAAAGCCGCCGGGAATGACACCGCAGACCAGCGGTGGAGCACACGCTTTCTCGAACTTCAGCAGCAGATCGTCGTTGTGGAAGCACAGCTCGCCGCGTTCGCCGGGCGGCTCGCACACCGCCGGTTCACGCGCGCTCTCGGCACACACGGTGTCGGCGGGGCATGTGGCGGGGCAGCGATCATCGACACAGACGCCCTCCAAGCCGCACACCACGGGGCAGTCGCGGTCGGAGCTGCACGCTTCGGTGGTGGGTACTTCTTCAGGCGGTTGGTCCACTGCGGGCACGCAAGCGACCGCCGCCAGGAAAAGACCCATCAGAACGAACCAGGATGCCCGCTGTTGCACGATCGCCCCCTTCAGCATTCAGCGACCCAGTCGCAGCACCACAGCGCACTGTCGACCGTTGTGCCTTACTCGGCAGGCAACAGCGCGTCGTCGGGGATCAGGCCGCGGGCGTGGGCCTCGATGGTGCCCAGGCCAAAGCGGCGCATGGTGCGCACGTGTGAGGCCAGTGCGGCCGGGAACGTCGGGACCTCGAGGTACGGCACGCCGTGACGCAGGGCCACCTCACGCACCAACGGTGCGAGCGCTGGGTAGTGGATGTGGGCGATTTTGTAGAACAGGTGGTGCTCGACCTGGTGGTTCAGCCCGCCGGTGAAGAAGTTCCAAAACGCGCTGTCGGGGGCAAAGTTGGTGGTCGTTTTCAGCTGGTGTGCGGCCCACGAACCATCGATGCGGCCCTGGGCATTCACGCGCGGAAACGCCGTGCCCTCAACAACATGGGCGAGCTGAAACACCACCGCGAGCGTCAGGCCGGCCATCGCGATCGCCGTGAAGT
>JBIKRQ010000180.1:0-12619 GCA_044349155.1 Myxococcota bacterium
CACGGAAGGCGAAGATGCGTTTACGAAGGTCGAGGGAGAGCGGAGCAGGCATCACACAGTCAGATCACGCCGGATCGCGAATGGGATCGGTCGATCGATCGATGGAAGAAGCGCTGTAATCAACCGTCATGAAAATCGCTGTAGAAAGCGTGAGCGACGTTCATCCTCACGCCAGCAGTGAGGCCAAATGAAGTCATGAAGAGAAGATCTGAGTCGTTGTACAAATACCACCCTCGATTCGGAACGAGGACGTCAAACGCCTGCTCGTAAAACACACTATCGCCGTCGCGCAGCTGATAGTCGGCCCGGACGGTACGAAACTGATTCCGCATGGCGATGGGCCCGAGGCGGAACTGGAGTTCAGCGCCCAGGTTGAGCTGTGTGCCGAATGTGCCGTAGTTCTTCAGGGGATCGTCGGCGGGAAGCCTGCCTTGTGCCGCGATGGTCGTGTCAGAGTAGTCAGATGTCGCACCAGGAAACGACTGCATAAGGTTGAAGGATCCAAAGAACCTCGTGAACTCCATGTTTCCCCACAGATTGAGAAAGCTCGCCGGCGCAAACTCCGCACCAATCCCCATGCGTGAAAAGGCGGGAGACAGCGACGGGAACAAGGCAAGCGCCGCAAAATTGTTGTTGAACGCCGCATTTTCGCTCTCGTAGAGGCGGCGACGAAAAGACACCCTGTTATCGCTGAAAAGCCCAATCGGATTGTATCGACCAGCCAAAGTCGAACGATAGAAAATCCGATACTCAGGCGGGACGCGGACCACCGGACCAGCAGGCGTCGGCGGTTGTTCAACCGGCGCGGCCACCTCGGCAACTGGCGCGGCCTCGGCCACCTCGGCAACCGGCGCGGCCACCTCGGCCACCGGCGCGGCCACCTCCTCGACAACCTCTGCAGTCGGCGCTGGCGACGCTTCAGCAGGTGCAGCAGGTGCAGCAGGTGCAGCAGGTGCAGCAGGTGCTTGCGCATGGGCGGCGCAGGGCATGAGCAGCAGCAGGACAAGGGGTATCGCTCTGCAGGGGTGCATGTGGTGCCTCGTGCATGGCGCGTGTGCGCGCGGTTTTTGACGGAGCGTACGTCGGGGATCGACGACGCCGGGGTTGCCTTCACCCCTGTTTTCGACGGAAGCGAATGTTCAACAGCTCAACGCCCAACGAGAACGCCATCGCGAAGTAGATGGTCCCCTTGGACACATGCTGGTCGATGGCCTCAGCGACGAGCAGCGTGCCGATCAACAGCAAGAACGACAGCGCCAGAATCTTCACCGATGGGTGCTCTTCAACAAACGCGCCGATGCTTTTGGCGAAGAACAACATGGTGCCAACAGCGACAAACATCGCCGCCACCATCACCGGCACCTCATTGGCCATACCGACTGCGGTGATCACCGAGTCGAGGGAGAAGACCAGGTCGATGACGACGATCTGCAGCAGGATTGCTGCCGCCTGTCGTTGCGTCGACACAGCGGCCGATGTCGGCGCCTGCTCGTCGACGCCCTCAACCCTCGCGTAAATCTCGTGGGTGGCTTTGACGATGAGAAAGAGGCCACCGCCGAGCAGGATGAGGTCTCGGCCCGAGATGCCAATGCCAAAGAGCGCGAACAGGTCCTGCTTCAAACCCATCACCAGCGAGATGCCAAACAGCAGCCCAAGCCGTGCCACCAGGGCGATGACAAGGCCGATGGTCCGCAGGCGATCGCGCTCTGTCGGATCCTTCACCTTGCCGACGAGGATCGCGATGAAGACGAGGTTGTCGAGGCCGAGCACCACCTCCATCAGCGAGAGCGTGACGAAGGCAACCCAGGCATCGGGACGCAGCAGGAGTTCAAGCATCAATCGCCCTCTGGTTCAGCGTCTGGTGCAAGCCCGTAGTCGAGCAGTCGGCGGTACAGCGTGCGTCGCGCGATCCCGAGCACCTCGGCCGTGCGCTGGCGGTTGTGCTGTTCGGCAGCCAACACGGCGAGGATGTGACGTCGCTCCACCTCGGCAAGCGTGGGTGTGCTCGCTGCGTCGACACCCGACGGCTGTGTGGTCGGAGGTGCTCGCCCGCGGCTCCGGATGGCGAGGTCACCAGCGTGCACGGTGTCACCTGCCGTGAGCGCCCAGGTCCGCTCCATGGTGCTGTGGAGTTCGCGCACGTTCCCCGGCCACGCGTGGTCACGCAGACGCCGCTCTGCGTCGTGCGCCAGGGCCTTGTGCTCGCCGCCATGACGCTGGGCAGCCTGCTGCAGAAACGTACGCGCGAGCGCGACGATGTCGTCACCACGTTCGCGCAGCGGTGGGACGTGGATGTTGAGCACGTCGAGACGAAAGAACAGATCCTCGCGAAACGTGCCGCTGTCGATGGCGACCTCGAGGTTCTTGTGCGTCGCCGACACGACGCGCCCCGTGAACGTCAACTCGCGATCGGACCCCAGCGGGCGAAACCGTCGCTCTTGCAGCACGCGCAACAGCTTCGGTTGCAAGGCGAGTGGCAGGTCGCCGATCTCGTCGAGAAACAGGGTTCCGCCATCGGCCTCGGCGAACAAACCGCGGCGCGCGTCCCGGGCGTCGGTAAACGCACCGCGCGTGTGCCCAAAGAGTTGCGACTCGAGCAGCGTCTCGGGCAGCGCGCTGACGTTGACGGCCACGAACGGACCATTCTTGTGGCGTGAGGCGTTGTGCAGCGCGCGAGCCACAAGCTCTTTGCCCGTGCCGCTCTCGCCGGTGACGAGGACGTTGGAGTCGAGGCGGCCGAAGTCGGCGATGACGCCACGCAGACGCTGCATCGGCGCACTCGCCCCAAGCAAACCGCTGTCGTCAGCATCGACGAGTGCTGGCTCACGCCAGAGTTTCAGCTCCGCCGTCGCTCGTTGCTCGTCGACGGCGCGCTGCAGCACATGCACCACGACGTCGAGTTCGAACGGCTTGACGATGAAGTCCCGCGCGCCGGCGCGGAGCGCTTCGACGACGACCTCCATGGACCCAAACGCCGTCATGATCACGACCGGCAGCGTTGCCCGCTCGCTTCTCAGACCGTGCGTCAGGGCGATGCCGTCAGCACCCTTCATGCGCACGTCGGTGAGAACGACGTCGACGGTGGTGCTCGCCAACACTGCAAGAGCAGCAGCAGCGCCCTCTGCTGTCGTCACGGCAAAGCCACGTCGGCTCAGCGTCTCGTCGAGAAACGCGCGCATCGCGCCGTCATCATCCACCACCAAAACGCGTGTCATGGCGCTGACTCTGGCGTGAGTCGCGTGCCGCGCGAAGCCTGCTGCGGCACATGAACGAAGAACGTGGTGCCCTTGTGCGGTGCGGTCTCGAAGGTGACGAAGCCACCATGCTCGCTGACCAGACCGTGGGTCACAGCAAGCCCAAGCCCGGTGCCTTCGCCGACGTCTTTGGTCGTGAAAAACGGATCAAAAATGCGCCGCTGGATGTCGGCGGGAATGCCGCTGCCGTCGTCGGCGACGTCGAGCCGGACGTAGCGCACGACCGAACCTGGCAGCCTGCCTGGCTTGTCGACGGTGCGGGCGCGCAACGTGACGCACCCGCCGTCGTGGGTCGCCTGGATCGCGTTCATCGTCAGGTTGACAAGCACCTGCTCCAACTGCTCGCGGTCCGCATCGAGCGAGCGCGGCGTCTCGTCATCGTCGACGACCACGAGGGCAACGCCCCGCTTCCTGGCCAGGGGTTCGAGTAGGCCGCGGACGGCCTGAAACAAGGCCACGGGATCGGTCGCGCGCGGCTCTGGTCGACGGCTGCGCGCGAAGTCGAGGAGCTGTCGGATGATGCGCGACATGCGCTGCCCTTGTTCGACGACGATGCGGGCGTTGTGGCGGGCCTCCTCGCCGTCGACCTCGCCTGTGGCGACCAGCTCCGCGCGGCCGATCACGACGTGCAGTGGCGTCCCCAGTTCGTGGGCGAGGCCCGCAGAAAGTTGGCCGACCGTCGCGAGCCGCTCCGCGTGCCGGAGTTGGGCGACCGCGGCTTCTTTGGCGTCGTCTGCCGCGCGTGCTGCGATCTGTGCCGTCTGCAGACGCTGGGTCATCTCGTTGAAGGCGCGCGCCAGTGCTGCAAGTTCATCGCTGCCGTGCACCGGCAGACGCGCGTCGAGGTCGCCGTTGCCGACGCGGAGCGCGTGCTGCGCGAGTGCTGTCAACGGTCGGCCGAGCAGTCGCAGCCCCATCGTGACGGCTGCGATGAGCGCCACCACGACCATCACCAGCGTCAGAGCAACCGAGCGCCACAGTGTGCCCTTGAGAAACTCGACCTCGGTGGTGAGCACTTCGGAAACATCAACAGCGCCAACGACGCGTCGTTCGACGACGACGGGGACGGTGGTGCGCCACTCCCCGCCGGGGCTCTTCGAGGGCACCACCACGTCGACCGTGCTGGCGAGGACCGCGGGCTCGAGTTCCGATGCGCTGAGAAAACGGATGCGCTTGGCGCTGCCACCGACGTCGACATCGGAGATCAGACGCCTGGCGAATGGCTCTCCGCCGACCGCCCAACTGTCGACGATGGCGGTGGCGAGCGCATGGGCCAACACCGCGTTGTCGCGCGCGCTTTCGTTCTCGAGCAGTTCGGCCTCGCGCTGCAGGCGAAGTCCGCTCTTGATAGCGATCACGAGCAGCAGCGGCGCCAGCATCCACACCGCGAGTTTGAGGGCGAGCTTCACGACATCAATCTCGATGAATGGGAGGCAAGACCACAACGCCGCTGCGCGTCAGTGACCGCTCGTCGATTGGTGCAGACGGATTCGGGCGCTCCGCGCCCGAATAGTATTGATTATTCAAACACTTGGCGAAGCGCCAAGTGTTTGAATTCAGTGTTTGTCAGCGGGCTGGGGCCACAGCGTGCAGCACGTCGACAAGACGTTTGATGGGAAAGGGCTTTTGCAACAGGCTGACCGCGCCAAGGCGCGCGGCGTCGCGAACATCGTCGGGAAAGCCGGTCATCAGCACGACGGGCAGTGCTGGATCCAGCTCGTGCACCAACTGCAGTCCACCAATCGCCGAAGCACCAGGCATGCGGACGTCGGACACCACGACGTCGAACGACAAGCCGCGGGCATGGCAGAGGTGGTCTTCGAGCATCCGCAACAGCTCGAGGCCATTGGCGACCTCGGTGACGTCGTACCCGCTTTTGCTGAGGCGTTCGGCGACGAGTTTGCGCATCTCACCGTCGTCCTCGGCGAGCAGGACGCGGGGTCGTGTGTCGTCGTCGTGGGCGCTGTCGAACAGTTCACGTCTGGTCTTGCAGTTGGCCATGTCGTGCCTCTCCTGGTTCGCCGGTGCCGACGCACGCCCCGTGCCAGCAGCGCACGCGCAACGCCGTCGCGTTCACGCGCGACGCGGCACCGTGGAGCACGGTGAAACGCGGCCAACGCGTGGGTCGCTTTGGCCCTCAGCCCGTGCAGGGGTGACGAAACGACCCACGGATGGGTGAAGCGAGGAGGCCACGCCGACGTCGATGCCTGGCCTGCTGCTGTTGCTGTTGAGCGCCTTGTTGAGCAATGGTGACGGGTCTCTTCGTGGGAGTGCAGATGAAACGTGTCGTCGTGTGTGCCGCTGTTGTCGCCTCGTTCGCTGCCGTGCCGGTGTTCGCTCAGGTCCCCGCTCCTGCTGCGGCCGCTGTCGCTGAGCCAGCGGCGGTTGATGCGCTGAAAGAAGCCGCGCGGATCGTCGAGGTCGATGCGAACACCACCGCCAACCTCACCAAGGCGATCGGCATGTTCGAAACCGCCCTCGCCGACACGGCGCGTCCGGCAGCCGAGCGCGCCGATGGTTGGGCCGCCATGTCGCGCGCCTATTTGCGCCTGGGTGATTTGCAAAAAGGCGACGCCACGAAGATCGCCACCTACGAAAAAGGCAAAGCAGCCGGCGCCAAGGCGCTCGAGCTGACGGCCAACAAGCACGCCGAAGGGATGTTCTGGTCGACGGCGAACCAGGCCTGCATTGGGCGCACGCGCGGCGTGATGAACTCGCTGTTCATGCTGGGCGACCTGCGCAAGGGCATGAACGCAGCGATCGCGCTGAACCCGTCGCTGGTGCTGCCGCGCAACACCCTCGCTGAGATCGACCACTCGGTACCGGGTTTGGCTGGTGGCTCCGACGAACGCGCGGAGCAGGCGCTGCTGGCCGTGCTCAAGTCCAACCCGCACATGACGTCGACGATGTTCTTGATGGCCCGTCTCAAGCGCGATCAGGGCAACGAGGACGAAGCAAAGATGTGGGCGCAGAAGGTGGTCGACGAAAAGGCCCCGGCGATGCGCAACGACTGGCGCAAGTTCGACCTGCCCGACGCCAAAAAGATGCTCGCCGAACTGGCTGAGTAGCAGCAGGTGTTCGCCAAAAACGGTGCATTTTCAAGACGATACGGCGCCATGTGGTGCTGTGTCGTTTTTTGTGCGCTGGCTGCTTCGGCCTGCATGACCACGGCACCAGCCGAGCCCCCGCGCCCCACGCAGCCTCCGCGCCGCGCGGTGGTGCTCACCGAGCGCAGCCTTCACAGCGATGCCACCCTGGCCACCGTGCAGGCGGAGCTGGCGCTGCAAGAGGGCGACGTGCCCACAGCGGTGACCCGCTGGCGACTGGCCGCACAAGCCGACGACGCGTCGCCGTGGATACGCGTTCGACTCGGCGAAGCGCTGTTGTTGATGGGCGATGCCCGTGGCGCGATCGCTGCCGCCGATCGCGCGATCGCGTTGTGCGCCGACGGCAAAGACGACGCGCTCGAAACCACCCATGGCATGGCGGCATGGCGGATGCGGTCGGTGGCGCAACGCGTGCTCGGCGACGACGACGGTGCTGTTGATTCCCTGCGTACGGTGCTCGCCCAACGCCCGGGCGAGCCGCGGGCTTCAGCACTGCTGCTGCAACTGCTCGTCGACCACGACGCCCTTGCCGACGCCGAAGCTGTGGCAGCGGCGTGGACGACCACCGACGGTGTGGGTGGTGCCGTCACGCTCGCCCGTGCGTTCGCCGAGCGTGGCCAACACGAGCCCGCTCTCAAGCACCTGCAGGCGGCACTCGAGCGCTCGCCCGACGACGACGGTGCTCTCGACGCGCAGCGCGTGGTGTTGTTGGCGCTGGGCCGGTTCGACGAAGCCCTCGAGGTGACACGGCACCTGGTGTCGGTGCGCGACGACGACGGGCCGTTTGCACGCTCGCAACTGTTGACGGTGTTGGCGCTCACCCGCGTCGACGAAGCCCGCGCGTTGGCGCGCACGTGGTTGGCCGACGACGGCAGCGAGCGCATGCATCTGCTGGTGGCCGATGCCTTCAGCGCCGCTGGCCTGCTCGACGACGCGGTGGCGTCACTTGGAGCACTCACACCGTCGACGTCGACGTTGCTGCGCCTGGAAAACGCGCGCCTGCAGCTCGATGCACGCCACCCGGCAGCAGCTGAGGGTGCGTGCGACGTGCGCAGCGACGATCGCCGACTCGACGAATACGCCCACCTGCTGTGTGCGCAGGCCCGCGCCGACCGCGGCGACGTCGACACCGCAGTCGAGCAGTTGTTGTCGAGCGGACCGGTGATTTCCGCGCGACGCTTGAGCCGGGCGGCGACGTTGTTGAAACGCGCCACCACGACGACACACGCGCCGAAGATCGAAGCGATCGTCCGCGCGCAATGGGCACTGCACGACGACGCCACCGCCCTCGCAGCACTCTCGTTGCAGGAACGTCTGGAACACGCCGCGGCGGTGGCTGCTGCTTTGTCTGCGCTGGGTGCGTTCGATGATGCACAGGCCCTGCTCACGTCGCTGCTGACAACACGGCCCACGCACCGGGAGCTGCTGTTGGCGCGGGCCAAGCTGGCGCTGGAGCAGCACCCCGACGACGTTGCAGCAGCGATCGCACCGTTGCGGATGGCAGGTGCTCGCGACGCCGACGTGGCCACGCTCAACTTCATCGCCTTCAGCCTGGCCGAGGCCAACGTGAACAGCGACGTCGCGGTGCGCTCGGCGTGGCAGGCGGTGTTGCTGGACCCGCTCAACGGCTTCGTGCTCGACACGCTGGGCTGGGCGTTGTTGCGCGCAAACGACCTCGACAACGCCGCGATCACCGCGCGTCGTGCTGCACGCCTGGTGCCCACTGAAGCCGAGGTGTGGTGGCATCTGGCGGTGATCGAACAACGCCGCGGGCACGTCGAGGACGCGATTGCTGCTGCGAAACAAGCGCAGGTGTTGGTGCTGCCAGGTGATGCGCTGCAGACGCAGATCGCAGCACTGCTGACGACGCTCGTGCCATCGACACCGACGACACCATCGCCGTAGCATTCGCGACGATGACCGAGCTGCTCACCTCTGCCGCTGCTTCATCCAACAGCCTGCCTGAGGCCGCGCAGGCTGTGCTGCGTCGTCAACTCGACGACGGCGAACGGCTGGTGTGGTCGGGTCAGCCGCTGCCTGGAAAGCTCGCATGGGCACAACTGCCATCTTTGTTGGTTGCCGTGCCATGGACTGCGTTTGTCGTCTGCTTCTCGGTGGTGGCAGCGCGTGAGAAGGGCGCCGCATTGTTCCTGCTGCCGTTCTTTCTCGTTGGCGTGATGTTGGCTACGGCTCCGTGGCGTGCGTACCGCCGGGCGAGCCAGACCATATATGCGCTCACAAATCTTCGCGCGCTGGTGGTTTCTCCCTCAACAGAACTGATGTCCATCGGGCGCCTCGACGTCGTCAGCTACGTGCCCAGCACCATGAGCCGCAGCAGCAACCGCGACGGCAGCGGCGACCTCGTGTTCTCGACCGTCACAACAAGGCGCAAAGGCGGCGAGCACGTCGAGCGCAAAGGCTTCCTCGGGATCGCCAATGCGTTCGAGGTCGAGCGGCTCGTGCGCCGCGAGCTGCTGTCGTCGTCCTCGTCGGCAGATCGCTGACGCGTTGCTGCTGCTGGCGTGACGTGCTGACCATGTTGGCATGCGCAGCGGTGTGATTCGGACAGCGGTATCGATGCTTGTGCTGGGCCTGCTGCAAAGCTGTGCCCACGTCGTCGAATTTGAACCATCGACCGTCACCGCTGCGGGGATTTCCACGCGCCTGCAACGAAGCGCTGCCGAACGACACCAGGCCGAAGGCACCATCAAGGCTGCACTCCCCGGTCTGCAGGGTGTCGCCATGCAGGCCACCGTCGACGTCGCTGCCGTTGCGCCGCAGCAGCTGTCGGTGGCGGTGCGCTCGTTTTTCGAAACGCCCATGCAGGTGCTGGTGGCCGATGGCAGCACCGTCACGCTCTACGACGCCACCAGCGGCGCAGGCCGCTTTGCCCGCGGGCCAGCAACGCCCTCGACGCTGCAGCGCGTGTTGGGAGTGCCGCTGTTGCCCGACGACGTCGTCGCACTCCTGCTCGGCCGCGCCCCCATCGATGCCCGCGCCGACTGGCCGGCACCGCGCATCGGCGTGCACAACGTCGACGCGGCGGCGGGTACCTACACCGCCGTGATCGAACGCGCTGGGCGCGGGGCGCTGTGGTGGACCGCGCGGCTCGTCGACGATGCGCTGGTGGGAGCGGTGGCGTTTGCCGGCGATGGTCGTCGCCTCGTCGAGGTCACCGCCAGCGACATCCGCCCGGAAAACGGCGTGCTGCTCGCGCACACACTGTCGCTGCATCTGGTGCCCGCCGACGAAGGCGGCACGTTTGCCGAGGCCCGTGACGTCGTGCTGACCGTGCAGGAGCTGCGCATGAACGGCGACGCCCTGCCCGCCGAAGCGTTCGTGTTGGAGCCGCCACCCGGCACGCCGGTGGATGCGCTGTAGGCCTGCGGGCGCCGTCTCAGTCGACGTTGCGCCTGACGCGCGCCGCAGCGGCGAGCGCCCGCGCTGACGTCGTGGGCGGCATCGGAAATTCCGGCGGCATGGGCAGCTCGACGGTGGCGCCTTCGACCAACCAGCCATCGGCATCTTCGACGAGCAGGCGTCCCGTGACGACGGGCAGCGTGGCCAACCGACGACGTTCGATGGCGCTGTGCGAGTCCCAGGCGCTGGCGTGCGCCTGCTCCATCGAGCTGAGCTGTGCGGCGTACTCCGACAAGCTGCGCGCCCCAAACGTGGCCGACGGCGGCAAGGGCGGCGGCTTCACCGACGACGACGACGACAGCACGGGCAACTGAATGTCGGCGGTGGAGGCTTGTGCAGGAACCGGTGCCGACGTTGCTGGCGCGAGCGGCACACCGCTGATGGCGGCAGCGACGACACGACGCATTTCGGCGGGACCGTCGACGGCGAGGCTGCGCTCAACGGCGGCGAAGAGTGCGGCGACGTCGTTGCCACGCTGCGGCCGCTTGAGTGGATCTTTGTGCAGCAGTTGGCTGATGGCGTGGCTGGCGCGGGGCTCGGGAGACTCGTTGTCCTCGAGGATCATGATCGAGCCAGCGCAGATGCGACCCACCGCTGCGGCGTCGGTACCAAGCACCGCCGAGCGCCCCAGCAGCGCCTCCCACAACACCACGCCGAGCGCCCACAGGTCGGAGCGTGTGCTGTAGCGGCCGCCGTCGAACAACTCGGGGGCGAGGTAGCGCAACGTGCCCCGCAGCAGCCCAGCCTCGGTGCGCAGGGCGCGGTTCTCCGTCGAGCTGGCGATGCCGAGGTCGATCAAGCGCGCGTGGCCGTCGTGGCCGAGCAGGCAATTTCCCGCCGTGACGTCGCGGTGGATGACGCCCAGGGGCGCGCCGTTGTTGTCGGTGGCGTGGTGCAGCGCATCGATCGCTTCGCCCAGCTCACGGCCGATCTGACAGACCACCGCCGGCGGCAGCGGCCCCACGTTGCGCAGCTCAAGCAGGCTCACGCCCGGCACAAACGCCGTGACCAGCACGGGCCGCTGCTTGTTGTTGCCGTCGGCGATGTGGATGAGCTCGATGGTGTCGACGAGGCCGGGGTGACGCACAAACCGACCGACGCGTGCTTCGTCGCGCAGGCGTTCGTCGTCGTCGGGGAAATCGCGCAGCGCGTTTTTGAGCACCACGAGGCGGCCCGAGGCATCGCGCGCCAAGCGAACGCGGCCCATGCCGCCGCCGCCGATTTCGTCGATCACCTTGTATTGGCCGATCTGCACCCACTGCCTCCGCGGTCAGGACCCTACGCGATGCAAGTCGACCGGAATACTGTCTCGATCTGATATTCGCTTTTGCCACAGCCATCGCTGCCACACCCGGACCACAACGCTATGGTGCCCGCGGAGTTTGTGATGCCTGCCTCCGAAACGCGTCTCAGTTTTCTCACCCACCGCACGAGTGCCATCCGCCTGAGCGAGCCAGCCCCCGACCACGGCACGCTGCGCGAGCTGCTGGGGGCCGCCTGCACGGTGCCCGACCACGGCCGGCTGCGTCCGTACCGGTTTGTTGTCGTGGGGGGCGACGCCCGCGAGCGCTTTGGTCAGGCCCTCGCCGACGCGGCCGTGGCCGCCAACCCGGGGGCAACGGCGCACGCCGAGAAGATCAAGAACAAGGCGTTCTTTGCACCCGTGCTGGTCGCGTTGCTGTCGTCGCCACGGCAGGGCTCGTCGATCCCGGTGTGGGAGCAAGAGGCCACGGCCGCCTGCGCCGGCTACGCCGTGGTGTTGGCGGCCGAAGCGCTGGGCTTTGGGGCGGTGTGGAAGAGCGCGCCCGTGCACGAGGGCGAGGCGCTGCAGACGCTGCTGCACCTTTCGCCCCACGAGCGCTTTTTGGGCTGGGTGAACATCGGCACCCGCGCCGATCGGCCGTTGACCAGGCCCGTGGTCGACGTGGAGGCGTTGATCACCACGCTGTAACGCCTGCCGGGATGTTCAGCTGACGTCGCCGAAGCGTTCGCGCATCTCGAGGAACTCGAGGAACTCGGCGAGCTTGACGACGTCGGGCACGCGGAACCCGCCGGCGCTGTCGGCGACCACGAGGCGCGAGCGCTCGAGGCGGGCCAGCACTTCGAGGGTCTTTTTCTCGTCGACGCTGGTGTGCTCGGCGAGGAAAGCGGCGTTGGTGTTGAGGCGCACCATGCCGTCGTCGGCGCGGGGGGCGCTGTGGCACATGTTGAGCAGCGCGTGGACGATGCGGCTGTTGGCGTCGCCGAGCAGCAGGCTTTCGATCTGCGCGTTGGCGATGTCGAGGCGCCCGGCGAGCTTTTTGATCATGCGCACGGCGATCTCGGTGTTGGCCTTGATCATCGCCTCGAAGGTGCGCGGATCGAGCACAAGCAGTTGCGCGTCTTCGACGACGACAGCACTCGCGGTACGCGGCTTCTCGTTGATGATGCTCATCTCGCCAAAGAACTCGCCCGCAGGCAGGTCGGCGAGGATCTTCTCGACGCCACGGATGGTGCGCGTGAGGCGGACCTTGCCGCTTTGGATCACGTACATGTCTTTGCCGGGCTCGCCCTCGCGAAAGAGGACGGTGCCAGCAGTAGCGGTACGACCGAAGCGTTCGATGAGGCTCATGCAGCAAGCGTAGGCGCCAAGGCGACCCGGCTGCCAGAGAGTTTCCCGCGTTATCGGCGGGGAAATTTCCCCGCCCACCCCTCGAGAGACTCGCCTCGGCGACAAACCCCACAGCGGGTTTCTCTTCGAGGCTCAATTGATTCGGCGGGGAGGTTTCCCCGCCCCCCCCTCGAGAGACTCGCCTCGGCGACAAACCCCAAAGCGGGTTTCTCTTCGAGGCTCACGTG
>JBIKRQ010000181.1:0-12593 GCA_044349155.1 Myxococcota bacterium
GGTCGAGCTGGTTTGCTGCAAACGCGGGTTGAGACGCGAGCTGCAGTTCGATGGTGTCGACGACGACGTTGCTGTCCAGATCGACCTTCGACAACCGGTGCGCCTTGAAGTGGCTCACGAGCAACACGCCGTCGGCGACCACGAGCCCGCGCGGCTCTGCGTGCTGCAGAGCAACGCGTTGTTCGACCTGCATCGATGACAGCGAGATGCGTGCGAGGTCGCCTTCGCCGGCAACAGCGACGACGAGCTCGTCGCCGACCTGCACCACCGACCACGGGTCGCTGCCGACAAAGACACCGCCCGTGACGGTGCGCGCGTCGAGATCCACGACGCTGACCGTGCCCGCGCGGCGCGACGTGACGGCCACTCGCCCATCGTTCAACACCGTGAGGCGGTGCGGGTGGCCGGGCACGGCGACTCGGGCGAGCGTTGCGCCTGTTGCAGCGTCGAGGGCGCGAACCTCGTCGTGGTCGGCCAGGGCGACATAGAGCGTGGCGCCATCTTTCGACATGCCAAGTCGACTGCTCGGGGGGACATGCACGACGGCATGCACCGTCGGCTCGCACGCCGCGACCGTGACTGTTCCGAGCACAAGACCCACCTGAAACAATCGCAGCGTCATGCACAGCCGAGTGCGACGACCATGCCAGCGTCTGGTGGCGTAGGGG
The DNA here is from genome assembly GCA_044349155.1 of Myxococcota bacterium. Taxonomy (GTDB): domain Bacteria; phylum Myxococcota; class UBA727; order UBA727; family VGSZ01; genus VGSZ01. The sequence continues at coordinate 669 of JBIKRQ010000181.1, forward strand.
CGCCGCCGTGCTGTGTGCCGAGCGGTTTTGCGTGTGGCGTCGGTGTGCCCCCACGACGTGCCTGGTGGGGCAGCCTGCGTTGCATGACGCACCTTCGCTCAGCGCGCTGTGGCATCGATCGTGAATCGTGCTGCGCATGAGACGCTGTGTGTGTGTGTTCCTGCTTGCACTGACGAGCTGCGCCGACCGCGTCGAGGAACTGCAGGCGTTCTGCGACACGCTCGATGTCGATGGCGACGGTTGGCTTGCGCGCGACGTCGAAGGTCGCTGCTGCTACGAGTTGAAGACCTACAGCTACTACCGGGAAAGCTATTGCGCGCCGACGCTCGTTTTCGACTGCAACGACGACGATGCGACGATTTTTCCCGACACGATCGATCCAGCGTACGACGGCATCGACAGCGACTGCGACGGCGTCGACGGCTTTTGGCCGATGGTGAACCGCGATCGTTGCGTCGCTGTGCTCTACGACGCCAACGAGAACCGCGAGGTTCGCATGTGCTGCCTCTCGGGCACCTGCGAGGCGACCACCGATGGCAGTGACCTGCCAGAGGTCACCGAGTCCTGCGACGACGTCGGAGAACCGTTCGACTACTTTGTTGGACTGTGTCGTCAGATTGCGCGCTGACCGCTGGCGGTTGCATGTCGCGGCACAAGCAGCAGACTCGGCGTGTGAACACACTGCGCACGACGTCGTGGAAGATTGGGCTGCTCGCTTCGCTCTATTTTTCACAGGGCCTGCCGTACGGCTTTTTCACCAAGGCCATGCCGGTGTGGATGCGCAGCAACGGCATGAGCCTCAGCCTCATCGGTGCTGCCAATGTGCTCGCGTTGCCGTGGGCGCTGAAGCTGCTGTGGGCGCCCCTTGTCGACCGCCACCGCGGTTCGCCGCTTGGTCCTCGTCGAGGCTGGATCCTGCCGCTACAAGCCGCCAGCGCGCTCGCCATCGTTGGTCTTGCGTTTTTGGGCGCCAGCGCGACGTCGACAGCGACGACCATTGTGGCGGCGATGGCCATCGCGATGTTTGTGACGAACCTGTTTTCCGCCACGCAAGACATCGCCACCGACGGGCTCGCGGTCGACCTGCTCGATGCGCATGAGCGCGGGCTCGGCAACGGCGTGCAGGTCGCTGCGTATCGCGTGGGCATGGTGGTGGGCGGCGGTGTGCTGCTCTCGAGCTTCGACACGCTTGGTTGGCTGCCCACCATGCTCGTGATGGCGGGCTTGATCGTGCTCATGAGCCTGCCGTTGCTGCTGTACCGCGAGCCTCGGGCGACGTCGGTGAGCACCTCTGCGGTCGGCTCAGAGGCGGCGTGGCCGTCGTGGCTGCACTACTTCACCCGCAACGATGGCCGACCCCTTGTCTGGGCGGCGGCATTGATCGCCTACAAGTTCGGCGACGCCCTCGGCTCCCCGATGACACAGACGTTGTTGGTGGATCGCGGCTACGGCGTCGACGACATCGGCCGCATCGCTGGCATTTACGGCAGCGTGGCGGGCATGGCGGGCGCGATGCTCGGCGGGGTGGTGGCTCGACGCAGTCGCCTTGGTGCGCTGGTGGTCTGCGGCCTTGTGCACGCCGTGCTCATGCTCGCCTACGCCTGGCCTGCCGCGGTGCCCAATCTCGACCACAGCGTCACCACTGTGTTGTTTGTCGTCGAGCACCTCACCGGCGGCATGGCCACCGTCGCGCTGTTCACGGCGATGATGGATGCCACGCGCCGAAGCAGCGGCGCGTCGGACTACACCGCACAAGCCTCCGTCGTCGTCGTCGCTTCGGGCGTTGGTGCGTCGCTGTCGGGGGTGCTCGCCGACGTTGTTGGCTATGAACTCCACTTCATTGACGCTGGGGCGCTGTGCATTGTTGGCACGCTCGTGATGGCGCTCGTGTTTCGACGCGGGCTCGTTCCAGCCGGCAACGACGACGACAACACCGTGGAGCCCGCATGAAAGTCACAGCCCTTGGCACTGGTGATGCGTTTTCGGCCGAGCGCTACTCGTCGTGTTTGTTGGTTGAAACGTCGACGACAAAGGTGTTGGTCGACTGCCCGCACCCGATCCGCAAGATCCTGCGCGAGAGCACCGGTGGACGGGTCGACATCGGCGACATCGACGCTGTGATCCTCACGCACCTGCACGCCGACCACGCCAGCGGCCTTGAGCCCTACGCCTGGTTTCAACGGTTTGTGCTGCAGCGGCCCACGACGTTGTACGCGCACCCCGCGGTGCTGTCGGCGGTGTGGCCGCAGCTGCACAGCAGCATGGAAGAGCTGCTCGTCGTCGACGAGCACAACCACCCGCACCACCGCGAACACCTGAGCTTCGACGATCTGTTTGCCCCGCAGCCGTTGTCGACGACGGCACCGGTGCAGATCGGCGACATCACCGTCGAAAGCCGGCTCACGATCCACCACATCCCGACGACGGCGCTGTTCTTTCGCTCAGCCGCAACGACCTTCGGCTACTCCGCCGACACCGCGTTTGATCCCGAGTTGTTGGCCTGGCTCGATCGCGCTGACGTCGTCGTGCACGAAACAAATTTCGGCGCGCACACGCCCTACGACAAGCTCGCGTCACTCCCCGAGGTGTGGCGCCAGAAGCTCTCGCTCATTCACTGGCCCGACGGCTTCGACGTCGACGGCAGCGTGTTTCGCGTGCTCAAGGACGGCGACGTCGTGTGCGGTTGACGTGCCAGCGGGCAGGGGGACCGGGTCGTAGCCGCCGACGTGAAACGGGTGACAGCGGCAGATGCGTGCGGTGGCCATCCACGAGCCCCGCAGCGGCCCATGCAGCTGCAACGCCTGCAGCGCGTACTCGGAGCACGTCGGCGTGTAGCGGCACAGCGGTGGCAGCCACGGGCGCAGGGCGTAGCGATAGGCCCACACGAACGACGACAGCACCTTCACCGTGAGCGACCGCAGCGACATGCACCGATCGTGGCGTTGTCGACGCGGCAGCGCCAGTCAGGCCCGGTCGCGAAGTCGCCGCAGGGCTCCAGTTGTCGCCAGATGTCTCCAGTCAGCACCAGTCCGCACCAACTGGCTGACGACGTCGACACGCGCCGAAAACTCGATCCGTGCTGCGAGATCACGCAGCGTGCACGCATGCGGAAGATCGAACGCGTCGTCGAGATCAGAGACCGAACCACGTTGATTCCCGGCGAAGCGCCGATGGTGCACGCCCCGCGGCTGGGCTTTGTGATCGACGCGCTGTTCGCCCTGCGCGCCGACCCCAACGACCGCGATGCCCGCGCCGAACTGGGGGCCCTGGCCCGCGAAGGCGCCTGCTACTGCCCCGGCTGCGGCGACGACGTCGTGCTCGAGGGGTTTCGCCGCACCCGCACCGACGGCGGCGTGCGCGACGAATACCGCTGCGACGGCTGCGACCAGCGCTTTTTGCTCGCCGAAGAAAACATCTGCTGACTTGTTCTGACCTCGGCTGCCGTTGTTGTCGTCGTCGTGCTAGTGCGTCGGCATGAGTCCAGGTCTCGTTCGTACCTTGCGCATTCAGAGCAAACGGAAGCCCGGCGGGCTTGGCTTGCTCACCACCGCTCTCGGCGAGGCTGCGGTCTCGATCGGCGACATCGAGACCGTGCGGATCGGTCACAACTTCACGTTGCGCGACTTCCACTTGTTGCTCGACGACGAAGACCACCTCGCCACCGCACTCGCGGCGATTTCGGGCCTGGATGGCTCCGAGGTCATCGAGGTCATTCACACGCCGGCCGTCGTTCACTTCGGCGGCAAGATCCGCACGGTGTCGCGCGTCGACCTCGACACGCAGCGCGACATCAGTGCTGTGCATGTCCCCGGCGTCAAAGAGATCGTCCAGCGCATCGCCGACACCCCCGCCCTCGTCGACACCTACACGTCGGTGGCGCGCACGGTGGGTGTGGTCACCGACGGCACGGGCGTGGTTGGCCTCAACCGCGTCTCGCCAGGTGCAGCACTTCCCGTCGTCGAGACGAAGTGTGCGTTTTTGTCGACGCTGGTGGGCCTGTCGGGCTTGCCGCTGAGCGTTGATGCCGCCACCGAAGACCGCCTCGTCGACACCCTCGTCGCGTTGCGGCCGTCGTACTCGGCGTTGCTGATCGAATCGGTGGCCGCACCGCGTGGGCCGCGCGTGGCCCAGCGCCTCGCCGAGAAACTGCAGATCCCCGTCTACCACGACGCTGCCGACGGTCCGGCCATCGTTGGCCTGACGGCGATCCTCGGCGCGTGCCGCAAGGTGGGCCGCGACATCTCGACGATCACCATCGGCCAGATCGGCCTTGGCACCGCTGGCGGCGCCATCTCGCGCCTCGTGATGAAGTTTCAGGGCAAGCCCGTGTACGGCGAAGACTTCCACCCGGCGGCCATCAGCCGGCACATCGCCCACGGCGGTATTGCGGCGTCGATCACCGAGATCATGTCGACCTGCGACCTCGTCGTCATGAACACCGGTCACCCCGGGCTCGTGCCGCCCGAGCTCGTGCGCCAGGGCCAGATCATCATCGCGCTCGGCGAGCCGCGCCCTGAGATCGAGCCCTACGCAGCAGCCCAGGCCGGCGCAGCGTTCGTCGCCGACGGCAAGTCCATCTCGACAGCAGCGGCCTACCCGGGTTTGTTGCTGGGCGCGCTGGCCGTGAAGGCCCGCGGCATCACCGACGCCATGCGCATCGCAGCGGCGAAGGCGATGGTCGACCTCGCCGACGAAGCCGACATCGTGCCGGTGCCGCTGCAGCCCAACATCCACGCCGCGGTGGCGGTGGCCGTTGCGTTGGCGGCCGTGGCCGACGGACAGGCGGGCGTCGACGTCGACGTCGACCTGCTCACCGAAGAGACCTTCAACGAAGTGATCGCCGACCTTCGCCAGCTGCCTTTGGTGCGCTGAGCCTCGAAGAGAAACCCGCTTTGGGGTTTGTCGCCGAGGCGAATCTCTTGAGGGGCGGGCGGGGAAACTTCCCCGCCGATCAAATCGAGCCTCGAAGAGAAACCCGCTTTGGGGTTTGTCGCCGAGGCGAGTCTCTTGAGGGGCGGGGAAACGTCCCCGCCGAATCGAGCTGACCTTCAGCTCGCGCGCGGCGTGAAGATGCGCTTCTCGGCGGGCACCTGCTCGACGAGCTCCCGCAACGTGCCCACGACGTTGTCGAGGTGCTGGCTGATCTGAAACTGGTGCTGAAAGCGGAAGCGCACGATCCCGTTGGGATCGATCAGGTACGTGATGCGCTTGTCGAGCGGCAGCAGCGGTCGCGCCGCGCCGTAGAGTTCAGAAATGCGGCGGTCGGTGTCGGCGATCAGCGGAAACGTCACGCCGGTCTTCTTCGCGAAGCTGCACTGCCGCTCGGGCGGGTCGATGCTCACGCCGAGCACGTCGCCGCCGAGGGCGCGGATGTCGTCGTGGTTGTCGCGAAAGGCGTGCGCCTGCTGCAGGCAGTTGGGCGAAAACGCCTTCATGTAGAAGTAGAGAATCAGATAGCGACCGCGGTAGTCGGCGAGTGACACGCGCTCCCCGAGGTGCGTGACGCCGCTGAACTCACGTGCGCGCTCGCCAACTGCTGGTCCCTGCATGACTGACCCCACACGAGCAGTGATGCAGACACGCGGTGCCGGTCGCAGCTGATCTCGGCGCGTGAGTGGAACCCACACGCCACCACATCGTCGTGTGACGCGCTCAGGCAGAGCGTGCGCGGCGTTGGCGGTAGTCGGCCAGCGAGAGCGGCGTGGCGCGTCCTTCGCGAGCAGCGTCGAACGTGGGATGCAACACGCCGGTCTCCACCGCGTAGCCGTACAGGCGCTCCTGCAGCAGGCGACGACCGCGGAACAGGCGCGACATCACCGTTCCGACCGGAATGCCCACGATGTCGGCGATCTCCTTGTAGGCGAAGCCCTCGATGTCTGAGAGCACGACGACGGTGCGGAAGTCGACGGGCACGTCTTGCAGCGCGGCGATGACCTCGTCGGCGAGGGTGAGGTCGGCGATGGCTGCTTCGGGCTCGAGCGTGCTGCGCTTGCCGGGCAGGTACACGATCTCGTGCTCGGCGGAGGCGGCGTCTTTGCCCTCGAGGATGTCCTTCTCCTTCACGCGACGGCGGTACTTGTTGATGAAGGTGTTGGTCATGATGCGAAACAACCACGCCTTGCAGTTGGTGCCGACCTCGAAACTGTCGAACGCACGCCACGCCTTGAGCATCGTCTCCTGCACGAGGTCACTCGCGTCGGCGGGTGAGCGCGTCAGGCGCATCGCCGCTCCGTAGAGGCTCTGGCTGTGGGGCATGGCCTCGAGCTGGAAGCGGCGTTTGTCCGACGCGCTGCGCGGCTTCGGTGGCGACGTCGTGGGGGTGGTGGCGTCGTCGATGGCGATGGTGGTGTCGGCGTCGAACATGGGGACCTCGGCTCGGCTGCGGCGTGTACGAACGCAAGAGCACCTGCCGTGCCAGCGCTTCTGGTTCGCTTGCTGCGCGTTGCAGTGCGTGCTCGAGGTGGGCTGTGTCGCCTGGCGTGTCTGGCGGGACACAAGTGCTTGTGTCTGCGCAGACGCTCCTTGGTTTGTCTTGTTCGTCTTCGTCTTCGTCTTCGTCTTCGTCTTCGTCGCTCGTTGCTTCATGTCGTCGTGGAAACGGCGCTGTCGTCGATCAGTGCGCTCCAGCTTTGGACTACGCCTTCGGCGCGACCTGGGGGCCGCGTTGCGCGGCGGCCCCCAGGACCCCCGCGCGCTTTGCTTTGACATTTCGGGTGGTTGCGCCGCTTGTCCTCGGAGACGTCGACCCGCCCTTGGCGCCGCCCTGACATCGGCATCGCCCATCGGGTCGCGCTCCTGCGGGCGCGGCGGATGCTCGTGCTCGTCGACGAAGCGCTCCTGCGGGCGCGGCGGATGCTCGTGCTCGTCGACGAAGCGCTTCTGCGGGCGCGGCGGATGCTCGCGCTCGTCGACGAAGCGCTTTTGCGAGCGCGGTGCTCGTCGACGAAGCGCTCTTCGCGCGGTGCTTCGCCCGTGAGGCGCGCAGCACGTGCTGTTGTGGGTCGGTCAACTGCCTGACGACGCGTTGCGTTGACGATGGGGCGGGCGCTGCGTAGCACCGCCGCATGACGTCGACTCCGCCGCCTGCCTCGTTTGTGGTTCTCAAGTTCGGTGGCACGTCGGTGGCCACGGCGGCGCGCTGGCAGACGATCCTCGACGAGGCGAAGAAGCGTGCTGGTGCTGGCCTGCGCCCGATCGTGGTGTGTTCTGCGGTCACCAAGATGACCGATGCCCTCGAGCGCACGCTCAAGGATGCCGTCGCCGATGCGCCCCACTGGCGCGATGGTGTGGCGGCGATCCGCGCGCGGCATGCGACGTTGGCGGCCGATCTTGGCATCAGCGTCGACGTCGCTGCCGCTGAGCTCGACGAGGTCGAACGCCTGGCCACGGGGGCGAACCTCTTGCGCGAAGCCTCGCCGCGGCTCGTGGCGCGCATGATGTCGCTGGGCGAAATGCTCTCGACGCGTCTGGGCTCGGCGTGGATGACGCAGCAGGGGTTGAACACGACGTGGGTGGATGCCCGCACCTGTTTGACGGCGACCACCGATCTGCGCCGCAGCGATGCCAACAACATCCTCAACGCCGACGTCGCCGACGACGCCGACCCCGCGTTGGCCGCGCGCTTCGATACGCTGTTCGCCTCGGGCACGTCGTGTGTCGTGACCCAGGGCTTCATCGCCAACGACAGCAGCGGCGCCACCGTGCTGCTTGGTCGCGGCGGCAGCGACACCTCGGCGGCGTTGTTCGCGGCGAAGGTGCAGGCCGTGCGCTGCGAAATCTGGACCGATGTGCCCGGCGTGTTCACCGCCGACCCGCGCTTGCTGCCCCAGGCGCGGCTCGTGAAGCAGGCCAGCTACGGCGAGGCGCAGGAGATCGCGTCGATGGGTGCCAAGGTGCTGCACCCGCGCGCGATTCCGCCGTGTCGTCGCTGGCGCATCCCGATGGAGGTGCGCTGGACCGATCGCCCCGACAGCGAACGCACCACCGTGCTCGGCGGCGAACACACCGGCGAAGGGCAGGTGAAGTCGATCACGCACAAGCGTGGCGTCGTGCTCGTGTCGATGGAGACCGGCGGCATGTGGCAGCAGGTTGGCTTCCTCGCCGACGTGTTCACCTGCTTCAAGAACCGCGGGCTGTCGGTCGACATCGTGTCGACGTCGGAGATGAACGTGACTGCCACGCTCGATGCGGCGGCCAACGTCCTCGACGACGCCACCCTCGCGGGCCTCGAGGCCGAGCTGTCGCAGTTTTGTCAGGTTCGCATTGTGCGCGGTTGCGCAACTGTGTCCCTCGTTGGTCGACGCATCCGCGCGATCCTGCACCAGCTGGCCCCAGCACTCGCGGTGTTCGAGGAGCAGAAGGTGCACCTGGTGAGCCAGGCCGCCAGCGACCTGAACCTCACGTTTGTCGTCGACGAAGCCCACGCCGAACGCCTCGTGCGCGAGCTGCACGTGCTGCTGTTTTCGACGGCCACGTTGCCCGAGCAGGTGTTTGGGCCCGCGTGGCGCAGCCTGTTTGAAACGCAGTCGCCGTCGACGACCACGGCGCACATCCCCGCATGGTGGCGCGCGCGTCGTGCCGACCTGTTGCAGTTGGCCGAGCAGCACACGCCGCGCTACGTGCTCGACGAAGCCACCCTCGACGAGGCGCTCGATGCGTTGGCCTCGATCACCGCCGTCGATCGCGTGTTCTTCGCCATCAAGGCCAACCCCAACCCCGACGTGCTGCGGGCGGTGGCGCTGCGCGGCTTTGGCCTTGAGTGTGTGTCGCCTGGCGAACTCGACGCGGCGTTTGCGGCTGTGCCCAGGTTGTCGCCGTCGCGTGTGTTGTTCACGCCGAACTTTGCGCCCATCGGCGAATACGTCGACGCGTTTGCGCGCGGCGTGTTCGTCACCGTCGACAACCTGCACCCGCTCGCAGCACACCCCGCGGTGTTTGCCGGCAAAGAGATCCTGCTGCGGGTCGACACCGGCCACGGCGCTGGCCACCACAAGTACGTGAACACGGCAGGGCAACTGTCGAAGTTCGGCGTGCCGATGTCGCAGTTGGCGGAGGCAAAGGCCCTCGTCGACGCGGCCGGCGTGCGCGTGGTGGGGCTGCATGCTCACAGCGGCTCGGGCATTTTGGATGCGGCGTCGTGGGCCACCGTTGGTGCTGCACTCCAGCAGGCGCGCGAACTGTTCCCCGAGGTGCGGATCCTCGACGTGGGCGGCGGTCTTGGCGTGCCCGAGAAGCCGGGGCAGGCAAGCCTCGACATCGCTGCGGTGAACGCTGGCTTGCAGCAGCTCAAGGCGCGCGAAAGTGGCGTGGAGTTGTGGCTTGAGCCGGGCCGCTTCGTCGTCGCGCGCGCGGGCGTGCTGCTCGTGAAGGTCACACAGCTGAAGCACAAGGGCGAAAGCCGCTACGTCGGCGTCGATGGCGGCATGAACGCGCTCATCCGGCCAGCCTTGTACGGCGCGTACCACGAGATCGTGAACCTCTCGCGCGTCGACGACGCCGCCACGACGACGGCCACGGTGGTGGGGCCCATCTGCGAGTCGGGCGACGTGCTCGGCTACGCGCGCCGGCTGCCCGCGTGTGTCGAGGGCGACGTGCTGCTCGTGGGCACCACGGGGGCCTATGGGCGGGCGATGGCGTCGAACTACAACCTGCGCGGCGTGCCCGAGGAAGTGCTGCTGCGTCGCTGATGTTGCGTGTCGTGCTCGGGGTGGGCACGACAGCATGATGGACACCGTTGCCGTCGGCCTGAAGAAGAACCTCGGGCAGTTCAGTCTGCTCGTCGTCGTCAACGCCTTCGTTGGCGCGATGATCGGGCTCGAGCGCAGCATTCTTCCCGAGCTGGCGGAACGCGAGTTTCACCTCGTGGCAAAGACCGCGGTGCTGTCGTTCATCGTCGTGTTCGGCGTGACCAAAGCACTCACCAACTACTTCGCAGGACGCTTCTCCGACCGCTTCGGCCGCAAACAGATCCTCGTCGTTGGCTGGCGCGTGGCGGTCCCCGTGCCGCTGTTGTTGATGTGGGCGCCAACGTGGGCGTGGGTGCTGGTGGCCAACGTGTTGCTCGGCGTGAGTCAGGGGCTCACGTGGTCGACGACGGTGATCATGAAGATCGACCTTGCCGGCCCCGCCCGCCGCGGGCTCGCCATGGGGCTCAACGAGTTCGCCGGCTACTTCGCCGTCGCCGTCAGCGCACTCGCCACGGGCTACATCGCGTCGGCGTACGGCTTGCGCCCCGCACCGTTTGTGCTCGGCGTGGTCTACGTCGTCGTCGGGCTGGTGTTGTCGGTGGTGTTCGTGCGCGAGACGAAGCAGCACGTGGCCGCAGAAGCCCGAAGCCACAGCGGTGGTGACGTCGTCATGCTCACGCCGCGCGAGATCTTTGTGCGCACCACGTGGAGCGACCGAAACCTCTCGAGCGTGAGCCAGGCAGGGCTCGTCAACAACCTCAACGACGGCATGGCGTGGGGCTTGTTTCCGCTGTTCTTCGCGGCCGCACAGATGAGCCTGCAGCAGACAGCGACGTTGGCCGCCATCTACCCGGCGACGTGGGGCATGTCGCAGCTGTTCACGGGTGCTTTGTCTGACCGCGTCGGCCGCAAGTGGCTGATCGCTTCAGGCATGTGGGTGCAGGCCGTGGGCATCGTCGTCGTCGTCGTGGCGCGTGGCTTCGTTGGCTTCGCGGTGGGGGCAGCGCTGCTCGGGGTGGGCACAGCGATGGTGTACCCGACGTTGTTGGCGGCCATTGGCGACGTCGCGCATCCGTCGTGGCGCGCCTCGGCCGTCGGCGTGTACCGCTTGTGGCGCGATCTTGGGTACGCGTTTGGCGCCGTGCTCGCGGGCGTTGTCGCCGACGCGTTTGGAATTTCGGCCGCGATGTGGAGCGTGGCCGCGCTCACGTTTGCGTCGGGAATACTTGTCGCCGTACGCATGCGCGAAACGCGGGTGCCGCTGCCGACTGCATAACTCCCTGAAAAGAATGTGGATTGCGCCAGCGCCCTGTTGCGGAGACTGCCGCTGTTGAGGCCGTCGACAGCGCAGAAGCGGTCGCTATCATCGTGCCCATGATGCGCTTGTTGTTGAGCCTGACCCTCGCCTTGCTCGCTTCCACGTCGTCGCTCGCTGGCGACTGGGAAGAAGTTTCGTCTGCCACCATCGATGGCCGTGGCCTCAAGGTCTACGCGCGCGAGAAGGACGGCTCCGACGTCAAAGAGACGCGCGGCGTGGGCAGCTTCACGGCACCTGCCTGGGTCATCAAGAACGTCATCGACGACGTGGGCCGCTACAAAGAGTTCATGCCGTACACGAAGGAGTCGACCATCGTTTCGACGGGCGATGGCTTCGTGATTTCGTACCAGCGCTTGTCGACCCCCGTGGTTGAAGACCGCGACTACACGCTGAAGATCATCGACGAATCGCGTGAAGACGCCGCCGGCAAGGTGGTGTGGAAGAACCGCTGGACGTCGTCGAACGCGGGCCCAGCGCCCAAAGCGGGCGTGACGCGCGTGGCGGTGAACGAGGGCTACTGGCAGCTCGAAGACCAAAACGGCGGCGGCACCAAAGTCACCTACTACGTCTACACAAACCCAGGCGGCGGCATCCCCAGCTTCGTCATCAACATGGCCAACACGCAGGCCGTGAGCGAGCTGTTCAAGGCAGTGGCCAAAGCCAGCAAAGACCCGCGCTACGCGCAGAAGAAGCCAGCGCCGCGCTCGTCGGAGAAGAAGCCCGAAGTGCCCGCACCCTCGATGTCGGCGGTGACGCCATGAGCGCGCTCGGAGATGTGATCACGTCGAAGCTGACGGCCGCCCTTGGTGCGACGGTGGTCGAGGTCGAAGACGACAGCGCCAGCCACGCAGGCCACGGTGCCTCGGGCGCTCACGTCAACGTCGTCGTCGTCGCCGAATCGTTTGCGGGCAAAAGCCCCAT
>JBIKRQ010000182.1:0-12592 GCA_044349155.1 Myxococcota bacterium
CAGATACCAGATGCCGTCGATGATGCGGATGTCAGCTTTGAAGGCGAACTTCTGGCGTTGGATGTCGGCGGGCTCGCTGCGCAACAGCGGGTCGACGAGGAAGCGCAAACTCTTCGTGTTGTCTTCCTTCGCGCTCGCGTGGGGAACAAGCTCAGCACCGCTGCCGCTGTCAGCCTTCTCCATTGCCAGCACGTTGGCGCCGGCCTGCACGATCGGGGCGCCCGTGACCGGCATGCGCAGCGGCACCACGCCGTGCGCCTTGTCGCGCAGGTGGCCGTTGTAGTCGGACAACGCACGCGAGGCCCAGTCTGACGACGTGTGATCGAAGTTGGTCGGCAGCTCGCGCGTGTCGAAGCTGTCGTTGATGACGACCTGAATTCCTGCTGCGCCGCGCGTCTCGGTGGCGACGCGGCGACAGAGCCCATGCGCGTTCGGGTTGTTCGATACGAGGATGCGCCCCGCCGACGTGACCGATCCGATCTTCGGTTCGCCAGCGACACAGAAGTCGCCGTTGGCGTGGATGCGTCCGCGGGTCTCGACCAGACCACCTGGGTCGAGGTCGAGGTAGCCGTCGGCAAAGACGTAGAACTGAAACATCGACATCGTCGCGCGCTCGACCTGTGCGGTGATTGCCTGCACGGCGGGGCTGCGGTCGTGAACGCGAACGACGCCGACCTTGGTGACGAACGCCTGCACCTGCGCCTGCATCCCTTCGTACGCGCCAGCGCCGAGCAACTGCATGCGCGCGGGTTGGAGGGCGTCGATCTCGACCTGTTTGACGTTGTAGCCCGACGTCGTGAACAGCGGCTTTTTGACGTCGAGCAATTCGTTGGCGTCGTCCTTTTGCTGCTCAAGCAGCGCCTGCAGTGCGGCGACATAGCCAGGGTCGCTTCTGGCGAGCGGTGGCTCCATCGGTTGGCCGCGGAGGAATTCGGAGACGAGCTCGACGGCCGCGATGCCAACACCCTCGGCGTTGTGCAGGGCCTGACGACGGTGCTTCGACGACTCGCCGACGAGCTGCGAGCCGCGCACGCCCAACAACGCCGTGGTGAGTGCTGTTGAGAGCAGCAACAACAGACCCAACACGAGGGGCAGGGCATAGCCACGTCGCATCGACACGCTCCCGTTGGTCATTGAAACAAGCCGTTGGCGCGCACGAGCCCCGAGCCCTCGACACTGATGAGCATGCTGCCCGTCTCGCGCAGGGTGTCGCCAAAGAGCGATGCCGGTCGGGCGATGCCGTCGGCCGCCTTGGTGCGCAACGCCAAGTCGACACGCACGCCGCGCAACGCTGTCGGCGCCGTCGTCAGCTGCGTGCGCTGCGTGACGGTATCGAGTCCGCCGTCGCCGTCGACGTCGTAGAGCAGGCGCATGTCGAAGGCGAAGACGCCCGGCATGAGGGCAGTGGAGAACGCAGCACCAACGCGCCCCTGATCGCTGAGCACCATCAACGCCGAGCTCGCCGGGTCGACATAGAAGCTCGAGACCAGTCCCTTGATGATCGTGCCGCCGTCGAAGTCATCGTCGTCCGATGGCCGCAGATCGCCAGGGGGAGAGAAGCCAGCGACGCCCGATCCCGCGAGCAGTTCACAACTGCAGGTGCTCTTGCGCATGCACGTGCCTGTTCGCCACGCGGCACCACCGAGGCTTTGCAGTTGGTTGTCGGGCGGAAAAATGATCGCCGTAAACGAACCTGTCGTCGGCAGTGGGCAGACCCCGGCGATGGTGCGGACCGTCACGGTGCGTGACCTGAACGATACGATCGAGCCCTGGGTGGATGGGTCGACCTCGGCGACGTGCAGCCGACGTTGCTGGTTGCCTGCATCGCAGGCCGGTAGTGGGTGGCTCGGATCGGTCGCGCACGTCACCGAGATGGCCTGCCACGGGCGAATGGGGCCGCCACCGGCATTGCGGACGCGCGTGAGTACATGCTCAAGCGTGATGCGTCCGTCGTCGGCTTGCTGCACACGCTTGCGGTTCGCGACAAAGGATCGGTTGAGATTCACCGTGGCCTGCAGCGCCGCAACCGCGACCAGTGCCGCGATCGCCATCGCCGCAGCAACTTCGATCAGCGAGAAGCCACGGCGCGACGTCGTCATCAGCTCGCCCGGATGGTGTAGAAGTCGATGCTGTGCTGACGAGCATCAAGTCCGCGCCAGCGCACCACGAGTTCGACGCGCCTGAACGTGTTCGAGCCGTTGTCGAGCACCTGCCACTCAACGGTGTAGCCAAGCGGGTCGGGCGCACCAACGACGGCGCGCGTCTTGGTGAAGTGCCGCGCGTGCGTGCCGATTGCGAGCTCAGGCGCGTCGCGGTGACGAAGCCGCAGATCGTCGAGGACGTCTTCTGCCACCGACAGGGCGTCGATGCTGCGGCGCTGATGCTCCATCGACACGACGATGCTCTGCCACGCTGTGAGCACGCCGGTGATGCCCACGATGAACAGCACGCCGGCAATCATCGCCTCGAGCAGGGTGAACCCGCGTGAAACGCGAGCAGCCATCACTTTATCTCGTCGAAGCTGATGGTGCCGGCAGCCGGATAGATCGAATACGAGCGCGGAGCACCGTTGACGACGGCGTCGACACGCAGTCGCGCCACGGGGTCGTAGAGCGCACCGTTTCGGTCGAAATGAATCGCGTTTACGCGCAGCGCCGTGCCGGGAACTGTGACTGCCAACGACGTGATGCTGGGAGAGGCAGCACGTTCGAAGACGAGGCGCCGTTCGCGGGGAGGGCTCTCCCCAGGGCACGTGACCTCGAAGACTTGCAGTGTGTACGGGCCTGCGTTCGGGTTCCCCGGTGATTGCACGTAGTCGAGACAGACCCCCTGGCTCCTCGCGCCATCACGAGCGCCAGCGAGGGCCGACGCGCTCTCGACGAGGGCTTGCTCGCCTTCGGCTTTTTTCACCATGTCGACGATGCTCGGCACGGCCGACGCCGACAGCACGCCGATGATCGCCAACACAGCCATGACTTCGAGAAGTGTAAATGCGCGCACGGCCCGAGCGTAACGCGAGCGGAATGACGACGCAGTGCAGAGACAAGCGCACATGTAGCGCGATGTGGGTCTGTTCCCGACGGGTTCTCAATCCTCGAGATGCTCGACGCCGCGGTCGATTCCGTCGAGGCGCCTCACGTTGCCGCGAATCACGGCGTGCTTGCCGTGCTTGCCGTTGATTGCGTCGAGCGCACGACCGAGAGCTTCGCTCTTGTTGGCCTGTGGCGCATCGAACAGCGACGTCTGGCGAGGGGCGTCGGCGGCGACCAGGTGTGTGGCGGCGAGGCCCACAAGGCGCATCGGGCGGTTCGTTTCGACACGCGTGAGCAGCTGCTCGATCACGACGCGGAGGCTTGCGGCATCGAGTGCTGGCTCGGCGAGCAGGTGCTCACGACTGACGCGGTGAAAGTCGCTGTACTTGAGCTTCAAGCGCACACCGCCGGCGCGCATGCCTGCTTTGCGCAAGCCCTGAGCGACCTCGTCGATCAGCGGAATCAGCTGGTGGCGAACAGCGTCGACCCCGACAATGTCGATGTCGAGCGTACGTTCAGCGCCAAGGCTCTTGCGTTCGCGTTCGTCGTCGACGGGGCGGTCGTCGTTGCCGTTCGCGAGGGCGTGCAGGTGTTGCCCAAGGTTGCCGTAGCGACGCTGCAATTCGACAAGCTCGGCAGCCGCGACTTCGCCCACGAGTGTGTAGCCATCGGCGCGCAACCGCTCGGCGGTTTTTGGCCCCACACCCCACAAACGCTCAACCGCCATCGGGGCCAGAAACGTGGCTTCTTCGCCGGGCGTGACGACGACGATGCCCGCAGGTTTGCGAAAGTCGCTCGCGACTTTGGCAACGAACTTGTTGCTCGCCACACCAACGCTGCAGGGCAGGGCGAGCTCTTCGCGCACCGCGCGCTGCACGGTCCACGCGAGCTCAGCAGGCGTGCCGAACAAGGCTTCGGTGCCTGTGGTGTCGAGGAAGGCCTCGTCGAGCGAGAGCGGCTCGACGGTGGGCGAGTAGCGCCCGAGGATCTGCATGAGTTTGCGCGAGACCTCGGCGTAGTGCGACATGCGCGGCGGCAGAAAAATCGCGCGCGGACACAAACGCCTGGCGACAGCACCCGGCATCGCGCTCTTGATGCCGAAGGTGCGCGCCTCGTACGACGCCGTCGACACCACGCTCCGCGGACCGTCGCCACCGATGACGACCGGCTTGCCGCGCAGCTCGGGTTTGTCGCGCTGCTCAACGCTGGCGAAGAACGCGTCCATGTCGATGTGCAACACCGAGCGTGTCCAGCGCTTCGCCTTCGCCGTCATCGCCAGCTCCGTGTGTCGTCAGAAGCGAGCGCGGAAGAACTCGGCGGCAGCGGCCGAGCCCTCGGGGCTCCACACCGCGTGGCCAACGCCTTCGGGGGAGCAGTGCACCACGGGTTCGTCGCAGCCGACGTAGGCCTCGCACACGGCGTCGAATGGTGATGGCTCAACAGCACTCGTGCAGTTGGCGTTCGCGGCCCAAAACGTGGCGGCTGCGTCGCCGTAGCTCGCAGAGACCACCTGATCGTCGGGGTCGTGAACAATGAGTGCTGCGACCGGGGTGCCCACGCACGTCGCTGTGTCGACCTCACCAGCATCAAAGCCGCCTTCGAAGCCGCCTTCGAACACGGCGATCGCGTCGAAGTCTTCGCCGTAGCAGGCCATCGCGTTGGTGAGGAATCCACCGCCCGAGTAGCCCGCCGCGAACGTGTGCGCGGTGTCGACGCAGAAGCGCGTGGCGACTTCAGCGCGGAAGGCGCGCACGGCCTGGATGTCGGGATTCACGTCGGGCAGCCCGACGGTGTCCCACGAGTAGTCCTTGTTGAAGTCGTTGAGGTTCTCGCCGTCGATGGCGACGAGGATCGCTTCGCTGTCGAGCAGGCCCGGCACGCCGACCAGGCCAATGACGTTGTCTTCGGGGCGATCGCGCGCCTGGCTGCACGTCGTGCCGTTTTGCGATTGCAGGCAGTCCTGGTCGCCGTGGAAGGTGAAGACCACCGGGTACGGCACGGTCTCGTCGTAGTTGTCGGGCAAGCGAATGCTGGCGGTGCGCGAGATCCCTGCAGCCTGAATCGTGACGCGCTGAAACGAGCCGACATTGCTGTTGTCGACGACGAGGCCACAGCCGTCAGTGCCCTCTCCTTCGCCTTCACCTTCACCTTCACCTTCACCTTCACCTTCGCCCTCGCCCTCACCCTCACCTTCGCCCTCTCCTTCGCCTTCGCCTTCGCCCTCGCCCTCGCCCTCTCCTTCGCCTTCGCCTTCGCCTTCGCCTTCGCCTTCGCCTTCGCCTTCGCCTTCGCCTTCGCCTTCGCCTTCGCCTTCGCCCTCGCCTTCACCCTCGCCCTCGCCTTCACCCTCGCCCTCGCCCTCACCTTCGCCCTCGCCCTCGGCGGTGCCTTCACAGCCCAGACCAAGCGGCGCGAGAGAGACAACGACAGCGGCGAGGAGGATCGGTGCAGACTTCATGGGGCGCATCGTAGCGGGTTGAGCGCGGCTGACACCGTCGTTTTCTGCCTCGGTCGCCGCATGTGGGGATGAAAACTACACCGCACTACCCAGGGTGTGACGACGTCGACAGCGCGCCACTGCTACAAGGTCGCATGACTGCACCGCTGTACGTCGGCATCGATCTTGGCACCACGAACTCCAGCGCCGCGGCTTTCGACGGCGCAGACCTCACTGTTGTGCGCAATGGCGCCGGCTCGTCGTTGACGCCGTCGGTGGTGCGCGTGTCGGCGAAGGGCGGCATCACGGTTGGCGAGAAGGCGCGCCGCTTCCTCGACACCGACCCCGACAACACCCGCACCGGCTTCAAGCGCTTGATGGGCACCGACACGACGCTGCGCTTTTCCGCCGCCGATCGGGCGCTGTCGCCCGAGGCGTTGTCGGCCGAAGTGCTCAAGTCGATCGCCCACGACTGCGAAGTGCAGCTCGGCGTGCGGCCCACGTCGGCGGTGATCACGGTGCCCGCCCTGTTCGAGCTGCCGCAAACGCGCGCGACGTCGGCGGCGGCAAAGCTCGCGGGCTTCGATCGCGTCGAGCTGTTGCAGGAGCCCGTGGCGTCAGCGTTGGCCGCCGGGTTCAAGTCGGGCTCTGAAGGTCGCTGGCTCGTGTACGACCTCGGTGGCGGCACCTTCGACGTCTCGCTGCTCGAAGGACGCGACGGTCTGCTGCGCGTGGTGGGCCACGACGGCGACAACTTCCTCGGCGGTCGCGACTTCGACGCGGCGATCGTCAACTGGGCCATCGAGTTGCTCGCGGCCGACGGCGTCGTCGTCGACTTGAAGAACCCCGCTCACCAACCGTTTCTGCGCCGCCTCGCCGCCCTTGCTGAAGAGGCCAAGATCGAGCTGGGCCGGCAGCAGGAAGTGGTGCTCACCAGCGGGACGCCGCTGCGCCTGGGTGACCGCGACATCGAGGTGGAACTGCCGTTGTCGCGCGCGATTCTCGAGCGCCTGGTCACGCCCCTCGTCGAGCGCAGCACCGAGGTGTGCTGTCGTTTGCTCGATGCGCATGGCGTGGACCGCGCCGATCTCGACCGCGTCGTCCTCGTGGGCGGACCAACCGCGATGCCGTTTGTGCGCGGCATTGTCGCGGAGCGCGTGGGGCCGTTGGCAGCCGAAGCCCTCGACCCGATGACGTTGGTGGCGCAGGGCGCTGCACTCGCGGCAGCACAGAGCGGACTGGATGCGCGGTCGTCGTCGTCGTCATCGACGGCGTTGGCCACCACCGTGCGCAGCGGCCACGGCGTGCAGGTGAAGGTGCCCACACTGTCGACGGACCTGCTGCCGTTTGCGATCGTGAAGCTCGTTGATGCCGCAGCCCCCAACGCACCCGCGTCGCTGCGGATCGTGCGCGGCGGTGAAGGTGCCGCACCGGGAGCCACATCGTGGGCGAGCGAGTGGGTGGCGCGTGATGCCGACGGCGCGTTCGCGGTGATGTGCGAGTTGGAATCGCGTCGCGCGAACCAGTTCACGCTCGAAGCGAAAGATGCGGGCGGCCTCGTCGTCGCTGTGCACCCGGCCACCTTCACGATTGTGCACGGTGTGACCATCGGTGACCCGCCGGTGTCGCGCACCGTCGGCGTGGCCCTCGCGAACAACGGCGTGCGTGTGTACTTCGAGAAGGGCGCGCCGCTGCCCGCGAAGCGTACCTTTGTGCACCACACGATCGAGACGGTGATGCCTGGCCAGCCTGGGCCCGCACTACGGATTCCGCTCGTGCAGGGCGAGCTTGAAGAGGCGCACCTGTGTCGCTTGATCGGCAGCCTCGACATCGACGGCAAAGACCTCGACGTCGTCGTGCCCGCCAACACCGCGGTTGAAGTCACGCTGGAACTCGACAAGGGCGGGCAGCTGTCGGCGCGCGCGTTCATCCCCACGTTGAAGAAGATGTTTGAGCACGTTGCCCACCTGGTGGTGCCCGAAGCATCGGTGGCCACGTTGCGCACGGGGGTGGTGCAGGTGCTGGATCGCCTCGCAGCCCTGCGTGCTGGTGCACGCGCACGAGGACAAACCAGCCTCGCCGAGCGCGTTGATGGTTTGTTGCGTGAGCAGCACGAGTGCGAGATCGCCCTCGATCGCGCCAGCGGTGGCGACGAAGAAGCGGCCCAGCGCGCGCGTCGTTTGCTGCTCGATCTGGAGACCCGCGTGCAGGAGATGGAGGCCGAAGGCCGTTGGCCCGAGCTCGAAGAACGCGTGCTCGACGACGTCGCCTGGGCCGCCCCCCTCGTCGCCCACGACGGCACGCCCGCAGAGCAGAAGCTGCTCGATGATGCGATCGGTGGCATCAACCGCGCGCGCCAAAACCGCAGCGTGAAAGACCTCGAGCGTCATCGCCGCGTCGTGCGTCGCATCGGCAACGCGGCCTTCTTTCGCGATCCGCAAGCGTGGGTGGTGGTGTTTGAGAACTACGCCAGCAGCATCCACGAAGCGCGCGACCTGAAGCGCGCCGAGGCGTTGGTGGCCGAAGGACGTCGTCACATCAAAAACGGCGACCACAAATTGCTGCGCGGCGTGTGCGATCAGCTCGTCGAACTCATGCCCGTGTCGGCGCAGGACCGTGCGCGCGCCTACGCCTCGGGCCTGCGCTGAACGCGCCGCCTACGGGCCGCGAAACAGGCGCTGCATGTCGACGAAGGCGCCGGCCCGCAGCTGCGGCAGCAGGTCGGTCCAGGCGTCGTCGGCACCTTCGATGTCGGCGAGCAGGCTGCGCGGTGCGGTGAGGCTGTCGGCCAACTGACCCTCGGCATCCTCGACGACAAAGACCAGTTCGGCGTCGACGGTGGCTTGCACCTCGACAAGGCGCAGCACGCTGTCAGGCGGCACACCGGCATGACGAAAGATGAGCAGCTTCGCCTGCTCGACGCGCACGTCGTCGAGGTCGGCGTCGCGCAGCACGAGTTTCTCGCGCAGCGCCGACCAGCCAAACACGACCCGCGGTTGGAGCTGTGCGCCGATCTCGCGTGCGAGGGCAGGGGCGCTATCGCCGAAGCCAAGGGCGAAGCCGCGCATCGCTTCTGCTTCGAACTCGGGCCAGCGCTCGACGGCGTCGCGGGGATAGGCGGCGATCCACTGCCGGCGCCGCAGGTTTTGCACCAGCAGCTCAGGCTCGGTCATCGCTGCCTCGGTGCCAGTGAGCCGTCGAGGAGGCGCTCGCGCAGTGCTGGTTCGCGGTCGAGGTTCACCGAGCGATAGCGCGTGTGTTCCTCGACGTGGCCGCAGTGGGGGCACGGCGATGTCTGCTGTGTGGCGAGCGTCATGAGCGATCAGTGCTCGGCGGTGACGACGACACTTCCGTCGACCTTGGAGATATCGAAGCGCTCAGACCACAGGTCGTTGCAGCCCTGCACAAACGACTTCGTCGTCGCCGATTCGCCCTCGACCACGAGCCAGAACACGCTGGTGTCGGGCGGGCCGCGGAAGCGCTCGGCCTCGTGCTGCGTCGCGAAGGTCTTGAAGATGCCGTCGTTGCCGCTGAGACGGGCCTGCACCCGCGCGGCGGCGATGCCGTCGACGTCGACGCTCTTGCCCAACACGAGTTCGCGGGCGCGCAGCACGTGTGCCCCCAACGACGGGTTGCGCGCGGCAGCTGCCTGGGCCTCGGCGAGCGACAAGAACGTAGCACCACTGCCGCTGCTCTGGTTCACGCCGGCAATGAGGGCGCGCGCCTGCTGCCCCAACACCTGCTCAACGGCGTCGACCGTGACGCGGGCGCGTGCACCACCAGCGCTGCGCACCTGTTCAGCGGCGGACTGCACGTGGGCGGGGGCGGCGGCCTGCTCGGCGCGCGAGATCAGCGCGTTGTTTCCTGCAGCGGCGGCGGCGTCCTGACGGAGCAGGGGCTGCACAGCGGTGTGGACGTCGGTGATGCGGGCGCGGGTGATCGTCATGCCGTCATTGTCGGGAGATGTAGGACAAAGGTTGTGTCAGATCCCGTCAGCGCCGACGCGCTCCGGAAGAGCGCGCACGATCGCGCACACCGCCGCGAGCATGCTGGCGCCGCGCGTGGGCCCCGCAGCGCTCACCACACCGAGCGATGCGGCCGCCGCTTCGATGCCGCCCGCAGGCGCGCCCAAAACGCGGCTGGTGACGGCGCGGACGTCGACAAAGCCACGGCGACTGTCGCCTGCTTGCGCGAGCAGATCGCGCGGAAACGCACCCCAGCACACGAGCCGCCCATCGCCGAGGAAGGTGCGAAAGCGTTCGAGCACGTCGTCGATGGCCTCGCCGTTGAGCAACGTGTGAGCGTCGATCCCGAGGCGCTCGGTCACCGTGTGGTGCAGTGGGCGGCGCGGGCGGGCGATGGCCTCAAAGAACCTGTCGGGGTCGCTGTCGTCGAGAAACGGTCGCGCAGCGAGCAGGTGCAGCAGCTCGGGCACGCCTTCAGCACGTTCGGCGCGCGGGTGGGCGTTGGCTTCGGCATAGATGACGACGACGCGGCGGGGATCGCGCAGCAGCGGTCGCAGTTCGCGCAGCACGTCGCTGCGTTGCAGATCGCGATGACGTCGCACGCTGCGTCTGCTGTGCCGCGCGCCGGTCGCGTCGGCTTCGTGGGTGCGCTGTTGCAAGAGCTGCCACTCGACCATCGCATCGAACGGTTGCAGCAGCGGCGCATACGCGTCGGGCGTGCCTTCGAGCGCTCCGAGCACGGCGGCGATGGCCTCCACCGTCGACAAATGCATGTCGGTGGGCTCGCGACGAATGCGATAGCGACCTGGCGTGTCGGGTTGAAACGACAGCCTCGGCAACGACGCCAGCCGCGGGTTCTCCTTCAACAGCTTGCTCGCCTGCGACCACGTGCCGTCGAGCACGACGAGGGTGCGCGGCGGCGTGTGCCACTGCGGCAGCGGAACCGCGTCGTCGCCGGGGAACAACACCGCCGCGTGGGCATCGGCCGCGAACAAGTGCTGCAGACGTTCGTCGTCGTCGAAGTGCAGGCCCTCGACGAGCTGCGAGCCGACGAGGCCAAGGTGCGCCATCCGCGCAGTACCGATGGGCACGTGCCGTTCGCGCGGGTGCTGCAGGAACACGACGGTGGTGCGCGAGTGCAGTGCCGGCACGTGGGCGCACCAGCAGGCATTTTCAGGACGACGACACCGCCAGCAGGTCTCACGCACGGCACCACCCTACGGGGCTGCACGGCGACGACAAGGCGGGTCGAGCCTCGAAGAGAAACCCGCTTTGGGGTTTGTCGCCGAGACGAGTCTCTTGAGGGGCGGGCGGGAAAGCCTCCCCGCCGATCAACTCACACTGTTGAATCGCGCGCGCAGCGACGTCGTCTTGCCGGCCCACCTGCATTGGGTGGCAAGGAGCATCGAGGTCCGCCATGTCGCTGAAGAACATCTTGTCGAACCTGCGCACGACGCTGCAGACCGAAGCACTGCCGGGCAAGGCCATGGTGCCGAACTCCGCAGGCGGCTTCGTCTTCGCCGTGGATGCGTGGCAGCGGCTCGATCGCTTCCTCGTGCTCGGCGTCGACGGTGGCTCGTACTACGCGTCGGCGCGAGCACTCACGAAGGACAACGCTGCGGCGGTGGCGACGTGCATCCAGCTCGACGGCGCACGCACGGTGCGTCGCATTGTCGAGGTCTCTGAGGCTGGCCGCGCGCCAAAGAACGATCCCGCGATCTTCGCGTTGGCGATGGCGATGAAGACCGGTGACGTCGAGACGCGTCGTCGTGCGGCCGAGGCGATGCCGCGCGTGTGCCGCACAGCGACGATGCTGTTTGCGTTTGTCGACGCGGTGAAGCTGTTTGGTGGCTTCGGCCGCGTGACGGATCGCGCGATCGAGCGGTGGTACCTCGAGCGCAACGACGACGAACTCGCGTTGCAGTTGGCGAAGTACCAGCGCCGCAATGGCTGGTCGCACCGTGACCTGCTGCGCAAGGCGAAGCCTGTGCCGCGGACCGCGACGCAGAAGGAGCTGTTGGCGTGGGCCGTGGGCAAGCCGGCGAACATCGTGTCGTCGTCGTTGTTGCAGGGTGTCGAGGCCGCAAAGGTGGCGTCGTCGTCGGCAGAGGTTGCACAGCTCGTGGTCAAGCACCGCTTGCCGCGTGAGTGCGTGCCGACGGAGCACCTCGGTGAGCGAGGCGTGTGGTTGGCGTTGCTCGAGGCGGGCATGCCGCTCACGGCACTCGTGCGAAACCTCGGCAAGCTCACCGCGGTTGGTGCGCTGGCGCCGTTGTCGTCGACGACGCAGCAGGTTGTTGGCCGCCTTGGCGATGTGCGCGAGTTGAAGGCGGCCCGCTTGCACCCGTTGGCGATCCTGGTCGCACAGCGCGTGTATGCATCGGGCCACGGCGACAAGGGCGCGCTCACGTGGACGCCAGTGCCCGAGATCGTCTCGGCCCTGGAGCGCGCGTTTCGGCTTGCGTTCTCCGTCGTCGAACCGACGGGCAAGCGCTTCCTGCTTGGCCTCGACGTGTCGGGATCGATGGGCGGCGGGCGTGTGGCGGGGTCGCCGCTCACGCCGCGCGAAGCGGCCGCAGCGATGGCGTTGGTGTTGGCGTCGACGGAGCAGCGGACGGTGACGACGGCGTTTACGTCGGCGGGCTCGAAGGTGTTTTCGCCGTCGAACAACCCGATAGCGATGTTGCCGCTGACGTCGTCGCAAACGCTGAGCGAGGTGCTGGCGATGACCAACGGCTTGCCGTTTGGTGCCACCGACTGCGCGTTGCCGATGCGCTACGCGTTGGAGCAGGGCCTCGAGGTGGATTGCTTCGTCGTGCTCACCGACAACGAGACGTGGGCCGGCGACATGCACCCCGTCAAGGCGTTGCAGGCCTACCGGCAGAAGACGGGCATCGCCGCCCGCCTCGTCGTGGTGGGCATGGTGAGCAACGGGTTCACCATCGCCGATCCCGCCGACAGCGGCATGCTCGACGTCGTCGGCTTCGACACGGCAACGCCGGCACTCATCTCGTCGTTTGCGCGGGGTGAGCTGTAGACCCGGTCGCCCTGCATGGGCTGGTGTTCATGCAGGGCGCAGATCTGATAGGGTTGAATGGATCCGAATGGCGCGTCGTCAATGATGTGTTGATGGTGCTTCTGGTTTCGCGAGCTGATGT
>JBIKRQ010000578.1:0-3382 GCA_044349155.1 Myxococcota bacterium
AGAACAGCGAAGACCAGTGCAAGATGAACGAGCTGCAGGTCCGTAAGGTCCGCCTGCTCAACTGGTCGCGCATCGCGGGTGCCAACGGTCTTGCCGATCTCGAAGCCGCCATTGCCGCCGAGAAGAACGAGAAGATCAAAGCCGAAATGACGAAGGTGAAGCCGCGCCTCGTCGTCGCCAAAGACTGCGATGGCAAGGGTGTTCCCTGCTTCGTCGAGAAGCTGAAAGACGCCGACGCGATGGCCCGCGACCGCGCCGCCTACGAACTGCTGTGGACGAACACCGACGAGTCGCGTGACGCGCTTGTTTCCGCACTCACCGACAAGGACAACGAAGTCCGCTACGCCGCGATCATGGGCGTGCTGCGTCGTTTGCCGAAGGACGGCGTCGCCCTCGCCGACACGTTGAAGACGCAGCTCGACGGCGAGAAGGGGCAGACGCAGTACATCCGCATCAACGAAGACCTCAAGCGTCTCGAAGTGCGCGCGCGCCGCGGCTACTGACCTCGTCACGCACCATGACAAAGGCCCGCTTCGGCGGGCCTTTTTGTTTGCGTGAGCGGTTCGTCAGCGTGTCGCGCTGATCGCGGTGTTGAGCCGACGCTCGAACTCGGCACGGTCCGTCGTGGCGCGAAGTGCGGTGCCCAACGCGATGCGCGCGACCTCGATGCCCATCGCCAGGAGCCGGTGCTGCACGAGCGCGTCGATGGTGTCGACGTCGTTCATCAGCGGCTGTGACAGCGACGTGTACAACTGGCGCGCATCGCTGCCGTAGCCCGTCGCCTGCTGCCAATCGTGAAACGTCTTGACCCGTGCGCCACCAGCGTCGTCACGCACACGCACGAACGCCTTGATCAGCACCTCCGGCACGATGGTCGTCATGTGGCCCTCGACGCGCGAACACAGCACCGCGGGCGCTGGCGACCACCACGCCATCGCACCTCGCGACCAGGTCACTTTCTCTTCGTCGATTGGCACGGTGCAGCCCTCGGCTTCACGATGCCTCAGGTGCTCGGCACGCTCAACGATCGCGCCCGTCAGCGGCACACTTCGAATCCCGTCGACGACGCCCACACCGCTCGCGTGCCTGCTATGGTCCGCGCGATGCCGCCACGTCCTCGTCAACCCGCTGAACGCCCGCCGTGGTCTGCGCGTGCCACCGCTGCCCTGCTCGCCGTCAGCCTCATCGCTGTCGTCGTCGGGGCTGGCCTCGTGTGGCTTGTGTGGCCGGCCGGCGGCGTGCGCGACATCGACCGCGCCCGGTTCTTTCTGCGCACCGACACGGGCGCAGGCCTCCAGCGCGCAGCCGACGTCGCCGACGGCGACCCCGACCTCATGGGCATCGCCGCCCTCGCGCGTTTGCTGCTGTGGCGCGACCACGGCGGCGACGAAGAGGTGTTGGCCGCAGCGCTCAAGGCGTTGCAGAAGGCATCGTCGTCAGCACGGCTGTCGCCCGAGGGCTTGTATGCGCGCACACTGCTCGTCACCGACGACGACCGCAGCCGCGATGCCCGTCTGCAGACCGACCTGAAAGACGCTGGAGACACCTCGCCCTGGGTGCTGCTCTCTCGCGCGCGCCTTGCCGAGCAACAGCAAAACGACGACGACACCGACGCCGTCTCGCCTCTGGCCCTCTACGAACGCGCCGCCCTCACCACCGAGCCCCTGCCCTACGCCACCCACGAACTCGCGCGTGCTTCAGCCCGCTTCGGCGACGTGCCGTTTGCGCGCGCCGCGTTGGCGCGGCTGCTGACACGGTCACCCGAGCACCCGGGTGCGGCGATCACGACCGCCGTCCTCGACGTCGTCGATGGCACCGCCACCTCTGCCGACGACAAAGTGCGCGCGACCTTCAAAGCACACCTCGAGCGCTTGAGCGAGCTCGCCAGCCACGTCGACGACGGCGACGCCGCGTTGATGCGCACCACCCGTGCGGCCCTCGAAACAGCACCGTTGCCCGCGTGGGAGCAGGCGGTCGAGCACGCCACCAGCAACGTCGTGGAGCAGGCCCTCGAAGCGGCCCTGGTGCACGGCGACATCGCCACGGCCGAGGCCATCGCCAAACACGCGCCCGCCAACGCCCCAGCCGACATCACGGCCGACCTGGCACGTGTGCATGTGTTGCGCGCGTTGCCCGAAGCAGTGCGCACGAAAACCGCCGAAGCCATCGCCGCCAACCGCTCAAAAAACAAAGAGAATCCGCCAGGTGTGTTGCTGCTGCCGCTGGGCGAATTGCGCGCCGATTTCGCTCGACACCCACTGCCCTTTGTGGTGTTCCCGTCGCCGCTGCTGTTTCCCGAGCGTCGCCTGCAGCGCCTGCTGGCCGATACCGCCGCCGATCCGAAAACGCTGCCGCAGCGCCTCGCCTCGGTGGAGCAGCTGGCCCTGGTCGACCAGGCCCTCGTCGTCGACGATCTCGCCGCTGCCACTGCCCCCCTGAAAGCCGCACGCGAAGCGATGGGCGGCACGCCCGACGTGCTGCTCGTCGAAGCTGCGGTCGCCGCCCGCCGCGGCAACGTCGCCGACGCGAAGAAGAGCCTCGAGGCCGCCGTGCTCGCCGCCCCCCTCGACCCGGCGGTGCTGTTGCAGGCCGCACAAACACTGCTCGCCCTCGACGACGCCGACGGCGCCCAGCGCGCGCTGCAGGCCTTCGGTCGTCTGGGTTTGACGTCGCCAACAGCGAGCGCGCTGAACGCACAGCTGTCGTTGCGCAGCGGCGATCTCACCGCGGCACGCGCGGCCCTGGCCGAAGCAAAACACCTCGGTGGCGACGACGATCTCGACGTGCTGCGCGCCACCATCCTTGCCCACCGCAGCGCCACGATCGCGGCCGCGCGCGCGGCGGCCGACAAGCTGTTGGCGAAAAACGACGTCGACGGCGGCCGCGTGGTGAACGCCTGGATCGCCGATGCTGCATGGCGCGCGGGTGATCACGCGAAAGCCACCGCGCTGTTGGCACCGTTGATGGCAGGCCTGCTGTCGTCGTCGTCAAACGACTTCCCCGAGCTGCACTTCTTCTACGCCCAAACCATCGCGTTCGTGCCTCAGCAGAAGGCCATCGCCCTCGCCGAAGCCCTCAAAGCCGAGAAGGGTCTCGTCGGCAGCGAGCTGCTCCCCGAGGTCAAAACGCTGCAGGGCCTGCTCGCGAAGAAGCCGAAGTAGGTCGCCTTGTTGCTCAGGCACCGCCATGGCACCGTCAAGGCAGGGGTGAACTCGATGCGCGCGCCGTGCCTGCTTTTTTTCCTACTGCTCTCTGCCTGCGACACCGAGGTCCTCGTCGACGTCGACGCCGGCATCCCGGACGCGGGTGTGCCCGACGCCGGCTTCGCCGATGCGGGCGTGGACGTCGATGCCGGGTTCGACGAGCCCGACGCCGGGCCCGA
>JBIKRQ010000579.1:0-3362 GCA_044349155.1 Myxococcota bacterium
GTTGTCGGAGGAGCTGCAGAAGGGGCACTTCACGCAAATCAGTCCAGACGTTTGAGCAGGTCGGCGTACAGCGGGTAGCGCGCCGTGAGCGCGTGCACCGTGTGCTTCACGTCGTCGATAACCTTCGTGTCGGTGGGTGCAGCCAACACGCGCGCGATGCAGTCGGCGACGGTGTCCATGTCGGCGACGTTCAAGCCACGCGTGGTGATGGCCGGGGTGCCGACGCGAATGCCCGACGACACCATCGGCGGCGCCGGGTCGTAGGGGATCATGTTCTTGTTGACGGTGATGTCGGCGAGGCCGAGCGCTTCTTCACCCTGCTTGCCGGTGACGGTCTTGCCGCGCAGGTCGATGAGCATGAGGTGGTTGTCGGTGCCACCGGTGGTGAGGCTGTAGCCGCGTTGAACGAGGCCAGCGGCAAGTGCCGCAGCGTTGTCGACGATCTGCTTCTGGTACGCCGCAAACGACGGCTGCAGCACCTCGGCGAACATGACGGCTTTGGCCGCCACCGCGTGCATGAGCGGACCGCCCTGCGCGCCGGGGAACACGCGGCTGTCGATGACCTTCTGGTGCTCGGCCTTACACAGGATCAAACCACCACGCGGGCCACGCAGCGTTTTGTGCGTCGTCGTCGACACGAAGTCGGCGTGGGGCACGGGCGATGGGTGCTGCCCACCAGCAACAAGGCCAGCGATGTGCGCCATGTCGACGAAGAAGTACGCGCCAACGGACTTCGCGACAGCCGCCATGCGCTCGAAGTCGATGATGCGCGGGTAGGCCGAAGCACCAGCCACGATCATCTTCGGCTTGTGCTCGTTGGCGAGGCGTTCGACCTCGTCGTAGTCGATGCGCTGGTCGGTCTCGCGCACGGTGTAGCCGACGACGTTGAACAACCGCCCCGAGAAGTTCACCGGGCTGCCGTGCGTGAGGTGGCCACCCATGTCGAGGCGCATCGCCAGGATGGTGTCGCCGGGCTTCAGCACCGTCGAGTAGACCGCGAAGTTCGCCGATGCGCCCGAATGGGGCTGCACGTTGGCGTGGTCGGCGCCAAACACCTGCTTCGCGCGGTTGATCGCGAGCTGCTCGATGGCGTCGTAGTGAACGCAGCCGCCGTAGTAGCGCTTGCCCGGGTAGCCCTCGGCGTACTTGTTCGTGAGGATCGAGCCCTGTGCCTCGAGCACGGCACGGCTGACGAAGTTCTCCGACGCGATGAGCTCAAGCCCCTCTTCCTGCCGCTGGTGCTCGAGCTTCATGAGCTCGTACACCTCGGGGTCGGTGACTTTCACGTGGGCAAGGTGGTTGGTGCTGGTCATGCGTCGGCTCCGGTCGTCGGCGTCGTGGTCGATGGGGTCGCGTCGGTGGGTTTGGCCATGCTGTGGTGCACGAGCAGGCGCAAGCAGGCAGGGCAGCTCTCGATGACGAGGCCCTTTTGCAACTGGATGCTCAACTGTGCGGGCACAGCACGGTTGCAGGCGGTGCAGACATCGCGGTTGTTGACGAAGGCAACACCTACGCCCTGACGCTTCGCGGCCACCTGCTCGTAGCGTTTGACGACGTGGGTGGGCAGCCTGGCGAGAATACCCGTGCGCGTGGTGGCAAGGCTTGCAACCTCAGCGCGCAACCCATCGATGGCCGCTTGCACGTCGGCCCACGCGGCCTTCGCGACGTCGACGGCGGACGAGTGCTTCTTCGTGAGGGCTGCGACGTCTTTGTCGGCGGCTTCAATGGCTTCCATCTGCTCGAGCATGGCGTCTTCGAGCTGGCGGATGTGGCGCTTGGCGCCGCCGATCTCCGACGACAGAGCGGTGTGTTCGCGTTCGCCGCGGATGTCGTTGGCGCGCGACTCCCACTTGCGGATCTTGGCGCGCTCGTCGGCGGCTTCGTGCTCGCCCGCTTTGCGCGCTTGTTCGGCGGTGGCCTTCTTGAGCCCCACGCTGTCGAGTTCGCTGCGCAGTTTGACGACGACGGCGTCGGCCTTCTTGGCTTCGACGGGCAGTGCTTCGAGGCGATCGCTGGCGAGCTTGTGACGTGCGTCGACGTCGGCAAGTTCGGCCAGAAGCGTGAGCTGTTCAGCGATGGAGAGCGACATGAAACTGCCTCCGAAGCGCCAATGGCAGCGCGGGCCCTCGATACGGAGCCACGCGATTTTCGGCAACCTGTGTCGAGGTGACGGACACTGCCATTCAGTCAAGATCGACGAGATCGAACCAGCTGCTGCGGTGCGAAGTGTTGCCGCGCTCGAAGTGGTTGATGTCGATAAGCAACGCCGCCGCGACGATCACGCCGCGCTGATCGAGCGTCCAGGGGTGGGCACCGAAGTCGACGGCGAAGTCGTCGGAGTCTGAGAGCCACTCGGTCATCACCCCCGACCACTCCTTCGCAACGCGCCCGACCACCGCGTTGTTCATGGTGCGCAGCTCAAATGTCCACGACGACAACGCCGGTCGCACCACGTTCGCAAACGCTGTGCCGCGTGCGTCGCGCAGCTCGTAGCGGGTCTCGATCACGCTGAAGGTGCTCTCAACACTGCCAAGCGCGCGGCCTGGATCGCCGGTGCCATCGTCGAGGGAGACGACGAGGCGGTTCATCACCACCTTTTCGGTGGTGCGGTCGATGACGATCATGGGTTGACCGCGTGGGTCGGTCATCACGAAGCGCTGCTTCACAAACGCGCCGAGAAACATCCGCTTCAACAACGCCGTCGCGTCTTCCTGGCGACGGAGGGTGCCGGAGCCAGCCGCCGTGCGGATGAAGTAGGTTTTGCCGCCGTCGACGACGAACAAGCCCCCGGCGACGACCTGCTGGCGCTGCTGGCTCACCTGCACCCAGGGCGTGCTGCCGAGGAAATTCCGCAGCACCTCGATCGGGGCTGCAAACTCGCGTCCCGGCAAGCGCTCGTGCTCGGGCAACGACGCCGTTGTCGTCGATGTCGTCGACACCGGTGCTGCCACAGGTCCTTCGTCGCGACCGGTCAGGCGGTGCAGCTCGCCCGGATCGAGCAGCAACACACCGCACTCCAGGCAGCCGTCGACGACGACGCCCTTGAGCGTGGCGACTTTCATGAAATGCGCACAGCCCGGGCAGCGTGGGCCCTTGCCGCCTGCCTCGAGCAGCGAACGCCAGACAGCCTCGTCGACACGCAGGAAGCGGCAGAGGTTCTGGCGCGCAGCGTCGGTGCAGACAAAGCAACTGCAGGTTGCACAGCGACCAACGCCGGCGCCGACGTCGCTGCTCACCACCGTTGCATCGCACCGAGGACACTCAGACATCGCCATGCGCGCGATGCTGGCCGAACGCCCAAAAAAGCAACAGCCGGCAGGTGACCTGCACCTGCCGGCTGCTCCCTCCCCCAACAAAAATGT
>JBIKRQ010000580.1:0-3358 GCA_044349155.1 Myxococcota bacterium
GGCGCTGTGCCGCTGCCGGGTGCTGGCGCCGTGCCGCTGCCGGGTGCTGGCGCCGTGCCGCTGCCGGGTGCGGGCGCTGTGCCGCTGCCGGGCGGGAGTGTGCCGCTGCCTGGTATGGCGTCGGTGCCCTTGCCGGGCGGTGGTTTTGCCGCGCCACCGCCGTTGCCTGGCAAGCCCGCCAAGCCCACGGCGTCGATGGCCGACATTTTCGACGACGACCTCCCCGTTCCCGTCTCGCCGCCGGGGCAGGGCGGTAAGTCGGCCTCGATGGCCGACATCTTTGGTGATCTCGACACCGGCGATGCGCCACTGCCGACGCCGTTTCACGGCAACAACTCGGTGGTCGTCAGCACGTCGCACGGGGTGAACAACCTCCTCAACTTCATCGACGACGCCGGCAAAGCCGACCTCGTTCCAAAATACGAGCAGTTTCGGATTCGCAAACGCTCGGGGCGCGTGCTGGGGCCTTTCGACGTGCCCACCGTGCTGCAGATGTTCGCGCGCGGCGAGCTGCTCGGCAGCGAAGAAGCCTCGACCGACAACGTCACGTGGCGCTCGCTGGCCCAGATTCCGGCGTTCTCCGAGACCATTCAAAAAGCGATGGCGTCCGCACTCGGCGGGCTCGAAGACCTGCCGACGCCCCGCGGCGACAAAAAGCCCGTCGCGGTCAACGACGACCTCGCTGTTGGCACCGGCGACCTCGCCAACGCTGAGCGCGCCAAAGACGAGGTTGAACGTCGCCGTCGCAACTCTGCTGACGGGCGCTCGCGCAAACTGCTGGCTGGCGTTGCTGTGGGCAGCGGTGTCGTCGTGCTCGTGCTCGTTGCGGGCGTCGCGGCGAACTTCCTCACGCCCTACGGCTGGTTTGGCCACAAGCTGTTTCTCGACACCGAAGAGGTCGTCGCTGCCGCCACGCCAAAAGTCGTCGTCGAGCCGCCACCGCCGCCGCCCAGCTACAGCGCCGAGTTGCCCCTCGACGAGCTTCTCGCTCGCGACACGTACGCGGCGTACGCCCAGGGTGCTGAGCAATCCAAGCGCCTCGTCGACGCCAAGAAGAAGGTGTCGCCGTTTCCGCCCGAGGGTGCGTTGGCTGCTGCACAACAGGCGCGTTTCCTCGCCTACCTCGTCGTCGTCGAAGGCATGACCGCCTTCGCGCCCGATCTTGCTGCCCCAACCGCCCTTGCCGGTGGAGACGAGCTCGCCGCCGCGATTGGCAAAGCGGCCATCGCCTACAACGACGGCAAGTGGGACGAGGGCCTCGCCGCCGTTCGCCCCCTCGCCGACCCGGCGCGTTCGTTGCCCGCGGTGCAGCTCGCCGAGGCCGAGGTGTGGAATGCCCTGGGCCTGCGCGGCAAGAACGACCTCGAGGCCGCCATGAAGGCCGTCGACGTCGCGCTGCAGTCGGCCCCCAACCATGTGCTCGCGTTGTCGTTGCAGGCGCAGTTGCTGCTCGCCAGCGGCGATCCCGAAAGCGCGCGCGGCTACCTCGACAAGGTCTTCGCCCAAAGTCCCACGCACCCCCGCAGCAAGATCATGTTGGGCACGCTGCTGTCGGCGTCGTCGACCACGGTCGAAGAAGGCAAAGCCATCCTCGTTGACCTCAGCGAGGGCGATGCCTCCAAGGCAGCCTCACCGGCCCAACGCGCCGATGCCTACATGGGCCGCGCCGAGGTCGCCATTTCGGCCCGCGCCTATCCCGAGGCGATGCGCATGCTCACGTCGGCGGTGGCGCTCGTGCCTGGCAACCGCAGCTTCCGCGGCCGCGCCGTCGACTTCGCCATCCGCTTGCGCGACTACAACGTCGCCCGCGAGCACGCGAAAGCACTGCTCGAGATGGCGCCCGAAGATCCCGCGGGCGTCATTGGCCTCGCTCGCGCCAAGCTCGGTTCGAAAGACACCCTCGGCGCCTACTCCGACCTGCAGGCCGCGCTGAAGAAGCGCCCCGACGACGCCGCCCTCAACTTCTGGTTCGGCGTCGCCGCCAAAGAGATGGGCAAGGTCGCCGAGGCGAAAGCGCAGTTCGAAAAGGCGCAGCAGCTCGATCCGAAGGCGGCAGCCCCCGTCGTGGAAAACGTCATCGACGCCGTCGAGCGCGGCAAGCTCGCCGACGCTTTGAAAATCGCCGACACCGCGATGACGTTGGTGAACCCAGGCGACCGCCACCGTGTGCGCGCCGTCAAGGCCTATGTCTACGCCCGTCGTCGTCAGTTCACAGAGGCGTTTGCCGAGTACGAAAAGGCGCTCGCAGAAAACCCGCGCGACACCGACGCCCGCGCTCACTACGCCGAAGCCCTCGTCGAGATGAAGCGCATCGCCGATGCCGAGAAGCAGGTCGACGAAGCGCTGTCCCTCGACAGCAAAAATCCCACGGTCCTGCTCGCGTCGGGCAACGTGGCGATTGCGCGTGGTGACGTGAAAGTTGGCCTCGATCGCTACGAAGAAGCGATGCAACTCGCGCCCAACGCGTTTGAGCCCTACGCCCGTGCGGCGGTGGCGGCGGCCATGCTCAAGGACCCCCAGCGCGCCAAGGGCCTTGCTGAAACCGCAGGCCAGCTGCGGCCGAACAATCCAGACGTGATGGCGGCACAGGCCCTCGTCCTCGCCGCGCAGGACCCAAAGGCTGCGGCGGCCATGCTGGTGTCTGCGGGCGAAGCGGCAGCCGAGGATCCGTCGCTGCCGATGCTGTTGGGAGTGGTGTACGCGTCGATGGGTGCAAATCCTGAGGCGGTCGATGCCCTCAAGCGCGCGACGACGCTGGCCCCCGACTTCGACGACGCTTGGTTCGTCCAGGGCAAGGTCTATCGCGAGATGGGGCGTTCCGGTGATGCCCTGCGCTGTTTCGCCGAGGTCAGCCGCATCGACCCGAAACGCGCCGACGCCTGGATCGAAACGGCCGACCTGCAGGCAAACACCGGCGACGACGTTGCGGCGCTGCGGTCGTACGAGAAGGCGCTCGAGGCACAACCTGCGAACCCGGCATCGATCTGCGCGATGGGAGACACGCTCATCGTGCGGATGGGCGACGAGCCGAAGAACTTCAAGCGCGGCATCGAGATGCTGGAGCGCTGCACGAAGTTGGCGCCTGGTCACCCCACCGCGTGGCACCGGCTCGGCGATGCCTACGCCCAGATTAACAAGAAGCGCGAGGCCATTGCGGCGTACAAGACGCACCTCACGATCGCCCCCGACGACGCCGAGGCAAAGATCGTCCGCGACAACATCGTCGAACTCGGCGGCAAGCCGTAGTCATGTCGTCGTCGAACAACGGCCTCGTCGGGTGCTGCTCGACGGGGCCGTTTTCGTTTCGCGTTGTTTCTGGTTTCGCCTGCTGGTCAGCCTGCTACGACGACGTCGCGTG
>JBIKRQ010000581.1:0-3351 GCA_044349155.1 Myxococcota bacterium
TCTGGTGTGTGCAGCGCACCCCGTGCACTTCGAGCGTCGGCGGCCAGCATGTCGTCGTCGTCGAAGAGCCGGGCGCCTCCTGGTTCGAAGTGCATCGGCGAGGTGCCCCTTCGGCCAGCGAGGACAGCGCCGCGCGTCCGGCCGCGTCGAGCGTGCTCGCGGTTGATCACCCCGCCCGGCCGCTCGTTGAACTGCCGTGGTGCGGGCGCGGTGTCGTCGTGGAGCGATCTCGATACTGCTGTCTCGTTGGGCTGTCGTTGTGTTGGTTCATGTGATCTGCTCCAACGACATTTCCACCGGCGGAGGATGGCCATGGCAGACGCGGGCGCACCCCACACACTTCGGTTCATTGATTTGTTCGCCGGCATCGGCGGATTTCGCTGGGCGCTCGAACGCGCGCTCGGCGGCGAGTGTGTCTTTGCTTCTGAGTGGGACAAGTTCGCTCAGCAAACCTACGCGGCGAATTTCGGCCACGTCCCCGACGGCGACATCACCCAGGTGGTGCCGGCGAGCATCCCCGACCACGACATCCTTACCGCTGGCTTTCCTTGTCAGCCGTTCTCGATCGCGGGCGTGTCGAAGGCCAATGCACTTGGTCGTTCGCACGGCTTCGCACACGCCACGCAGGGCACGTTGTTCTTCAACGTCGCGCAGATCATCAACGAGAAGAAGCCGCGCGCGTTTGTCCTCGAGAACGTCAAGAACCTGAAGTCCCACGACAAGGGGCGCACGTTCCAGGTCATCTCCGACACCCTCACCGAGCTTGGCTACCACTTCGACTGGAAGATCCTCGATGCACGTCATTGGGTGCCGCAGCACCGCGAACGTGTCTTCATTGTCGGCTTTCGTGACGAGGTTGATTTCAACCACTTCCACTGGCCAGTCGCGCCAACGACGCCGCAGCGCTTCGGTTCGATTCTGCTGCCTGACGTCGACGCGAAGTACACGCTGACCGACGGACTCTGGAACTACCTCCAAGGCTATGCAGCGAAGCACAAGGCCGCAGGCAATGGCTTCGGCTTCGGCATGACGAACC
Source organism: Myxococcota bacterium (assembly GCA_044349155.1). Taxonomy (GTDB): domain Bacteria; phylum Myxococcota; class UBA727; order UBA727; family VGSZ01; genus VGSZ01. Next base: position 1,037 of record JBIKRQ010000581.1, read on the forward strand.
TCGAAGGCGTCTCGCGCACGTTGAGTGCTCGCTACTACAAGGACGGTTCTGAGGTACTCGTGCCACAGGCTGACGGCGAGAATCCACGTCGGCTCACGCCTCGCGAGTGTGCTCGCCTCATGGGCTATCCCGACGAGATGAAAATCGTGTGCAGCGACACGCGGGCCTACAAGCAATTCGGCAATTCGGTCGCGGTCCCCGTCGTCACAGCGATTTGCACGCAGGTTGTCGCCGCACTCAACCGAACCACGGGCGTTCATGCGCTGGTCCCTGTCGCCCAGCCAGACATGTTCGCGGGGGCACGGCGTAAGGCGAGTTGAGCGGGTTGGGGGGGAACGTGAAGTACGTCGTCAAGCGGCTTGCCGCCGTTGAAGTTGCGCAACGTGGCAAGCGCAACAAGAAGTCCACACAAGCCGGCACGTCGAACCAGCACGAGTTCAACGCGGGAACAGTGCGCACCACACTCGACCTTCCCGAGCGTTGCGAAGGCGCGTTGTCGCTGCTGTTTTTCACGGCAGACCAGAGTGCACCCGTCGAAGTGACGACGACGTACACGCTCTACGACTCGCGCAAGGCAAAGGCCGCCACGCGCAGTCCTGAGTACCGCCTCTATTACCACGCGAAGGATGCGCTTCAGGAATACGCGCGCGCTGGCGATGTCTTCGTCGTGTTTCGCACCGGCGATGCGCACGACCTCGTCGGCATTGTCGCGCGCGCCGGAACGCGCGTTGAACAGGAGATTCTTCAAGCGTTGGAACTCGATCCGACGTCGGCGCTGACGCGATTCGCGGCACGCCAACAAGGTGCGCCCTCGAGCATGGCCGGCATCGCGGCGGCCACGATGAGTGCACTTGCCGAAGATGCTGCACGCGCCGACGTCCTCAAGAGTCGCGAAGCGTACATGCAGCCGATCATCGAAGGGGCGCTCGCAAACGGAAAGATTCCCCAGGCACGAGCGTTGTCGGCGGCGTCGCAGGAATTCGTGCTGGAGCACCTCGACAACCTCACACCCGACGAGTTCATCGACGCGTGTTTGTCCGAAGAGAGCATGTTGTTCTTCGCGGTCGAGAAGGCTGTGAACCAACCGAAGCTCGAGGAGCTTGTTGCGCGGGGCGTCGACCTTGGCGAAGTGTTGAGCTGGTCGCTGCGGTTGCAGCAGTCGCGCAAGGCTCGTCGAGGGCAGAGCCTGCAGTTTCACTTCGAGTCGTTGCTCAAACGCGAAGGCATTCCGTTCAAAGCGCAGTGCGTGACGGAGAACGGCGAGCGGCCCGACTTCGTGATCCCCGGCGAGGCCGAGTACCACGACCTGGGTTTCCCACCCGAGGGCCTGCGCATGGTCGCGTGCAAGACAACAGTGCGCGAACGCTGGGGACAAGTCAGCAAGGAGGCCGCGCGCATCCCGGAGAAGTATCTGCTCACCGTCGATGAGCAGCTGCCTGCCGAGGTGCTCGCGAGCATCGCGCACCACAGCATCAAGACCTTTGCACCAGCCTCGGTGATCGAGGCGCGCGGCTACGACAACGTCGAGAGCGTCGACCAACTCATCGAGCGTTTGCGCGTTGCGGTTCGCGAGGTGCAGGAGCGGACAAAACAGTGACGCGTGACGACGACGTATCGGCAATGCGCTCGTCGGTGATGAGTCGTATTCGGGGAACCGACACGAAGCCCGAGACTTTGCTGCGCGCAGCACTCACGGAGCGCGGTGTTGCGTTCGCTGTAAACGCAAAGACACCCGTAGGTCGCCCTGACGTCGTCGTCGAGTCGACCAAGCTCGCAGTGTTCGTCGACGGCTGTTTCTGGCACGGCTGCCCGCTGCACTACGTGCGCCCACGGACACGCGACGCCTTCTGGACCGCAAGACTCGCCGAGAATGTCGCTCGCGACATGCGGCAGGTCGACGAGTTGGAGGCGCTTGGGTGGCGCGTCGTCCGCGTTTGGGAGCACGAGGTCTTCACCAACCTCGAGGGCGTTGTTGAACGCATCGTGGCCGCCGCAGACACGCTCAATGTGGTCTCGTGGCGCGTGTGGTGGGTCGAGCCTTTGGACGAAGCAGGCACGCAGGAGCGCCGGCACCTCCGCGAGCTTCGAGGCCTTGCCCACGATCGCTTCGAGGAGCAGGCGAGGCACACGCGGAAGTGGCGCGTACCCGCGGCGCGCGCATCCTCCCGATGACCGACCCCGCCGCCCGGATCCCGCGCAACTCGTGCAGGTAAAGGTGCGACAACACCTACACACCGCTTTGAGGAGTTCGCCATGGGCGTCACGTTCAACCCGATGAATCCGATGACCTGGTGGACCGCCCCCCTCGGTGGCAG
>JBIKRQ010000183.1:0-12485 GCA_044349155.1 Myxococcota bacterium
CGCGGGTGCCGCACCACCTCTGAACGACGACGCCACGCCACGAGAAACACGTCCTGCACGATGTCTTCCACATGGGGACCTGCACCCAGCAGACGCTCAGCACAGCGCGCCACCGCGGCGGCGTGGGTGTCGAACAGCCGCGCGAGGTCGACGCCGTCAACGACGTCGGCCGCGGCGACACAAGGTGCGTCATCGGGGCCAGCATTCAGGGAAGCCGTCGGCATGTGCATCGTCTCCCCCCTTGTTCCCGGCAGCGGCCCGTTTCCCCGCAGATCTGCTGCCAAACTCACTCGAGCGAAAACGTCCATGCCGCCGTCGCCACGAGCCTCGTGCCCGGCAACGACGTGGTGGCGGTGCCCGCGCGCAGCACGACGTGTGGGCTCACCTCAGCAGCAAGCCCCACCTCGATGTCACCCACGTCGATGGCCACCCCAGCAGCAAGCCGGCCAAAGAACGTGGCCGCCACAGCGTCTTCGACGTTGCCGCGCCCCGCGACGAGCAGTCCGCCGGCACCCGCCCCCACAAACGGCACGACGGCACTGCTCGCAACGTCGATGCGGGCGCCGAGTCGGCCGGTGACCAGCACCGCACTCGACCACACATGGCCAGCGCCAAGGTGCTGTGGAAGTCCGCCATCGACCTCAGCGCCGACGTCGACGACGAACACACCAGCCGGCACGCGCAGCCCCACGCCAACACGCGCGTCGCCTCCCGCAGGCAGCACAAGGCCAGCACCCAGCGCCACGCGCAACAGCGGCATCATCTGCGAAGACGTGACGATCGCTTGCGGCATCTGGGGTGGTTGCAGCGGTTGTTCGGTCGTTGACGACGACGACGACGACGACGGCGATGGCGACGCCGCCACGGGGACTGGTTCTGTTTGCGGCAACGCCAGCAACGCCCGGCGGGCGACCACCACCACCAGGTCAGGCAGGGTGTGACAATCGGCGGTCGCGACATCGAGCGTGCGCTCAACGGTGGTGTCGCCGCGCGCGACGATCACGACGTGCACCGTGTCGTCGACGATGCTCGCCGCTACGTCGACATCGCCAGCGGTCGCTGCGCGCACCTGCGCGGTGAGCGCCTCCGAGGACGGACACCCTGCCAACGCCAACACCAACAGGCCCCCGAACATGCAGCGCAGCGTAGCCGAAGCCCACGCATCGTCACCTCACACGTGCTTCGGCTCTGTCACGTGCTCGGCGCGAAACGCGAGGAAGCGCGCTTCGAAGGTGGCCTCCTCGTAGCCATGCGCCGCATCGGGGCCGAGGTCGATCCAGGAGCGATGGGTCTCGTGACCGCGCTCGTCGACGCGGCCGAAGACGTTGGTGATGGTGGCCTCGAGCGTGTGCGATGCACCAGCGCTGGTGGCTTCGATCTGGGCCTGCACCGCCCAGCCGAAGAACGAAACGATCATGTGGCTGTCGTCGGTTTTCTTGCCCAGCGTGAGAAAGCGCGGCGTGCCACGCGTGCGGATGGCGACGACAACGGTGTCGGGTACCTGTCCTCGCAGGCCCTCCTCGACGTCGGTCCGGATGAACGCGAACGGCTTCACCAGTCCAAAGAACTGGTGCTCGTTGCCAGCAAACGCCGACCAGTCATCGGTGGTCCGCGTGCGACGACGGAAGCGGTCGAAGAAGCCCATGGCTGTCGGATCGACGCGGGCGTGCTGAATGTCAACGCTTGCGTCGTCGGAGGAAAGCAGGGCCTCCCTCAAGAGGCCCTGTCACTGCGTCTGCGTGGTGCGTGCAGGTTGCTCAGCGCGCCCGACGTCGACGACCGAGGAACAACATGGCCCCCACGCCAACCAACGCCGGTGTGGCTGCCGATGTGTCGGAACACGCGCAGCCGCCATCGATCGCGTCGTCGCCCTCGCCTTCGCCTTCGCCCTCGCCTTCGCCTTCGCCTACCTCGCCTTCGCCTTCGCCCTCGCCTTCTCCTTCGCCTTCTCCTTCGCCTTCTCCTTCGCCTTCTCCTTCGCCTTCGCCCTCACCTTCGCCCTCGCCCTCGCCTTCGCCCTCACCCTCACCTTCGCCCTCGCCCTCGCCGACTGCGGCGCAGATCGACGGGGAGCGCACCAACGCGAATTGGTCGTAGGCGGAGTCGTTGCCCGGACCGCCGGTGTTGGCATTGCTGAAGTCGAGGTTCACCGGTGAGGCGTTGGCGACAAACGTCGTCACCACACGGCGCCACGGCACCGGAAAGCTCGAGCCCGTCGGAGGCAGGGGACCAACGAGCGGCTCGGCCCCGAGGATCACAGACGTCTGCGCTTCAAACGCCGCGCTTCCTTCGGCCTTGGCGGCGTAGAAGAACACGAACGTGTAGCTGGTGCCTGGCTGCACGGTGAGCACCTCGCGCCAGAAGAGTCCGCCACCGTTGATGTCGACACAGCCACCGGGGCCGATGCACGGGCCAGCGACGTAGGAGTCAGGACCGAAACACAATCGATCTTCCAAACTTCATCAGCGAACCCTCCGGCCGTCGCTTAGCCGATTGGCCTCGTCGCTGCATGCGCTGCCAACGGTCGTCGTTCATCGCATGACCAGGTCGACCACATCGGCGGGCGCGTGACGCAACAGCACGTCGCCAATCGCGGGCGCAGACAACCCAAGGCCCACCAGTTCGTCGCGCACGTCGGGCAGCAGCATGCCGTTGCGCAACAGGTCGTCCACCATCTGGTCGACGTGCCAACCGCACTGCGCGAGGTGCTGCATCGACGGGGTGATACCGAACCCGTTCTTGCGCAAGCCCTCGAGCAGGTCGTCGCGGTAGCCGGCGGCCACCATGTGGCGAACCACATCGAGCACTGCCAGCACACGCCAGCGCTCGCGCAGCTCGAGGACCGCCGCCGACGCGGGCAGGCCCAAACGTTGAAACACCGGCAACCAGACATCGATCGGCGTCGTCACGTCGATCCGCGGCAACGCTGCGGACAGCGATCGTCCGGCCTGAACGAGGTGTGCCGCGTGGATGCGTGCCACGGTGAGCGTCGACGCCGGCTCAGCCACGTCCGACAGGCCGAGGGGCTGCGCCAGGACGGCAACGGTCTCGACGTCGACAGCACCGACGAGCGCCTCAAACGCCGCCAGTCGGTCGTGGTGTGACAAGGCCGTGCGCAGCAGCTCGAGCGCCGCCCCACGCGGGCAGTGGGCCGCATGCTGCGCGATGGTGTCGAGGCGAAAGCGGCGCGCCGCAACCTGCAACCACGATGCGCGATCCTGGTCGCTACAGGGGCTGCTCTCGATGACATCGATGAGTTCAGCAAGCCCAACGCGCTGTTCGATGGCCTGCCGAATCGAGGCGTTTCGACGCGCGTGTGCGACCACACCGTCGACGTCGACGCCGGCGAACCGCGGCGACGCGTGCAAGCTGGCGCGTGCTTGCTCGAGACCAAGCGCGACCAGGGCCACCATGAGATCGTCATGAAGTTCGGGCGCTTCGTGTGCCGCGCACAACAGACGATTCAGCGAGCCGTTGGCCAACGCATCGTTCACGACATCGCTGAGGGCGCGTTCGTTGTCGAAAACATCGTCGAGAACGTCGTCGAAAGCGTCGTCGAAGTCGGTGTTGTCGTCATCACCTGTGCTGGTCACGGTACCCCCGAAACGTCAGTCGCGTTGCAGACGCACCAACAGGCCCACGCAGCTGTCGACGACGTACACCGCCGGCACGTCGTGCGCTGGTGTCGGCGACAATGCCAGGCCCGCGAGGCAGCGGGTCACCGACTCGGTGTCGCTCTTGTCGGCAGGCTGGCCGTAGATGCTGACGACGTCGCCTTTGCCGTCGACCACGCCGGCGTCGCCCGACTGCACGAGCCTGATCGCGTTGGTTGATGTCACAAACAGGTTGCCTGCCGCGTCGACCGCGAGGCCGCGAGGCGCTTGCACCGGAAACGCACTCGATGGCGAGCCCTCTCCGCCCGAGGCGGCAGAACCATCGCCGAGGACCGTTGTGATCGTCCCCGTCGACAACGCCACACGCCGCACGCGGTTGTTGCCCGTGTCGGCGATGAACAGAAACGACTCGGTGTCCACGGTGGTGAACAAGGCGCCGGCGGGCTCGTTGAGCAACGCGGCGCGCGCGCTGCCGTCGTCGCCCGTGACACCGCGGCGGCCCGCAATGCCCGCGATGTTGGCGGCTGCAACGATCACGTCGTCGTCGTCACCACCGTCATCGGGCACACCGTTGAGGTCGACAGCGACCACGACGTGGCTGACTTTGTCGGTCACGTACAGCACCCGCCGCTTGGCGGCGTCGAGCGTGTCGAGCGCCAGGCCAGCAGGAGAAGCGAGGCCGGCCACCACGACGCTGCTCGTCCGCCACGTCGACGGATCGGCAGGGTCGACGACGACGAAGCGACGCAAGCGGCCTGCACCAGCTTCGCTGACCCACAAGGTGGGCTCGGCACCCGAGGCATCGAACACGATGTCGCCCGGTGTGCGCAGCGGTTCGGCAACGAACGCGTCGACACCTGCACCACCAACACGCGTGCCTGCGGGCATGCCCGAAATCGTGCGGATCTCGTTGGTCGACAACGTCACCAGACGCAGACGACCTGTGAGCGCGTCGACAACAGCGAGGCTGTCGTCGTCGAGGAAGGCCATCGCCTGCGGCGCGCGAAACAAGCCATCAGCACCGTCGTCGCGCGAGGCCAGGCCGCGCAGGCCATCGGGTGTCGTCGCCGTCGCCGTGCTCACGCTCCCCGCCAGCGTCAGACCCGTGACGATGTCGAACGACACGGCCACGTTCAACTGCCGCACCCGGTCGATCGCGTCGACGACGAAGAAGCCGAGCTGCTCGGCATTGGCCGTCGGCGAAGCGGCCATCAAGCCGCGCGGATGCACGAAGCGGGCGGCGGTGCCATCAGCCCAGCTTCACCAGTGCCCGCGAGCGTGTAGACCGATGGCTCGCCCAGCGGCGGCATGATGGTGGCGCGGATCCGGTGGCCACCGCGCTCTGCGACGATCAACACACCGCCCGGCGGCACAAATGGCACCTGCCCTTCGAGCAGGAAGAACGGCAGAAACACGATCGCCGCTGGCTCGTCGAGCTGCGTTTCATTCGCCGGCTCGTTGTCGCCGTTGAAGCCCGGCGTGCCCGTGCCAAAGACGGTGGTCACGTCGCCGACGCTTTCGCCCTCATTGGCCACCATCACCACGCGCTGGATGCGGTGGCTGGCATCGGAGATCAGCAACGCGCCGGTGTCGTCGAGCGCGAGGCCACCAGGTCGATCGAGCACCAGGGTCGCGGCCTCGCCGATGGCGTGCTTGTCGACGGTGGGATCGTTGGGATCGCGTGGACCGATGAACGTGGTGATCTTCGCCCGCTGCACGTCGTTGGTGGCGGGGTCGTCGTCGTCCTCGACGAGGATGCGGCGGATGCGGTTGTTGTCGCGGTCGGCGACGTAGATGTCGCCGTCGAGGCCACGGACCACCCCCGTTGGCCCCGCGAGTTTCGCGTCGACCGCTGGTCCGCCGTCGCCGGCAAAACCCGCAACACCATTGCCAGCGATGACGGCGATCGCACTGTTGCAATCGCTGAGCACCACGCGGTGCAGGTCGGGAAACGGGGCGAAGAACTCGAAGTCTTCAAAGCCGATGACGCCATCGTCGACGAGCACGCCGTCGTCGTCGCGCTGCGCGCACGCGGTGGTGATGCCAGCGCCAAGGTGACCATCGGTCTGCTTCGCGAACTCCAACACCAGGTCGCTCACGAGGGCTTCGAACGGCTCCAGGCCAGCGGGCACGTCGTTGGGTTTGCCAATGCTGAGCTCGGCGAGCGCGTTGCTCTGGTCGTCGCGCAGGCGCCACACCACACCGTTTCCTGGGTCAGCGACCAACAGGGTGCCGTCTTGAAAGGACACATCGGTCGGCACGAGGGCGAAGCCAGCGGTGCTCACTGGTTCTTCGTCGCCATCGTCGTCGCCGCCGGGCACGCTGCCGATGACCGTGCAGGCCGCGGGCTCGGTGGCGGTGGGCAGCTGCAGCTGCAGCACACGACGACCTGCGGGATGAAAGATGTGGCGACCGTCGTCGCTGACCGCGAAACGCTCCTGCACGGGGTTGGGCGCTTCGCAGTCTGAGACCTTCGTCAGCAGCTCGCGCGACGATGCAACGAGTTCGACATCATCGACACCGTTGTCGTCAGCATCGACGCCAACGAGCACCTCTTCGGTGGACGTCCGGCGATCGATGCGCAGGTCGACGACGACGTACTCCTTGTCGACCACCGCCCCCTCGTTGTTGAGGGTGAGGATCGTGACGGCGTACGACACGGTGGTGTCGACGGTGAAGGTCGGGCCAGTGCTCGGCGATCGCTCGGTGCTGAAGCGGTCAAACGAGTTCGTGAACACGAACAGCCGGCCATCGGCAGCAAAGGCGATGTCGTTGGGGAGGCCGTCGAGCTGCGTCGACGACGCCGGACCACCATCGCTGCGGCCGGCAATCACCGTGGTGATGATGTTGGTGCGACGGTTCAGCCGACGGATGCGGTTGACGCCGGTGCCGCCTGACTGCTTCTCCGCCATGAAGAGATTGCCATCGCCGTCGAGCGCGAGGCCCACCACGATGTCGAGGCTCGACTGCGTGCCGGGCACGTTGTCCGCACCGGTGCCCTGCACGCCAGAGCCCGCGACGGTCACCGTGTCGCCCGTGACGGCGTCGATGCGACGCACCACGGCGTTTTGCAGATCGGCGAAGAAGACGTTGCCCAGGCCATCAACCGCAATGCTCGACGAAAAGAGGGTCGTGACCTCGTTGGGGGGAACAGCAGCACCCGTCTCGGCGCTGACGAGCGAACCATTGCCCGCAAACGTGGTCAGCGTGCCCGCCGTGTCGAGGCGCGTGATTGTGTTGGTGCCAATCGAGCTGATGAACACGTTGCCGTCGGTGTCGTGCGTGACGATGGTGGGCCGCCCAATCGGCGTCTCGCCCAACACGCCTTTGCCGGGGCCAAAGCCGAGCACCGGCTCTTCTTGCCACTGCTTGACCACACACGCGACGCAGGCATCGAGGTCGTTGTCGTCGCCGTCGTCGCACTGCTCACCACTGTTCAAGTCGCGCTGACCATCGCCGCAGCCGATCTTGATGCAGGTGTTGAACTTGAGATCTTTTGGATCGAGGCAGGCGTAGCCGGTCGGGCACGAGTCCTTGTCGGGGTCGCAGCCCACAACACCCGAGCCGTAGTCGCGCAAGGTGCACGACGACAACGCGCACAACACAGCGACGCCGATGACGAGACGTGACGTGTTCATGGAGAAGCTCCGCTGCGGGTGGGCACAACGACGACGTCGCCATCGCCCTGCCAATCGGTGGAGAAGCCGGTGATCACAGCAGCAGCACCCAGCACAACGGCAGCACCAAGACCCACAAGGCCCACGGTTTGCGCGCCGTAGAAGGTCTGCTCGTAGCCGCGCAAGATGCGGTTCTCGTCGCTGTTGGCTGCTTGCGTCGTGCGTGCGGCCTCGACGAGTGCAGCGTCGTACGACACAGCACTGCCCACACCAACAACCGCGGCAGCAACAGTGACCACGCCCGCGATCGCGGTGCCGACGTACAACGAGCCCGACAGCAGCGGCGGCAGGGGCGGCGGATTCATGATCCTCGTCGCGCGTTCATCCACTCCCGCGGTCTGTCCTGCACGCAGTGGCACGTCGCCAAAGGTCGCCGTGATGCTTTTGCCAACAAGCGGCAACAACGCGTCGGTGTCGTTGGCCGGCACGCGCTCGAGAAAGCTGCCGGTGACTTCCTGCTGTTGTTGGTCGATGCGGCGCAGCCCGAACAACACCTGCCCTTCGATCTGCGTGAGCTGTGCCACGACGACGGCGTCGGCGCCCAGGGCTTCGGCCACTTCCGCGAAGCATTGATCTGCACTGCAGCCGCGCACATCAGAAGCGGTGCCCTTGTCGTCGCCAACGAGGGCCATCAGCTCGCCGCGATCAAGCACACTGACCGCTTCGCGCTTGCGCAACTCCGCCACCAACAACGTGCCCAGCACCTGCGCCACGCGCGGCGCGACCCCGGTGGCTTCGATGTCGTACATGACCACGCGTAGCGGATGACGACGCGCGCTCGACGTCGTCGTGGGCTTGGATGCGATGGCCGGTGGTGCGGTGGTGAACTGCGGCGCGTCTTCCGAGACACCGGGCACAAGCGTGACGCTCACGCCCACTTCGTCTTCGTACACGACCTCGACGGCTTCTTTGTGCGAGCGAAACCCTTCGAGCACGACGAACAACGCATGCGGCCCCGGCGTCAACTCCACTGGCGTCGACAACGGCGAAAACCCCCGGGGCACACCGTCGACGACGATCGAGGCACCGCGCACGTTGACGTCGACGCGCAACAGCCCGCGCCAGGCCTCGGGCCGAAGCACACCCGTGACCGCACTCTCGAGTGCTGCCTTGCGACCAGCCCCACTGCGCGGCACCACGACCCGGACACGCGCGCGTTCGCGCAAGCCGTTGACGTCGACGGCGACCAGGTCGAGCGCGAAGGTGTCGGCGTCGGTCGACAACAAACCCTTGATCACAACGTTGACGCCGCTGAGGGCGCCCACACGGATGAGGCAGTCAAGGTCGCCGCTGTCGCACGCGAGGCCGAGCTTCTGCACCGTCGCGAGGGTGGCGTCGGTCTTGTCTTTCTTCTGCACGGTGTAGCCCGTGGCCGGCAGCAACGCGCGCAACTCGAGTTCCACCGCGGCCTTGTCCGCCGCACTCGCGATGCCATCGAGGCTCGCGACCGCCACCGAGGGCAACGGCGGTGGTTTCGTCTTCTTCTTCGCGGTCGACGCAGCCAACGTCGACGACGACAGCAACGCGATGAACAGCAACGCGCCTGCACAGAGCGCGCGCAGGTGCAGTGGCCAGCACGTCATTGGGAACACTGCGTTTTGCAGTCCTGCACGAGAGCACCAGCACCCTTTGGATCGCGGCGAATCTGCTCGAGGGTCAACGTGCTCAGCACCTGCACGCACGCTTTTTTGCAGCCAGCCAAACCCTTGATGCGCGCAAACAACCTCGTGGCGCGCGCGCTGTTGTTGGCGTCGGCCTCGACGGTGGGCGGGGTCGTCACGGGCGCCACCGGCGCGGGGGCGACCGGTGCGACGGGTGTGGGCGATGCAACAACGACCGGCGGGGCGACGACGGGCACGGGCACCGGTGCAGGCGGGGCGACGACGACCGCGGGCACTGCGCCTGCAGCCGAGGCACGTCGCATCACGGTGGCGATGACGACGGCGGTGGTCAGCGTGGCCACAACAACGACGACGCCGAGTGCGGCGGCCAGCCCACGGCGCGGTGCTTTCGCCGCCACGAGGTCACGCGGTGTGGTGGTGGTCGCGCCGGTGTCGACCTCGCCAGCGACGACGGTGGGCAGCGAGCGCGACACCGACTCCGTTTGCCCCATGGAGTGCGGCGAGGCCTGCGGCGACGGCGCGGGGTTTCGCTCCGTGGCGTCCAACGACGACAACGCAGCGCTGGGGTGTGCTTCGATGGCCGCGAGGCGCGCGCGGGCCGCAGCGATGGTGTCGAGTTCTGCGGGGCGCAACACCTGCACAAGCACGCCAAGGGAGCGGGCCACAACGCGGCTGGTGGCCGCTGGTTCGACGTCGACGATGGCGTCGGCAAAGTCGGCACAGCTGGCGAAGCGGTCTTCGGCACGGCGGCCAAGGGCGCGTTGCAAAATGGGGGCGAAGGCAGGCGGAACCGTGGCCCAGGCGCGCGGCACATGGGTGCCCGAGCCGACCACGCTCCAGATGTTTCTGGGCTGCATGTCACCGTAGAAGCGGTCGTCGGTGAGCAGCTCGTACAGCACGACGGCGGCGGCATATTGGTCGACGGCGGGCGTGACGTCTTCGCCGCGCGCCTGCTCGGGGGCCATGTACGCGCTTTTGCCGAGCACAACGGCACTCTCGGTGAACGTCTCTTTCAGCACCGACGTGGCGAGGCCGAAGTCGATCACCTTGATGCGCCCATGGATGTCGACCATCGCGTTGTGCGGCGACACATCGCGGTGCACGACGCCGAGCGCGCGACCATCGGGCGAGACCGCGGTGTGTGCGGCGTGCAGCCCGCGCAACATCGCGACGGTGAGGGCAGCGGCCTGCGCCGTCGTCAACTTCTGCTGGTTCTGCTGCAGCAAGCTCATCAAGCGCTTGAAGGTGACGCCTTCGATGAGCTCCATCGCGAGATAGAATTCGCCGCCGCTCTCGCCGCCACCAAAGACCTGACAGAGGTGCTCGTGCCGCAGCAACACGGCGACACGGCTCTCGTCGATGAAGCGTGGGCGGTAGTCGCTCACGCTTGCCAAACCGGTCTTCAGGGTTTTGACGAGGCGGAGTTGGCGCGGGCGACCATTGCCCACAGCATCGGCGGCCAGGAACACAGCCCCCATGCCGCCGTCGGCGAGAGGAGCGAGCAGCAGGTGGGGCCCAAGGACCCGCGTTTGGTCGTCGGCAACCATCGCCGCGAGGCTAGCGAGTTACGCGGTGACTGTCAGCCTGACGCAGGCCAACGCAATGAAACGGTCGCATCGAAGACATCAGCGACGACGACAACGTCAGCAGCTGTGCACGTTACGCGGTGTACGGCGTCGTCTGCAGGAGCCCTTCGTCCTCGGAGCAGGCATCGAAGACACACGTGGATTGGTCTTCGGGCACGTCTTCGTCGCACGTGAGGCACGCACAGGAGACGTTGCTCAAGCAGCGCTCGGGCAGCGGTGCACACGTCGACGACGGCGACGCGCCGAACGGGTCGGGGTTGCCGTGCAACAGAAACGGTGCGCCGGGGTCGACCTGGCAGAACTCGGTGGCGGCATCACACGTCATGCACAGCTCAGCACGACAGCCCGTCAACGCCAGAAGCAACAGAGCGTGCCGGGTCATTCGGCGCGGCTTTGCGGACCGGTCGACGCGTCGAGCAGCGAACGCAAACGCACGGTCACGCTGGTCTCGCCCGGCAGTGCCTGCAGCACGAGGTCGTCGACCGTGAGCCAGTTGTCTGGCAGGGGGATGCTGTCACCGAGGCGCGGGGCCAGTTCGTCGTCCACGTCGTCGTCGGGGCCCCACACGTCGACGAGGATCAGGGGCGTGGCGGCCCCGGTGAGCTGCGTGGTCCAGGCAAAGCCGTCGTACTCGGTGGTCTGAACGGTCTCAAACGGGGTGTCGAAGCACGTCGATCCGCAACCGTAGATGGTCTGCTGGCGCCCATCGACAAGCGCGAGGTCTGTCGGCAGCACGACGGTCGCTGCGGGGTCTGGCTCGGCGACGAAGACCGGAGTCTCGACGTTGGCGACAACGGTATGGGTGCCAGACGCGGCATCAGCGGGAACGCGCACCGCTGTCCACGACGGTGTCGTCGCCGCCACCTCGAGCGGGAGACCATCAAGCAGCCAGGTGTCGGCGGTGCCAGCAAACCACCAGACCTCCCCGGGAGCAGCGGCGGTGATCGGCGTGAGCGCGTCGTTCAAGAAGCCCCGGTTCCCTGACGGCAGGGCGCAATCAACGCAGTCGCCTCCGCACGCCGACGTTGCCCCAACCACCGCGACCAATGCACCAACGATCTTCATGAATCCCCCGTGTTGTCGCGACGATAGCCGGAGGTGCCTGATCTGCCAGTCAGCGAAGGAGGGCCGCGAACACCACCAGGCCCAGCTTGACGCAGCCCGGCAGAAGCCACACCAGCGCGCCGCCCACGAGGACCTTCTCGAACTGCACCAACGGACGCGCTTGCGCCGTGCGCCACGCCACCACCACCGTCAAGAACGCCGCGAACCAGCTCAAAGACAATCCGAATTTTTGGCCAGGTGCTCCGATGACGTCATACATAAACTCTGGCATACAGAGAAACGACGACACCAAAGATATGGCAGCGAGTCCCGCGGGAATCAGCAGCCGCCAACGGGCGCTGCGCCACTCGAGCGACAGCTCGTGCTCGACACTCTGCTGGACTGCGCTGTCGATCGACCTCGGTACGCCGACGCTGTTTGTCATGAAACCCTCCATCGACTCGACACGCGAGCGCTGAAGGTTGTTCCACGTCACCCAACAAAAACGGGGCCACTGCTGGCCCCGTTTTCACTTTCAGATCAGCGCTTTGGTGGCGGCGGCGGCGGCGGAATCTCCACCCCCGTCGGGCCCCGCTGACCGGGCACAAACGGCCCGTGCGCAAGCGGCCCACCGGTCCCCTGCTGCGTCTGCTGCAGGCTGACCGCACCAGTGCCCAGCAGCGTGCGCGAGGGCCCCGTGGCCGCAGGCGGCGGCGGCGGCGCATACTGCGGCGGCGCGTACTGCGGCGGCGGCGGTGGCGGCGCGTACTGCGGCGGCGGCGGCGGCGGCGCGTACTGCTGCGGCGGCGGATACGGCTGCTGCGGCGGATACGGCTGCTGCGGATACGGCTGCTGCGGCGGCGCATACTGCGGCGGCGGCGGCGGCATCGGCGCCTGCTGGTACGGCTGCGGGGGCGCGTACTGCGGCGGCGGCGGCGGTGG
>JBIKRQ010000184.1:0-12442 GCA_044349155.1 Myxococcota bacterium
GTAGCGGGCCTCGACGTCGGTGCGGTGGACGTTGACGACGGTGCGCGCGTCGTTCTTGCGCCCCACGAGCACGCACAAGCCAGCGAGGATGCCAGCAGCGACGTCACGGCCAAAGAGGCGGAGTTCGGCGAAGGCCCCCAGGCGTGTGGGGGCGGCGATCAGGAACGTGAACAGCGGCACGCCAACGACGGCGAACACGCTGAGCAGTGGTGAACGTGCGCACGGCGACACCATGAGCCCAAAGAGGGCGCCGAGGGCCATGACCGAGCTGAAGAGGCAGCGTTCGGAGCCATTGGGGGAGTGAAACGGAGTTCCAGCGGATTCGGGGCGAGGACTGCAGGTCATGTTCACCTCTCAGGTCACTTCGGCGCGGTTGGTCTGAGCTTAACGATGAGACGTGAACGACCGCAAAGTGCCCCGCCTTCCCGCGTCGGATCAGCGCCGCACGAATCAAGCGCCCGGCTGCAGCATCTCGACGATGGACAAGCAGGCCCCGGATACAGAAGACTCGGCCCCGCCGCGCTGCGCTTCCTTCGTGGGGTCAGCTGTCGCCGACGGAGTCTGCCTGTGCGCCTCGCTTCATTGCTCAATGTGTTGGTTGTTTCGTGTGTGATGGCGATGACGGCTGCTTGCGACAGCCCCATCGAGCTCGTCGAAGGCCTGGATGAATTCGAAGCCAACGAGATCGTCGTGGCCCTTGAGGCCAAGGGTTTCAGCGCCACGAAGGTGAAGCTCGAAGGCCGCCTCGTGACCTACTCCGTCACCGTGGCCGAGAGCGATTCGCGCGACGCCCTGCGGGTGCTGGTGGCCAACAAGCTGCCCAAGCGTCGGCCCACGGGTCTTGCCGAGGTGTATCCGGCGGGCAGCGGCGGCCTGATTCCAACGAAGTCCGAGGAGAAGGCCAAGTACATGATGGCCCTGCAGGGCGAGGTGGAGCGCAAGCTGCAGCGCCTGCCCAACATCATGTCGGCCCACGTGACCATCGTGAGCCCCGACAAAGACGTGGTGCGCGACCTCGACACCGTGCCGCCGTCGGCGACCGCGTCGGTGGCGATCGTGTTCAACGCCTACGACGACCGCAACACCAGCCTCATCTCGGAAGACGAAGTGAAGCGCCTGGTGGCCGCGTCGGTCGAAGACCTCAAGCCGCAAAACGTCGCCGTGGTGATGAAGAAGAACGAGCCGTCGAAGCTGGTCGACATCACGTTTGACAGCGGCACCGTTGGCGCGCCGATCACGTCGATGGCCGTGCTCGGCATTCGCGTCGCCGACAGCGCCGCCGCCACGCGCGTGAAGGTGCTGGTGGCGGTGTTCTTGTTCGTCGGCATCCTCGGGCTCGCGGTGGGTGCTGGCGGCATCGTTCGCTCGATGCAGCAGCGCGACAAGCTGGCCAAGGCAGAAGCCGAGTTGGCCTCGTTCAAGCGCGCCGGTCGTGCCACGCAAACGGGCATGCAGCCCGCGGCCTGACGTCGCCACGGTGCTCAGAGAAACGCCGCCCTCGGGCGGCGTTTTTCGTTTCTGCACAGCGCCTAAAACACGCGTTTGACGACGGCGCCGTTGTAGGCGTGGGCGAGGATGTCGGTGTAGCTGGCTCCGGCTTCGGCCATCCCGATGGCTCCCTGCTGGCACATGCCCGAGCCGTGACCGAAGCCGGCACCGCGCAAGACGACGCCGACGAGGACGCCGCTGCTGTCGCGCTCTTCGTCGACGACGAACAGCCCGGAGCGCAGGTTGCCGAAGCGCTTGCGCACAGGGAGTTCGCGCAGCACGCGCGCCGTACCCGCCGACCCTTCGATCCGCAGGGCCCGTAGGCGGCCTCCAGGGCCCCGCCCTTCGACGATCAGGCGCTGGACCAGCCCTACCCCCAGATCGGCGCACGCGGCCGTCAGCTCGCTTTGGGTGAAGCGACGCTCCCAGCGCCAGGCCGTGCCCTTTTGGTTGAAACTGCTGCGACCGCACCAGCTCGCTTCGCGCGGGACGTCGAGAAAACGTCGAACGTCGTCGTCGGTGACGAGTGCGGCGGGGATGGCTGGTGCTTTTGACAAGCGGCCGGCGACGACGGCGCCCACGAAGAAGCCGCTGGCGGTGTCGGGCGAGAGCCACGGGGCTTTGGCCTCGACGACGGTGGGGGCGTCGGGGCGGCCGACGAGTTCGGGGCGCGGGGGTTTGTCCCACACGACCTCGGCGGGTTCGCTGTGGCCGCCGCAGCAGGCGCTGTAGACGCTGTCGACGACGTGGCCATCGAGAAACGCTAGTTCGCCCGCGGTCTGTTTGGCGGCGTCGTTGCTGCGCGGGTGCTCGGCGGTTTGGCCGCGGTAGACCTGACAGTGCTGCTCGGTGCACACGATGAACGGATCGGCGAAGTGACGTCGACCGATTTTCGCAAACAGCTCGCCGCGCGCTGTGACCGCCTGGGCCTTGAGCGCTTCGAGGGGGGCACTCGCGAACATCTCGGAGGGCAACACGCCCGCGACCATGACGTTTTCGTCGACGAGGTTGACCACCGCGAGCAGGCCACGGCGATCTGGCACGACGAGGACTTCGTCGCGCAGCAGGCGATCTTCGAAGCCGTGGTCGGCGTAGCCGATGGAGTGCTCGACCTTTTCGACGACGACGCTGCCGCCGTTTTTTGCGCGCACGCGCACCAACGGGCCCGTGGACGACGACGACGCGGCTGTGACACGCATGACCGCTGACGGTGGGGCGTCGAGCCACTCGACGGGCACGGGGCGGACGTCGTCGTGGCCTGCGGGGATGGCGGCGTCGGCGACGATCAACACCGCGCGGTTGTCGACCACCGTGCCCTTGACGCCGTAGACGCCACCGACGTCGACGGCGCGGACCTTGAGCCCGCGCTTTTGCCAGAGGTCGAGGCGCGCTTTGCGCTGGCTGCGGTCGGGCCCCTCGAGGGTTTCAATCACCTGCAGGTCGCGCACGACACCAGCGACACCCGACACGCGCTCGACGACGACCGAGACATCAGCACCGACCTCGACGACGCTGCCGGCAACGTCGACGATGAGGCCGCTGCTGCTGTGCACGACGACGCGGCTTTGGCCTTGCATCATGCCCAGGGGCACCAGTGGCTCGCCCGCGGCGTTGAACAAGAGGCGATGCCCGTAGAGGTCGTCGACGATCGCCGCCGCGACGCGCGACGACGGCAGCACCGTGGCGGCAACCGCGGTGGCCATGAGCGAGAGGGCGTCACGACGAACGAGGCGCATCACAGCAATGCCGCGCGCACGGCCGCCGCGCTGGCGTCGATCGCGCGGGGCGCGTTGCGCAACGACGACGTGGACGACGGCAACGGCAACGGCCCAAGGATGGTGGAACCCGCGTGAAACGCCGTTTTCTGCTCGGAGAATTTCAGGCCCGACGCGGTGGAAACGACGACGACGCGATCGGTGCTGCCGACGTCGCCACGGGCCACCAACTGCTCAAGACCCGCGAGGGCCGTGGCCGTGTGCGGGCAGACGTAGAGGCCGAGGCGATCGGCGCGGGCGGCAGCGTCGAGGAGCGCTGCTTCGTCGACGGACGTGACCATGCCGTTGGTGGCGGCCAGCGCCACCTTCGCGCGCGGCAGGCTGACCGGCGCGCCGATGCGGATCGCCGACGCGTGCGTGGGACCAGCGGTGATCGACGTCGTGGCGAAGTGGTCGGCGACCGCGCGAAACAACGGGTTGGCGGCGTCGACCTGGCAGCCGACAAGGCGCGGCAGCTGCTCGATGAGCCCGATGGCTTTGGCGAGCTGGAAGCCAAGGTAGAGCGCTGCGAGGTTGCCGAGGTTGCCCGAGGGCACGCAGACGACGTCGACGGGGCCGCGTTCGGCGATTTCCAGCGCGACCGTGAGCTGGCCCAGCAGGCGGATCGGGTTTTTCGAGTTGGCGAGGATGAAGCGGCCGTCGTCGTTGTTGGCGGCAATCTCGGCCACGACGCGCATGCAGGTGTCGAAGTCGCCGTCGATGGCCAACACCTGCGCGCCGTGGGCAAGGGGCTGCACCAACTGCGTCGGCGAGATTTTGTCGGCGGGTAGCAGCACACACACCGGCAACCCTGCCCGCGCCCCGTAGGCGGCGAGCGCTGCCGACGTGTCGCCGGTGGAGGCGCACAACAGCACCGGCGGTGTTGAAGACGACGACGCGAGGGCCTTCGCCCACGTCGACAACACCGTCATGCCGAGGTCTTTGAAGCTGCCCGTGGGGCCGTTGCCACACATGACCACCGACACCGACGGGCCGTTGCCCACGCGCGGCAGGCGCACGTTGGCGGCATTGCCTTCGCCAAGCGTGACGACGTCGTTTTCGCCAAACGGGCAGCGGCCATCGACCGTGGGCCACAGCAGATCGCGGAAGCGCCACACGCCGCTGGCGTCGCGGTCGTCGACGGGGGAGCAGCGGCGATCGCGCAATGATTGGCGCAAGGCGGGAGCGTCAGCAGTGATGGCGTCGAGGTCGAACACCGGATCGACGAGGCCACCGCAGCGCGGACACTGCACCAACGATTCAATCCCTTGGCGTCCCGCCAAGGGATTGAATGCATTTACGAATTCGGGCGCTCCGCGCCCGAATTGCAGCGCGTCATAGCGATCGGTGCTGCAGCGGGCCTGGCAGGCCAACCACACACGCGACGAGGACGACGACGACAACAACGTTGGCTTGACCGGCTGCATGCTTCAGCGCCCCAGGCGAAAACGACCATCGAGCGCGAGAAAACCATCGACCGCCGCGATCAAGTGCTCGTCGGTGGACGCGCGAAATGCCGCGACTTCGACGCGCTTGCCCAAACGACGCAGGCGCTTCACGAGCGGCACGAAGTCGCCGTCGCCGGAGCCGATGACGACGACATCGAGGTCGTCGAGGTTGTCGAGGATCTCCATCGCCATGCCCATGTCCCAGTCGGCCTTGCGGCTGCCGTCGTGGCGGACCTTGAGGCGCTTCTCGCGCAGCTCCCAGCCCTGCGCGCGCAGGCTGTTGCCAAAGGCCTCGTGCTTGTCGCGCGGGGTATCAGGACTGTCGACGACGAAGGCGATGGCGACAGCACGCGGCCGGCCATCGGTGAGCGCCTCCAGCACCGCGGCGTAGTCGAGGCGGCTACCCAGATCGCGGCGCGCGGAGGCCGAGAGGTTGGCGTCGTCGACGAAGATGCCCACGCGCCCGTTTGGTGCTGCCACCGGCGGGTTGTTGCTGCCGCGCGCGAGTTGTTGGCGGGCGTCGCGCAGCTGGTCGCGCAGCTCTTCGACGCGATGAAGGGCAGCGCGTTCGCGAGCTTGCAGCAGGCGGAGCTGCTCCTCGAGGGCAACCTGTTGCGCGCGCAGCGCGTCGAGGTCGACGGCGTGTTGGCGGGTGAGCGCTTCGACCTCGGTCTCGAGCTCGCCGACGCGGTTGGCGCGATCGGCGGCGCGCTCGAGTGACCGCACGCGCTCCTTGAGACGGGCGTTTTCGTCGACGAGGACCGCCAGGCGCTGCGGGTCGAGTTCGCTGCGCTCAGTGGTGAGGCGCGCGACCTGATCGCGCAAACGCTGCACCTCGCTGGCGACGTCACGGCGTACCTGCTCTTCGTCGCGCAGCGCCTTCTCGCGCGCCCCCAGACGAGCCACGAGTTCGGCGCGCTCGCGCTCGACACTCTCCTTCTGGCCCACTTCGCGCTGGAGCTGCTTTTGCTGCTCGAGGATGGCGTTCTCGTAGCCGCTCACCCGCTGGCGCAGCTCATTGAGCACCTCGTCGGAAGCACCTGCGGGGCTTTCGGCGGCCTCGGCGGCGCGCTCTTTTTCGGCGAGGGCGGCGAAAGCCTCGTCGAGGACGCGGGTGGCCGCGCGTGCATGGGCCTGGCGACCGTCGCGAACGAGGGCCCACACCAGGCGCGCCCGTTCGCGGCGGAAATCGAGCGCGCGGTAGCTGTTCAAGCGCTCGTCGAGGTTCGCCTCGTCGATGCTGGCGACGATGAAGCGCTCTTTGTGAGCACTCTTGTCGAGGTCGCGCAGCAACGACGTGGCGGTGGCCTCGTCGCGGTGAAACAGATCGGCAAGGCGGCCGACCACTTCAGCACGCGACAACGCAGAAACGCGGCCGAGGGCGCCGCGCGAAGACTTCTGCAAGGTGTCGTCGAGGGTTTTGCGATCGAGCGCGCCTTCGATGACGACGACGGCGCGTGGCAAGTCGAGGGCGGCACGGCAGACGGCAATCACCTCGCGCATGGCCGGCGAACCCGGCTTGGGCAGGGCCACCGGCGTCGTCATGTCAGTCGCGCACCGGCAACGCGCGCAGCGCTGCCTTGCCGTCCTTGGCGTAGACCTGGAAACGGACCGAGCGGGCCTTGTGCTTCTCGACGATCTGCTGACGGTTCTTCAGCAGCTTGGCGACGAAGCGGTCGTACGAGAGGTCTGAGGTGTCTTCGCCGCACTCGATGCGGGTCTGCACGAACTTCTCGTAGACCTCTTTGTAGTGGGCCTCGTCGGCAGCATCGACGTCGTTTTTGGGCGACACCTGCGCCAACAGCTCTTGCGGGACCTGGGCGACGACGGTGCGGTTGTCGTCGACGGAAGCGGGCGCTGGTGCTGGTGCCACACGAGGGGCGGGCGGTGGAGGTGGAGGCGGAGGCGGCGCAGCAGACGCCGCGAGCAACGACTCGGGCACCTGGAACATGACAGTGGCCTCGGGCTGCATCTCGTGCAGCTCGGGGGTTGGCTCGGGGCGCACCGGCGATGGTGGAGGTGCAGGCGGCGCGGGTGCCGCAGGCTTGTTGGCCACACGGAACGCGGCGAGGGGATCGGGACCGTCGTCGAACAAGCCAGCGAGACCGGACTGCGGGGCGGCACCGAAAGCCGGCTCAGCACTCGGAGCAACCGGCAACGACGGCGCTGGCTCGGGCGTGGGAGCGCGCGGCGGCGTGCTTGGGACCGGAGCCGTCGGCACAAAGGGCGCGACCGGGGCTGCAACCGGCGTCGGCGGCGCAAATGGCTGCGACGCGGTGCGCGGGGCCGGTTCGCCAAAGTTGGGGGCCGGGATGTCTTGCGACGTCGACGAGCCAAACAGCGGCGCTGTACCTGGCCGCACCGACGGCATCGACTGCAGCAGCATGTTGATCTGCTTGCCGAGGCGCAGCATGGGACCAAGGCCGGCCTCGGGCAGGATGCCGACGTTGTTGCCCTGCTGCACCTGGCTGAGGTGCTCCATGATCATCTCGAGGGGCCGGTTCATCGCGCGCAGCGTGGACACGATGATGCCGAGCACCAGCACGAGGAGAAACAGCGTGCCGGCGACGACGGCGGTTTGGAACTGGGCGATGCCGACCTGCGCGAGGTCGCGATCGATGATCGTGTTGACCGTGAAACGCGGCTCGGAGGGGTACAGCGGCCGGGCAGCGATCAGGTAGCGGGTGGCGTCGGGGACGAGGGCTGGCTCGCGGGTCGCAGCACCCGTTGGTTCGCGGGCAACGACCGCGGCCGCATCGATGCCTTCGGGCACCTCGCCAATGACGGTTTTGCCGGCCACGATCACGGTGGGGACACCGACCTGGCGCGAAAACGATTGCACGAGCGCAGGCGTGAAAGCCCAGCCGAGCACGACGCCACCAGCGGGGCTCGTTCCGTCGTAGATCGCGGCAGCCGCGAGGTGGACCGGCTTGTCGTCTTCGATCCACAAACCATCGCGCGACACACCCGTGAGGGCTTCGGCGACGACGGGCAAACCACCGAGGGTGTCGGGCAGCTTCGAAGCGGTTCCGCTGCGCGCAATGACAGCACCGCTGGCATTCACAAGCAGGGCAAACGACGGCGCGCCGTAGCCGCCAGCGCCAGCCAACAACGCGGCCTCGGCCTTGGGCGTGAGTTCGCCTTTGGCGAGTGCTGCGCCGACGTCGGCATCGCTGGCGGCACGAGCCGCGGCGTCGATGGTGGACGAGGCGAACTCGGCAATCGCCCCCGATGCCGCCGCCGCCGACGCTCCAGACGCGGCGTCGTACGGAGGCATGACAATGTTGTGGAGCGGACCGGTGCCGCCGAGGATCGCAGCAATGCCCGCCGCGGGGATGAGCAGGGCCAGAATCACAAAGCGGAACTGGAACATTCGCGTCCTTCTCTCTTCGTCGGCGACCCTACCGCAGTGGGGGCACCTTCCTGCAACTGTGCTGACTCATCAGGCGAGTCTGCTTCGGGCTCGACCGCTGTCGGTCGCTGAATCAATCCGACCGTTGTGGTCGAATTCATGTTGACATTCGTGCACTTGTCGAGATGCCGGGCGCACGAAAACGGCGCCTAAACTACGGCGTTTCTGGGGGCGCCTGCGTCGGCGGCGGGGCCTCGGGCGCAGGCGGTGGTGGTGGCGGTGCAGGCGACGGCGCGGGTGCAGCAATCCGATCGGCGACGTCTTTGATGCTCACGTCGACGACGGTGTTCCCCGAGACCGTGCCGTCGATGTAGCTGAGGCCGTTGCGCGCGACGGAGAACTCACGGCGGTGCAGCTCACCCACGCCGAGCCAGAAGCTCAGCTGGTAGTCGCCCTCGACAAAGCCGACGAAGGGGATGTCGCCGTTGGCGTCGAGGGGCAGCACGCGGCCGCGCTCGAGGACCTTCACGCTCGCGCGCGCGTAGGGCAGCTCGCGCATGCTGAGCGTGTGGGGCCCAGCAGAGAGCGTGACCTGCCGGGTCTCGCCGGCGGGGATGGTGTCGAGCGGCTTTTCGCCGTCGAGGATGGTGATGGGCTGGCCCTGGCGGTTCTCGACGGCCAACGGACCCGGACGCGTGAGCAGCACCTGGCCGGGGACGAAGCGCATGGCCTCAAGCACGATGGTTTTCGGCGGCGCGTTGTCGGCGCGAACGTCTTCGCCCTCGACGACGATCGACAGCTCGGGCACGGGCTCCATCATCGGCAAGACCTTGCGGCCGCGTGGACGGCGCACGTGGGCTGGCGTGCGCATCGACTCGGCACGAGCCGCGTCGACGGGGAGCTCGGTGGCGGCCTGCAACTCGGGGGCGACCACGATGCGGCCACGGACCCCTGCCTCGCGGGCGGCGGGTGGCGGATCCTGGGCAAACACGGCCGACCCGGCGAGGACGACGAAAAAGAACGTGGAGGCTCCGAGGCGGAAACGACGCATGGCGCGCACTCTACTCGCGCTTTTGAGCCGGGTCACGAACCAAGCCGTGCGCCGTGCTGCATACATTGCACGACACGTCACCACCTCGGCTGTTGCAAGCGACGTCGACGTCGGCCATGTTGCCCGTGGGCGTGTAGCTCAGCGGTAGAGCAAGTCCCTTACACGGACAAGGTCGCAGGTTCGAACCCTGTCGCGCCCACCACCACAACTCCAGTCGACAGCACGACGTCAGGAATGACGACGTTGTTTCCTGTGCTGGAGTACAACGCCGCATGTTCTTGCTTCTTTTCGCGCTCGCTGCGGGTTCTGGTGGCGACGTCGCCCCGGCCGCGCGCGACACCGCGCTTTCCGCTGTTGATCCCCTGATCGCGTCGTCGGCGACCATTCGGGCGCTTGAGAGCGCTGCCGATGACGACGACGGCGGACGCGCCACCACCACCATGCTGGCGACGAAGGCGAAGTCACCGCTCGCGCGCGCGATCGCCACGTGGCAGGGGGCGAGGCGGCCCGACCTGGTCGACGACGGTGCGTTTGATCGGCTTGGCATTCCGCACGCCGTTCGTTGCATCGGGCCGTTTGCGAACACCGGTGGCACCGCCTTTGGGCTGCCGCTCGACGTCGACGACGTTGCCGGCACTCTGAAAACCGCCGTTTCCGGCCTCTCGCGCCCGGTGCGCTGGCAGGATGTTCCGCGCGATCCGAGCGGCACGTTTGAAGTCGAAGACCACTTCGTGGCCCAGCGAGAAGTGCGGGCGCGCTGCGTGGTCGTCGTCGAGATGGCGCAGCCGACGACGGTGGCTGTGCGTGCGGGGGCGAGTGGGCCGCTGTTGGTTCGCCATGGTGCGCGCGACGTGATCCGCAGCGACGAGGCGCACGCTTTCGGCTTCGACCAACACGCGGGCCTGGTGCAATTGCCGCGCGGCAAGAGCTTGCTCGTCGTGGAACTGGGATTGCTCGAAGACGGCGGCAGCTTTGTGCTTCGGCTGACACGCCCAGATGCAACGCCCCTGCCCGCGCTGCGCACGTCGACAACGCCGCAAGACATTGCTGCCGCCGCGAAAGCACCCGTGCCGGAATTGCCGCAGGCGGCCGTGAAGTCCCTGGTGGCCGTTGCGACGGGTGACGACGTGCTGACGACGCCAGAACACCTCTTTGCTGCCACCACGCTGCTGCGTGCGATCCACGCGTTCGATGAGCGCGCGAAGCCATCGCGCCTGGAAGTGCTGCTCGAGCGTCGACGTGCGCAGGCGAAATCGCCGCTGGAGGAAGTCGCTGCTGTGGTGGACCTGGCACGCCTCGTTGGCGACGGTGACCCAACCCGTGCGCAACAACTGCTCGACCGCGCCATTGGGCTTGCGCCCGAGAATGCGCGCGTGCTCGTGGCGATGGCGCGGCTACGCGAGCAGCAAGACGACAGCGTTGGTGCTGCCCTGCTCTGGCGACGTGTTGAGCACGAGCACGCCGTTGGTTTCACCGTCGCGCGGCTGCAGTTTCAGCGTCACGGGCCGCTTGCGGTGCGTGCCGATACCGAGGTGTTGCGCCTCGCCCAAAGCAGCTCGCATCCAACGCTGTTGCGGCTCGCTGCCGACGTGCTGCAAGACCGTGGCGATCGTCGCGGTGCGTTGGAATTCGCGCGACGCAGTGGTCATCGGCAGCTGGTGGCGCTGTTGGAGTCGCAGCTCGCCGAGGCACGCCTCGCCGTCGACGCTGATGCGTTTGCCCGCCTGACTGCTGCGGTGCAGACGCGCTTGCAGGCCGCCCCGGCAAGCCACCACCTGGCGCTGCAGTACGCGCTGCTGTTGCTCGAAGCCCACGACGACGTTGGCCTGGATGCGTTGCTCGCCGCACGGTTGCAGCACTGGCCTGAGCGGCCTGAACCGCACCGCCTCGCCGCGCAGATCGCCCTGCTGCGCAAACACCCCGAGGTGGCCGCGGCTGCCCTGCAGGAGGCGTTGGCACTCACGCCTGACGACGGGGACCTGCAGCGCTCGCTGCGTTCGTTACAGCAGCGCTCCGGCGGCGACGACGACATCGCGACGCGCTTGCTGCCGGCGTTTGACGACGACGCCCTGCGCAACGCCCGCGCCGCGCCGCCCGCCGATGCAGCGGCTGCTGGCGCGTTCGTTGAGCGCAAAGTGATCGGCACGCGGTTTTTTGAAAACGGTCAGCTGCAGCGCGTGGAGGACCTCGTGATCGTCGTGCTCGACGCCAAAAAAGCCGCGGGGCTCCAAGCCTACGGCTTTGGCTATTCGTCGGGACGCGAACAACTTGAGGTGCTCGCTGCCGAACGCGTTGGCGCTGATGGGCGCCGCGAAGCCGCTCAGCGCGTCGTTGATCGAGGACAAGACGGCAAAGAAAACGGCGCGTACTCCGACGCGCGCAGCAAGACCGTGGTGTTCTCGGGGCTCGTGGATGGCGATGTGCTGCACATCCGCGTGCGCAAAGAGGCCACAGGCCTACAGAACCTGTTCGGTGATTTCTTCGGCGATCTCGAGGTGTTGCAGACGCCGCTGCCCCTGCGCCATTTCCGCATGACCATCGAAGCGCCGCCGTCGCGACCGTTGTTTGTGGGTGGGCGTGGAGCTCCTCAACCCGTGGTGCGTGACGGCAACGGCGTGAAGACGTGGGACTTTGTCGTCGACAATGTGCCTGCCCTGCAGGGCGAACCGGGTATGCCGCCGTGGCTTGAAGTGGCGCAGTCGATCTCGGTGTCGACGTACGCCGACTGGCCATCGATGGGCGTGTGGTACGAGGCGCTGATCGGCGATCAGCTCCGTCTCGACGACGAGCTTCGTGCCGTGGCGCGCCGCCTGAAGGCCGAAGCCAGCGACGAAAGAGACCTCGTGCGACGCGTGTACGAGCACGTGGTGACGTCGACGCGGTACGTGGGCATCGAACTCGGCATCCACGGCTGGAAGCCCTACCCGGTCAGCGAGGTGTATCGACGTCGCTACGGTGACTGCAAAGACAAGGCATCGCTGCTGGTGGCGCTGTTGCGCGAAGTTGGCGTCGAAGCACACCTCGCTCTCGTACGCACCATTCAGCTTGGCCACGTCGGCGAAGCGCCGGCGTCGATGTGGGCGTTCAACCATGCGATCGCCTGGGTGGCGTCGATGAATCTCTTTCTCGATGGCACCGCTGAGCATTCCGGTTGGCACGAGCTGCCCGCGATGGACCAGGGCGCCTACGCGATGATCGTCGATGGTCGCAACAGCCGCCTCGTCACGATTCCCGTCGACGGTGCCGACGCGAACTTGAACACGTCGAACTACGTGCTGCGCGTTCAACCCGACGGCTCACTTGTCACCGATGGCGAAGAGCGCTTCCGCGGCGAGCACAATGCCGAGCA
>JBIKRQ010000582.1:0-3326 GCA_044349155.1 Myxococcota bacterium
TGGCGGCGACACCCATGCCGCGCGCCAACTCGGCCCCCATGCCCACAAGGTCGTCGCCGGGCGCGCCGAAGCCGTGACACAGCACGACGACGAGGGCCGGCGGACCGCTGCGTGCGGTGTCTTCGACGACGCGGGTGTTCAGCGGCCCAAACGTGGCCGAGCGCAGCGCCAGGGCCATCTCAGGTCCCCGCCGCGGGCACGGGCACCGGAACGGGGGCAACGGGCGTGGCGGGGGCTTCTGGCGCGTCTGAAGCGGCTTCAGCGGCAGCGTCGGCGGGCGCTTCTTCGTCGTCTTCTTCGGCTTCGGCCTCGGGGGGCGCATCGCCGGTGGGGGCACCTTCGAGCAGGCGGTCTTCGAGGTCTTCGTTGAACGCGCGCGCCGCCTGGCGGTACAGCGGCGTGGCCAGCGGCGCCGAGATGGCCGGCACGATGTAGCTGTACGCCGACGACACCAGCGCGCCGAGCACGGTGCCGACGACGAGGCCGCCCGCCGTGGTGACCCACAGGTCGCTGGTTTCTTCGCTGGTCATGCCGTCGCGCAGGGTGGTGCGCGCAAACCACGTCACGGCACCCGCGATGACACCGGTGCCGATGCCGACGCCGACGATCGCCGTTTGCCCCTGCCCCGAGTGCGCGAAGGCATCGAAGCTGACCGCCGGGTGCTCCATCAAGTCAGCAGCGTCGGGCGATGACGCCAGGTAGTTGAAGGCATCGTCGGACCAGGCGACCGCGGCGACGTCGTCGACGGCCTCGAGGTGCAGCTCTTGCGCGACCACCTCGGGGGCAACACCCGGACGGCGAAACACGTGCTCGTCGTAGACGACCTCGTAGGTGCGAAAGAGGCCATCTTGCGCCTCGGGCGAACCGTCGTTGCGCAGGTCGTGATCGGTGGGGCTGCGGCCCAGCGCCGTCGTCACGCACCCCGTAAGGGCCGACGACGAGACGACAACAGCGACAGCAGCAGCGGCGAGACGGTGGGTCTTTGGGTGGTGCACAACAGCGCTCCTACTGCATTGGTCGCGGCCACGAAACGACCGCGACAACCTCTTGCAACAGCTTGCTTTTCCGCCGCTTTTCAGCGTGGCGCTCCGGGTCGGGCCGACGAGGCAACGGTTTCAGCGGCACGGGCAGCGAGCTGGCGATCGTCGACGGGAGCGGGCTTGCCGCAGCGGCGGGCCAGGTCGGGTTTGTCGAGGGCATGGGCGAGGGCCTCGGTGTAGTCGACCTTGCCCTCAGCCACGAGCTGCGCGAGCGCGTCGTTGAGCAGCACGTTGCCCATCGCCTTCGACGTCGACATCGCTGAACCGATCTGGTGCGTTTTGCCTTCGCGCACGAGGTTCGCGATCGCAAAGCTCACCACCAGCGTTTCAAGAGCCGCGATCCGGCCACCGCCGAGCTTCTTCAACAGCGTTTGCGCCACCACGCCCTTGAGTGTGTCGGCGGCGACGGCGCGCACCTGGCTTTGTTGCTCCGACGGGAACAGGTCGATGATGCGGTCGATGGTGGAGATCGCCGTCGACGTGTGCAGCGTGCCGAACACGAGGTGACCCGTGTTCGCCGTTTCGAGCGCGAGGCTCACGGTCTCGAGATCGCGCATTTCGCCGACGAGGACGATGTCGGGGTCTTCGCGCAGGGCTGCTCGCAACGCGCGGCTGAAGGTCTTTGTGTGCGGCCCCACTTCGCGTTGGTTGATCATGCAGCTCAGCGATTGGTGCACGAACTCGATCGGGTCTTCGAGGGTGATGATGTGGTCGCTGCGGTGCTTGTTGATCCAGTCGATCATCGCCGCCAGCGTCGTCGACTTGCCCGAGCCCGTTGGCCCCGTGACCAGCACCAACCCCTTGGGCAGCTCACACAAGCGCTGACACACCGGCGGCAAATTGAGCTGCTCGAACGTGAGCACCTTCGCCGGAATCACGCGCATCACGGCACCGACACCGCCCTTGTCGCGAAACAGGTTGACGCGAAAGCGCGCGAGACCAGCGATGGCGTAGGCGAAGTCGGCGTCGTTGTCGTCGTCGAACTGCTGCTTGCTGCGGTCTTGCATGATCGGCAGCAGCAGCTCGTACACCTCGTTTGGCCCAAGCACGTTGGTGTCGGTCATCTCGAGCATTTCGCCGTCGATGCGCCAGCGCGGCCGCTGGCTGCCCGAGATGTGCAGGTCGCTGCCGCCTTCAGCCACCAACCGGCGCAGCAACACATCAAGGCGCGGCGACGACGTGCCCGTGCCTGCGATGCCCGCTGACGACGACGAATCAAGCCCCGCCGGCCCTGCCGACCACCCGGGCACGCCGGCAAACATCGACAACGCGCGCTCAAACAATGCTGCCGTGATGCGCTGCGGACGAAGCTCCATGCCCGGCAAGTGTTCGCGCGCCATCTGCAGCACGCGGGGGCTGGCGTCGTCGACAAAGCCCAACAACACCGTGTTGCCCGACTGCCGCACGGGCAGTGCTCGGTGCCGGTTGATGAACTCCAGCGGCAGCAGCGACATGACCTCGGGATCGAGCTGGGCAGCGTCGTCGAGGGCGGGCATGGGAATCTGCCGTGACGCCGACTGCAGGCGCGTGGCGAGGGCCCGGCTCAGGCCCAAACCAAAGCCCGGGATGCGCTCGTACATCACCTGAAAGGCGTCGCGGTCGAAGCGCAGCAGCAACGAGCGCGCGGCGGTGATCACCGTCGCCGTGCGCGGCTGGCCCAGCAGCAAGCCCATCTCGCCGATGCTGTCGGGTGGCATCAGGCGCACCAACTCCACCAGCTCGCCGTCGACGTTGGCGTTCACCGACATTTCGCCGGCCAGCACAACAAAGAAGCTGTCGGACGCCGAGCCCTGCTCGACGATCACGTCGCCAGCCTCGGCGGAAAACAACAACGCCCGCTGCGCGACTTGCGCGAGCACGTCCGGCAACAGCTGCGCAAACAACGGAGATTGTCCAAGCGCAGCGACGACGCGGGGGAGCAGGTCACCATCAAGCGGAAGCTGTTGCATGGGCGCAGCTTCGCCGACGTGGCCACAGCGACGCAAACGCAGCGCGAGCGCTGTTCGTCAGTGCTCGATGTCGCCGAATCCGGCCTTCAGCCACCAGCGTCGCAACGGGGCCGGCGCCCACCAGTTCCAATCGCCCATCAAGCGCATGGTGGCGGGCACCAACAACGCACGAATCACCGTGGCGTCGAGGGCGATCGCGAGGCCCATGCCCACGCCGAGGGTCTTCATGAACAAAATGTCGGAGGTGATGAAAGCACCCACGACGACGACCAGCAGTGCCGCAGCGTTGGTGATCAAGCGCCCGGTGCGCGCAAGACCTTCGGCAACGCTTGCCTCG
>JBIKRQ010000185.1:0-12395 GCA_044349155.1 Myxococcota bacterium
AAGAAGGCCCGGCGCCGGGCTTTGGCGCCATCGATGCCTGCCCAGCACTCGACGCGTTGTTGGTGGCGGCGACCCCGTCGTTCGTCGACAACGCCCTCGACTTCGGCACCAACGCCTACGACGACGCCGACCTGACGCTGCTCACGGCGGGTGCGCAGGAGGTGTTGGCCGACGGCACGGCGGGGGGCAGCTCGGGCTTGTCGGAGGCCTTCGCCTTCGAGGTGCTCGCGCGCTGCGAGGGGGCGGTGCTCTACAAGTCAGAGACCGAGGTGATCTACGACGTGGCGGGCACCAAGCTCACCGACCTCGTCGTCGACATCGGGACCGACCGCTACGGCGTGAGCGTCGTGCGCGCGCTGACGTTTCCGCGCGGTGGCGTGTACGACCCCGCCGAGGCGACGCGGCTGCTCACGAAGAAGCTCGGCGATATCCAGATCAGCAGCGCCAACGTGAGCGACGCAGATGCGTGGGACAAGCAGGTGCTCGCCGTCATCGCCGACACCACCGAATACGCCGACGTGTGGCGCACGGCGTGGGAAGCCCTGAGTGCTGAGCTGAAGGCCGACACCGTCGTCTACGTCACCGTCACCAACGGCGCTGACGACCCCATCTACTGAGCCGCTGCATGATTCATGGAGTTGGCGTGCCGCCAACCCCATGAATATCAAGATGAATTCGACCGCAAGCGGTCGAATTGTGGTTGCTGGATACCTGGTCGTCGCTGCCGCCGATCGCGATGCGTTCTTGCAGCGTTCGCGCGCAGCGGTGGCCCTGGCGCGAACAACACCTGGTTGCAGGGACTTCGCCGTCAGCGCCGACATCGTCGACGACGAACGCGTGAATGTCTTTGAGCGCTGGGACAGCCGCGAAGCACTTGAAGCGTTTCGCGGCAGCGGCCCCGACGACAGTACCGGTGCGTTGGTGCGCCAGTACCAGATCGCCGAGTACGTCGTGACATGCTGACGGCTCAGGGCAGCAGCACCTCGCCGTAGTGGCCCATCTGCACGCTGGATCCATCGATCGCTGCCATCGCTGCGGCGAGGCTCGGGGTGGTGCCGATGGCCTGGGCAGCAGCCTCGGCACTTGCGCGGTCTGCCCACTCGACCAGGTCGACAAACGCGCCGTCCCCACTGACGAATGCCCGGCGTGACACAAAGCCCGGCTGCGCCGTGACGAACGTTTGAATCGCCGCCATCGCCGCTGGCGCTGCCGCCGTGTCGGTGAAGCGAAACAGCACGATCTCGGTCACTGTCGTCGTTGAAACAAGCTGCATGGGGTGCTCCTTCTTTGTCTCCGAGGTCATCTCGGAGTGAAGAGACCATCGGGTGCAAATGCGTCAGTTCTTGTCGTATTTGTTGGCGATGACCGACCGCGCTGTCCGCCTGTTGGAGATCGAAAGCCTCCTGTTTGCTCGCTCGACGTGGACCGCCCGCGAGCTCGCGGATGCCGTCGGCGTCAGCCTGCGCACGCTGCAACGAGACCTGGTGACCCTGGAGCAGGGCGGGCTACCGCTTGAGGCCGAGCGCGGCCGTGGTGGGGGCGTGCGTCTGCTGCACAGCGCTGCTCCTCGACGTCTGCAGCTATCGGAGCAGCAGTTGCTTGATGTGCTGTTGGCCATCGCCGTCGCCGAGCACCTGCACTCGCCGCTGTTGCTTGAAAGCCTGCGCAGCGTGCGTCGCGCCCTGACCCTCACGTTTCCCCGCGCCAAAGGAGCGGCCATCGCTGCTCTGCGCCAGCGGGTGCTGGTGGGGGCGCCGGCGTCGGCCACCGTGCGTTCGTCGTACAGCGCGCATCCACCAGCAGCGGTGGTGCGGCCACTGCAAGAAGCCTTCGTCGGCTGCCGTCGGCTCGAGGTGCACTACGCGGGTGCTGCAGGCCCAGCACGACGTCGACACATCGAGCCGCACGCGCTCTTGTTCAACGCGCCCATCTGGTACGTGCTCGGGCGCGATGTCGAAGCTGATGCAGCGCGCACGTTTCGCCTGGATCGCATCCAACGCGCGCGCTGTCTGAACGAGCCCTTTGTCGTCGTCGCCGCCGCCACCCTGTTGGCCGAAGCCGACGTGTACTTCGCGCCGGTGTAGCGAAGCGTGTTGAGCGGCGGGGAAGCTTCCCCGCCCTCAAGCTCAGCCGATGCCGATCTCTTTCAAACGCTGCACCAGATACGCGCGCGCCGTGATCGACAGGTACTTCGCCACGCCACCGCTGCTCTCAACACACGCAGCACGCGGCGTGAGATCCACCTCGCCACGGGGGTGGATGAAGCACGGCATCGAGAAGCGCGGCACGCCTTCGGCCTCGTTCGCCGGACGCGTCACGCGGTGGGTGGTGCTGCGCATGCGGCCGTTGGTCACGTTTTGCAGCATGTCGCCGCTGTCGACGATGATCTCGTCGTGCTCGGCCTGCACCGGCATCCACGTGCCGTCGCGCAACAACAGCTCCAGACCCGGCTCGGTGGCCCCCACGAGCAACGTGATGAAGTTGATGTCTTCGTGGGCCCCCGCGCGAATGCTGTTGGGCGTTTGGCCCACAGCCACCGGCGGGTAGTGGATGACGCGCAAGATGGTGTCGCCTTCGCGCACGGCGTCGGTGTACCAGCTGACGTCGTCACCGAGGTACTCAGCACACGCCCCCAGCAGGTCTTTGCCCATGCTGTCGAGGTCGGTGAACAAGCGCGACATCACGTCTTTGAACGCGGGCACTTCGGTGGGCCACACGTTGGGACCAAACTCGCTGTGCAGCGTGTGCGTGTCGGGCACGTCGGGGCGCGCGATCTGAAAGAACTCCTTCATGTCGGGCGCGCTTTCGCCCTTCGCGTGCTCCTTGCCATACGACGTGAAACCGCGCTGGCCGCGGGCGCTGGCAATCTCGTAGGCACGCTTCTGCGCGTCGCTGAGCGCGTAGAAGGCGCGGACGTTTTCGTAGGCCTCCTTCAAGCGGGCCTTGTCGACGTTGTGGCCGCGCACGGCGACGAAGCCGTGGACCTCAAGGGCGCTGCCGAAGGTGGCGACAAAGTTCGCGCGGCGTTCGCCACCAGCGCGCAGGTCGGAGAGGTCGACAACGGGAATGCTGGTCATGAAGACGTCCTCGTGGAGCAGGAGACGTTCTGTTTCGTGTGGCGCTGCGCGCGACTTGTCCAGCCGCGACGCCGAGCGGACACCCGACCAGAATCGGTGATGTGCGGCGAACTGCAGCGCACCACCACGGGTTGTGGTGTACTTGGCCGCCCATGACCATCACCACCCGCGACGTCGTCATTCCTGGTGCGGTTGCGCCTGGCTTCCTCGCCACACCCGAGCACGCCCGCGGGGCCATCGTCGTGTGCCACGAGATCTTCGGCCGCTCGCCCGAGGTGGAGCGTGTGTGTGTGCGCCTCGCCGAGGCCGGGTTCGCGGCGTTGATGCCCGACCTGTTTGGCCAACGCTCCAAGCCGCTGTGCATCGCTCGTGCGTTGCGCGAGATCGCCAAAGGCGAGGGCGAGTTCATCGACGTCGTCGTCAACGCGGCCGACGTGGTAGCGGCCGAAAGCGGCGTTGAGCGCCAGCGCGTGGGCGTGATTGGCTTCTGCCTGGGCGGTGGGTTCGCGCTCGCCACGGGCAAAGTCTTTCGCGCTACGTCGACGAACTACGGCGACCTGCCGCCCACGACGGTGTTGTCGGGCATCGGCCCCACGATCGGCTGCTACGGCGAGCGCGATCGCGTCTACCGACACACCGGCGCGGAGCTGGGCAAACGGCTGACAGTGCTCGACGTCGAGCACGAGGTCCACACGTTCGATGCTGGGCACGCGTTTCTCACCGATGGCGATCATCCGCTGGCGCAAACGCTCACGCGCTTCGCGCTCAACGTGAACGCCACGCGCGATGCTGCGGCACGCGAGGCCGCCTGGCCGAAGATCCTGGCCTTCTTCGAGCGGCACCTGGTGTCGGCCTGACGGATCCGGCGGCAACGCTCAGTCGTCGTCGTCAGCCGAGGTGAGCACCGTGCCCGCGGGCAACTGCTTCATGCGGTAGGTGAGCGCGTGTCGGCTGATGCCCAACAACCGCGCCGCCTGACTGCGGTTGCCGTTGGCGCGCACGAGCGCTTGTTGCAGCAGGTCGCGCTCGAGCTCGTCGAGGTTCACGCCGTCTTCGGGCAACAAGAAGCGTTGACGGGCATCGATGCGCACCGCCGAAGACTGCACTTCGCCAGGCAACGCGCCACGCGCGACGATGGAGGACTTCGTGAGGATGAGCGCGCGCTCGATCGCGTTTTTCAATTCGCGCACATTGCCGGGCCAGCTGTAGCCAAGCAGGGCGGCCTTGGTGTCGTCGGCGAGACTCATCGCTTTGCGGCCAATGCGCGGCGACAGCGTTTGCACGAAGTGCTCGGCCAACACGACGATGTCGTTGCCGCGATGACGCAGCGGCGGCAGCGCAATCGGAAACACGTTGAGGCGGAAGTACAGGTCTTCGCGGAACCGGCCCGCCGCCACTTCGCGCGCGAGGTCGCGGTTGGTGGCCGCCACGATTGCTGCTTGCAGGGGAATGTCGGCGACACCGCCCACGCGCTTGAAGCGCCGGTTCTCGAGCGACCGCAACAACTTCGCCTGCGCCGCCAACGGCACTTCGCCGATTTCGTCGAGAAAGATGGTGCCCGCGGCAGCGATTTCGAACAGCCCGCGCTTCATGGTTTTGGCGTCGGTGAAGGCACCGCGCTCGTGACCAAACAGCGTCGACTCGAACAGTGTTTCGGGCAGCGCTGCGCAGTCGACCTCGATGAACGGCGCGTGCGCGCGAACACCGCCGCTGTGCAGGGCGCGCGCGACGACGTCTTTGCCCGTGCCCGACTCACCCGTGACCAACACCGTCGACACGTCGATGGGGGCCAGCTCGCGCAGCACGTTGAACAACGCGGTCATCGGCGGCGAAGCCCCAACGATGTGCTGGTAGGACTTCTGCTCGCGCAGGTGCAGCAGCTCTTGATCGGCGAGCTGTTGGTTGCGCAGGCGCTCGACGTGCAGCACCAACGCTTCGAAATCGATGGGCTTGACGACGTAGCTGGCCGCACCCAGCTTTTCAGCTTCGATGGCCGGGCCCACGTCGGTCAGCATGGTCATCACGATCACAGGCGGGCCGTTGGCCTGCCGCACGCGCCGCAACACCTCGAGGCCATGCAGGCGAGGCAGCTCGAGGTCGAGCAGGATGATGTCGGGCGACTGTTCCGCCACCCGCGCCAGTCCTTCTTCGCCATCGCCGGCCTCGTAGACCATGTGTCGACGCGCCAACAGCACGTCGCGAATGGCGCCGCGCAGGTGGGCATCGTCATCGATAATCAGCACGCGGCTCATCGTGCGGCTCTCCTCACATCTACTCCCACTCGCGCACCCACTCCCGCGTGGTCTTCACGCGCCACCGCGTCGCCGTTTTCCGCACCCTGGATGAACCAGCAGCCTTGCCAGGTGTTCGAATCAGGAAGTGGCGGCCAACATCCTGAAAACAAACGTGAATTCCAAAAACATCCGCTACTCGGAAGCGTTCGAATTCGACTGCAGGCGGTCGAGTTCGTCCTGTTCGCGCAGCGACCGTTGCCGAAACTCAGCCATGCCGTTGGCCAACGTGATGGCCAGCCCTTCAACGTCGACATCGGCCGACGACGCCAGAACCTGACAAATGTTGCGGGCCATCACCCCCAGCTCGGGGGCGCCGAACGTGGCTGCCGAGCCCGCGATCCGGTGGGCGATCGCCCGCACGACATCGCCGTTGCCAACGCGAACATCGCGCAGCCGCTGCTCTTCGACGAGCAGGCTGTCGGCGAACGTGCGCTGAAACGTGGCGCCCACGCTGAACTTGGCGGTCACCGGCTGCCGACGACGACGCAAGCGCAACAAGAGCGCTTCAAGGTCACCGCGACCAAGCGCGTCGTCGAGTGCTGCCGCCAACCGTGCGTCGTGCAAGCGCACCGCACCAATGAGCATGGCCAGGCGTCGACGATCGTTGTTGGCCACAGCAAGCGTGAAGGCCGCCTCGTCGGCGAGGGCTGATGCATCCGCGGCAGCATCGGCAGCATCGGCAGCGACGACGACCGGTGCCGCACCAATGGTTTGCGCAGCGAAGGCGACGATGTCGTGAATGCTCGCCGGCTTCGACAAAAACGTCGCCGCCGACGACGCCACCGCCACCGCCACTTCGCGCTCGTCGGCCGCCGACAACACGAGGACCGGCAAGCGATCCAGGGGTGGTGGTTGCGCCCGCAGACGACGCAGAAACTCGAGGCCACCAAGCCCCGGCATCTCGAGATCAAGCACCACCAACGACACCGACTGCTGCGCCAACAACACCAGCGCCTGCTCAGCATCGGCGCACGAAAACACCTGCGCGCCGGCCCGCTGCAAGACCTCGCTGGCGTACATGCGATTGCTAGCGACGTCGTCGATGACCACGATGTTTGCGCCATCGAGTGGCCGCGCGACAGGGGCCGGCCCCACAGCCGTGAGCATCGCGTCGACCGCCTCGCGCAACAACGACAAGTACCGCTGCTGCTCAACATCCAACGTGGTGGCGCCAAGCAGCTCCACAAGGCCCACCGCGGCCTGCAACGGACGACGGGCTTGCTGCAAGCGCAAGGCGCTGTCGAGCGAGACGTCAGACGACGACGACGACGGCGACGTGGTCGCGTTCCTGGTCGTGGTCGTGTTTGACATCGTGGCCTCCGTGGCGCTCGCGCCGCGGGCCGATGGTAGTCGATTTGCGTCAATTGTCCGTCGACGACGGCGCGCCGATCAACGGGGCAAAACTGTCATGAACAACGGGCCCGACCACCGTCGAGCGCGTGACACGGCAGGTCGCTTTCGAGCCCGTCTCGTCGTGAAAACGTCAAAGCCTTTCAGCGATACGGGCGTGCCGTCGGCGCTCGGCAGCATCACCGCAGCGCGTG
The DNA here is from genome assembly GCA_044349155.1 of Myxococcota bacterium. Classification (GTDB taxonomy): domain Bacteria; phylum Myxococcota; class UBA727; order UBA727; family VGSZ01; genus VGSZ01. The sequence continues at coordinate 6,916 of JBIKRQ010000185.1, forward strand.
CAAGGCCGCCGCAGAAAACGTTGGCTGCTGCCACTCGATCGCACTCGCGGCCCACATGTAGCCGATGCCCGCCGACGCAAACACGACGACGTCACCGGGCTTCAACAACCCACGCTGCTCAGCGAGGCCCAGGCTCAACACCTGGTCGGGCGAGCCGTAGTGGCCGAAGTGGTCGAGGTAGATGCTCTGCTCGGGGCGCAGGCCAAGGTCTTTGACGATCGCGTCGTGGGCCGAGCGCTTCATGTGCAGCAACGCGAGGTAGCCGATGGGGCGCTCGCCAGCAGCGTCGCGAATGACCTGCAGGAAGTTCTTCAAGCTCACCGCGTCGAGGCGCTGCTTCATGCCTTCGGGATCGGGCACGCGCAAAAATGTTTCGCTCGCGTCGGGATGGTTGCGCGTCGTCGAACGCGTGCCGCCCGCGGGAATGATCACATCGGTCGAGAAGTCGCCGTCGGTGATGATCGACGCATCAAGCAGCGTGTTGCCGCTGTCTGTCGACGACGAACGCTCGATCAACATCGCCGAACCACCGTCGGCGAGGTTGTACAAAAAGCGCGCGTTCTGGTCGGTGTAGTCAACGAGGTCGCCCGTGCGATGACCACCACACAACAGCACACGCTGGTACTTCGGGTTCGCGATGAGCAGGTCTTGCGCGAGCTTCACGCCGAGAATGCCCGTCGAGCAGCGCGCCGAGAGGTCGAAGGCCATCGCTTTGCGACAGCCGAGTTCCTTCTGCACGTGGATCGCCGCGGTCCACACGATGTGGTCTTTGTACTCGCTGCCCGTCCAGATGATGACGTCGATGGAGTTCGGGTCGACGTCGCCGAGCGCCAACTTCGCGGCCTCAACGGCCATCTGGCTTGGGTGCATGTCGGCAGGCGCGCGACGCTTCTGCACGATGCCCATCTTCTCGGTGACGACGGCAAGCGGCAGCCCGCTCTTCGCGGCGATGTCAGCACCAACTTCGCGGCCCTCGGGCAAGAACACAGCGGCAGACTTCAAGATGATGGACATCGGGCAACTCCACGCACGCCGCAAAGTGGGCAAATTGTGCAAACGCACATCGTCGGGACGCAACGCTTTTTGTGCGCTTGCACATTCAGGCTGTCACGACAATGTCTTCAGCGTCGCGGCGATGTCACGAGCCGCCAGGCTTCAGCAGCGCGCGCTGTTGCCGTCGGTGCTGCGCATGCAGCGCCTTCGCCGCAGTCTACGCGTCGTGGGGGCGATCCAGGAACGCGAGGCACGCGGCCCGCGCCTGTTCCACCCCGCGCACCACCTGCGCTGACACACCCGCGGCGATCGCCGCCTCGACGTTGTCGGCGCGGTCGTCGACGAAGAACACCTCGGCGTCGGCCGGCAACCGCGCCAACGCCCGCGCGAAGTACGCCGGCTGCGGCTTCATCGCCCCCAGCACAAACGACGGCGCGTGATCGAGCGCCAACGACAACGACGACGACAACACCGACCAGTGGATGGGATCGGTGTTCGACCAGATGGCCACCGGTGCGCGGGCCGCGACATCGGCGATGAGCTGTTGCCCGCCCGGCGAAAACCGCACCACCGACGCCCACGCAGCGCGCACGACGTCGACGTTGAGCCCGAGGTCTGCCGCCACTTCGGCCACGTAGTCGTCGCCGCTGACAGCACCCACCGTCAGGCGGTCGTGCCGGTCACCAGCACCCACGAAAAAGGCCCGCTCGACAACGTCGCGCGGGCCCTGAGCCATCACTGCAGTAAGCGGTGTGAAATCGACATCGACGACGACGCCGCCCAGATCAAAGGCGACGACGCGCCTGCTCAGGCTTCGAGACCAAAGCCCGAGGTGTCGACGTCGCCCTTGAGCAACTTCACCGCGAGCTCTGCGGCCTGACGGGCCTTGTCGCGCAACTGCTCTTCCTGCTTGAGCATGCCGTAGGCCTTGGCCGCGTCTTGCTCCTTCTCGCGCAGCTCACCCTCGACGGTGCGCAGACGGCTGGCGGTGCGTTCGCCGACCTTCTTGCTCTCGTCGAGTGCAGCCTGCAGTTCGTTGGCGCGCGAACCGGCGTCTTGCACGGCGTGGCGCAAGCTCTCGCTCTCGTTGCGCACGGCCTCGACCTCGCCACGCAGGCTGCTGACCTCGGCGCGCAGGTTGTCGCGCTCGGCTTCGGCCTGCTGCAAGCGACCACGCACCTGGGCTTCAAGGGCATCGCGCTCGTCGCCAAGGGCCTCGACACGGGCCTTCAACGTCGAGATCTCAACGTCTTTGCCACCGGCTTCGGCGAGCTTGCTGTTGGTCTCGATCTGCAACTGCTCGAGCTGCTCTTGCACCTCGACGAGGGCCGACTCCTTCTGCAGGATTTCGTCGTCCTTCGCGCGCAGCTGCTGCTTGAGCGTGAGCACTTCGCGGGCCGAGCTGGCCGACGTGGGTGGCGTCGACATCGAGGCCGCAGCGCGGGCCTGTTCTTCGGCCTGCTTCAAGCGCGCTTCGAGCTCGGCGACCTTCGTTTTCAGGTCGGAGTTCTCGCGGCGGGCCTGCTGCAGGGCCTGCAGGTCGGCAGCGTTGGTGGCACTCACCAGCGACGGCGCTGGCGTGGGCACGCGCGGCGTCGGGGGCGGCACGACGGGAGCAGCACGCGGCGGCGGAACCGCAGCCACCGGTGCAGGCGGAGGCAGCGCCGGCTCGGGATCGAGCGCATCAAGCGCGTCGTCGAGGCCCACGATGCTGTCGTCTTTCACCGAGCCGGGCATCTCGAGATCGTCGGTGAAGTTCGACAGGCTGTCGTCGAGAGAATCAAGTCCGCTGCCACCAAGCCCAAGGCCGTCGTCCAGGCCCGAGAGGCTGTCGTCGTCGAGGCTGGGGGCCGGTGCGGCGGTCGCAGCCGGAGCGCGCAGCGGCGGGTCCAACGCATCAAGCCCGTCGAGTCCATCAAGGCTGTCGAGGGCATCGAGGTCGGCGCTGTTGAGCGAAGCGGTGTTGTCGAGGTCGAGTTCGCTGTCGAGCCCGAGGTCGGCGAAGTCGTTGTTGCTCGCCACCGCAGCACCACCGCCACTGCTGCTGCCGTCGGGCAGCGCGATCAACGCGCCGATCTTCTCGAGGAGGTCGGCCTCGGAGAACGGCTTGATCAGGTAGTCTTCGGCGCGCGTCTTGAGCTTCTTGTGCTGCGCGAAGGTTTCGGGCGTGGCCTCCTTCGACGTGATGATCAGCGGGATGCCCTTGAGGTCGTTGTCTTTCTTGAGCTTGTTGCAGATCGAGTAGCCGCTCATCTTGGGCAGCTCGACGCACAACACGATCAAGTCGGGCCGGTTGGCCGCAGCGACGTCGAGGCCTTCTTTGCCGTCGTCCATCAGCATGACCGAGAACCCGCGGGAGCGCAGGGCACTCGTGGTCTGGTCGGCGAAGGGCTGCTCGGCGTCGATGAAGAGGATTCCGGACATCTCTTTGCGGCCTCGTACGTCGCGTCGGCGACAGGGGCTCGCCGAACGACGAGCACTGGTGCGGTGTTGAAGACGGTGCAGCGTGCCTGAACCGTCGACGACAGGGAAGGACGGCGCACGTTAGCCGTCGGTTTGCGCCCTCGTCAAAAACGTCGACATCGCCGCCACATCGTTTCCTCAGCGCTGAAAAGCCGCTGGTGCGAGGCCCGAGGCAGATCTTGCCGCGATCGCGACGCGAAGCATTTTCCCGCGGATTCTTCATTCTTTTCAGGTGGTTGGGCGGATTTGGCGCGGCCAACGTGCCGCTTTGCGCCACGGAAATGCGCGCCGACCTTGAAATCCTGGCGCGGGCGTGTAGGGTCGGCCGGTCTTTGCCCCGCAGATCGCGGCGCTGGAGGTTTGACACCATGGCAGTTCCCTACGGACGCAAGTCGCGCGCGAAGTCCCGTCAACAGCGCGCCGCCAACATGAAGTACTCGGCAAAGGGTTTTGCCTCGTGCACCAACTGCGGTTCGCCGAAGATGCCGCACTACGCGTGTGGCGCTTGTGGCGCATACGCCGGCCGCCAGGCGCGCCCGATCGCTCAAGACTGAATCCAACGACGTCACGATAGCGCTCGGTCTCGAGCACTGTCGAAGGCCCGAACGGCAACGCTCGGGTCTGCTGACGCTCGCTGAACCAACGCCGTGTCGCTTGTCGACGCGGTTTTTGTTTTTCAGCGCACTTCTTCGGCGCCAGCCGAAGAAGCAGTCAACACCAGCAGAACTTTTCGGATGGACGCCATGACTGCTGCCCTCACCGCTGTGCCGATCGCCCTCGACGCGATGGGTGGCGACCTGGGTCTCGCGCCGATCGTCGAGGGGGCCGTGGGCGCTGCCGACGACGGTGCTGTTGTTGTGGTGGTGGGCAGAAAGACCGAGCTCGAGCAGGCGTTTGCTGCCCTGCCCGGCAGCCGGCACCGCGCACATTTCGACAGCGGTCGTCTGCGGATTGTTGATGCTCCCGACGTCGTCACCATGGATGACAAACCCGCCGAGGCGCTGCGCAAGAAGAAGCAGTCGTCGATGCGGATCGCCTGCGATCTGGTCAAAAGCGGCAGTGCGTCGGGTGTGGTGTCGACGGCGAACTCGGGCGCGATGATGGCGACGGCGTTGTTCACGCTGGGCCGCATCGAGGGTGTGGCGCGGCCGGCGATCGCCACCGTGCTGCCGAGCTTTGCGCCCATGAAGCGCACGCTCCTCGTCGACGCGGGCGCCAACATCGACTGCGAACCGCTGCATCTCGCGCAGTGGGGCGTGCTTGGTGCGATCTACATGGAGCACGCGTTTGGGCAGACCCGCCCCGTCGTGGGCGTGCTGTCCAACGGCGAGGAAGACCACAAAGGCACACCGCTCGTGCGCGAAGCGTTGGCGCTCTTGCGGCAAACCGACGTGAACTGCATGGGCTTTTGCGAAGGCCGCGACATCAACGCGGGCGAAGTGCACGTCGTCGTCACCGATGGCTTCACCGGCAACCTTGTGCTCAAAACGGCCGAGGGCGTGTTCTCGTTCATGACCAAAGTCCTGAAGAACACCTTCGAGCAGGGCACGCCCCTCGACATGCTCGCGGGCCTCATGAGCAAGCCTGCCTTTGCCCGCATGAAGCGCGAACTCGACCCGCGCGAATTCGGTGCTGCACCGCTGCTTGGGCTCACGCGGCCGGCGTTCATTGCTCATGGCAAGAGCGATGCTGTTGCGGTGCGCAGTGGGCTTCGTGCCCTGCGTCGCTTCGTCGACAAGGATGTCACTGAGCAGCTGGTGCAGGGGTTGGCGCGCAATCCGCAGATTGTCTGGCACCGCTCGCCTTCTTGAGCTCTGCTCCCTCGTGTTGAGCTGTCGTCGCTTCACGTCGTCGTGGGAACTGCGTGACTGGCGATCGGTGGGGACTCTTCACGTGGTCGTGGGAACGGCGCGATCGGCGATCAGTGCGTCCTCGCTTTGGACTACGCCTTCGGCGCGACCTGGGGGCCGCGTTGCGCGGCGGCCCCCAGGGCCCCCTCGCGCTTTTTCTTGATATTTCGGGTG
>JBIKRQ010000009.1:0-43325 GCA_044349155.1 Myxococcota bacterium
AGATGCTCAAGCACCCGACGCTGACGAGGCAGAAGGACAATCGGCGGTGAGCTTCGCGGCATGCGAAGCCCATGATCCGAACGATCACGAAAGGAAAGTGTGGTTAACTCCGTCTCGTCGCACTAGCGGGCGGCGGACGGGACGTCGGTGCCGGCGACGTAGCAGCGGCGACAGCGGGCCTCGTAGGCCTCGCCTCCACCCACCAGAATTGTGTCGTTGCCGCCGCGGCCGACGAGGGCCGCGTCTTTGTGCACGCGCTGCGACTTGGAGGCGGGGGCGCCGCAGACCATGCAGACCGAGAGCTGCTTGGTGACGCTCTCGGCGAGGCACAAAAACCGCGGCATCACGCCGAAGGGGCGGCCCAACCAGTCTTGATCGAGACCCGCGACCACCACGCGCACGCCGCGGTCGGCGAGGCGCTCGACGACGTCGACGATGCCGTCGTCGAAGAACTGCGCTTCGTCGATGCCCACCACGGTGACCGGCTTGCCGAGCTGCTTGAGGTACGGCTCGATGGCCGCCGAACCCTCGACCGGCACGCTCTGGATGCGCATGGAGGAGTGGCTGACGACGTCGACGGCGTCGTAGCGGTCGTCGATCATGGGCTTGAAGACCACCACGCGCTGGCGGGCGATCTGGGCGCGGCGCACGCGCTTGATGAGTTCCTCGGTTTTGCCGGAGAACATCGGGCCACAGATCACCTCGACGTGACCGCGCATGCTGAGATCGAAGTCGACCATGCGCGCACCATGAAGACCTTGCGGGCCCCTCGCAAGAGTGTCTGCCAGATTCCTGAACTTTGCCGGCGTGACGACGTCGATCGCGGCAGCACAACGAGGCGCGCATCCGATACAGCGGCGGAAGCTCTGGTCGCTGATGCCTGCGCAGATGCTCACAGCCCGCCTCGGCCGCTCTTCGAGGCTTCTCAGCCGATCGTGGGGGTGAGAGAGTCCGCGCCGCATGCCCCGTCGCGTCACGCCTGCCGAGATCGAGGCTGTCTTTGCCGAAGACGGCCCGCTGTCGACGTTGATGCCCGGCTACAAGCCCCGCCGCAGCCAGATCGACATGGCCCTCGCGGTGGCCCGCTGTCTCGACACCAGCCGCGGTCGTCTTGCCGTGGAAGCAGGCACCGGCACGGGCAAGTCGCTCGCGTATTTGGTGCCGGCACTCCTGTCGGAAAAGCGCGTGGTGGTGGCCACGGGCACCAAGGCGTTGCAGGACCAGCTCGTCGACAAAGACGCGCCCATTGCGGTCAAGGCGGTGGCCGCCATTCGCGGTGATGCGGCGGTTGAGCAGCCCGTGATGCGCATGAAGGGCCGCACCAATTACCTGTGCAAGCTGCGGTACGAGAGCTTCGATCGGCAGGGGGCGTTTGGTTTCGAGGGCGACGACGACAACAGGCTGGTGCAGCTCAAGCGCTTTGCGACGACGACGACGACCGGGGACCGCGCTGAGCTGGTGGGGTTGCCCGATTCGTTCTCGTTGTGGAGCGACCTCGACGCCAACAAGGACGCGTGCCTGGGGCAGGCGTGCCCGCGCTACGACGAATGCTTCGTGGTGTTGATGCGGCGGCAGGCGGAGAAGGCCGCGGTGATCGTCGTCAACCACCACCTGTTGTGTGCCGACCAACGCTTGCGTTTGGAGTCGGGCAACTTCGACGACGGCGACCAGGGCTTTGGCGTGCTGCCCGTGATGGACGCGCTGGTGGTCGACGAAGCCCACGCGCTGCCCGATGTGGCCACCGACCACTTCGGCTTGTCGGTGAGCACCGACGAGGTGGGCCGCCTGTTGGTGGATGTGCGCAAGCAGGCCGATGCGTGCGGCGCCGAAGAACGCGCCTCGCTCATGGACGCTGTCGACGAGGTGGGCTCGGCGAGCAGCGCCTTCTTCCTCGCGGCGGGCAACCACGGCAAACGCGAAGGGGCCCGCGACTCGTTGCGCCCTGGTGATGTGCCGCGCGGTGAGCGCTTGAGCCTGCTTGGCAGCGACGAGCTCAAGGAACTCGGCGAAGGCGTGAACGCCGCGATCGAAGTGCTGGGCGATGTGCTTGACGCCGCGCGCACCACGTTTCTCGACGACGGCGTGGAAGCCACGATGGTGAAGGCCGCACTCACCGGCTTGAAGGAACGCAGCAGCCGCTTGCGCGCCACCCTGAGCTACCTCGCGGGGCCGGCCGCGAGCGACAAGCAGTACGTGTGCTTCGTCGACAAGAGCCCTCGCGGCGTGAGCTTGACCGCCGCCCCCATCGATGTCCGCGCGCCGTTGTCGGGGACACTGTTTGCTGGCGATGCGCCGGTGATTCTGACGTCGGCGACGTTGGCCGTGGGCCACACCATCGAGCCGTTTTTGTTTCAGGTCGGGTTGGTGAACGACGCGGCTGAGGTCAGCGACGACGCTGAAATCGACGACGACGACAGTGCCGAAGGTGGCCCGGTTGAGGTGCAGCAGGCGGTGTTTGCCTCGCCATTTGATCATGCGCGGCGTGCGGCCTTGTATGCGCCTGCCGACATGCCCGAGCCCGACCAGCCGACGTGGGGGGCGCGCTACGACGACGAGGTGCGCTTCTTGTTGGCGTTGTCGAAGGGGGGCGCGCTGCTGCTGTTCACGAGCCACCGAGCGATGGAAGACGCGGCCACGCGCCTGCGGCCAGCCCTCGACGAGCTGGGCATTGTGATGTTGAAGCAGGGGGATCGCCCCAAGGGTGTGTTGCTCGACGAGCTGCGCGCCAATGGCAACGCGGCGTTGTTTGCGACGTCGAGCTTTTGGGAGGGCGTTGACGTTGGGGGCGCGGCGCTGCGGTTGGTGATCATCGACCGGCTGCCGTTTCGTGTGCCGTCGGACCCGCTGGTGCGAGCACGCGCTGAACATGCCCGCAGCCTTGGCAAAGACCCTTTCGCCGACCTGGCCGTTCCCGAAGCCGCATTGACGCTGAAGCAGGGAGCAGGCCGGTTGTTGCGCACGGTGAACGACGCTGGGGTGGTGGCCGTGCTGGACGGACGGCTGCGTCGACGTCGCTACGGCACCACCTTTTTGGACGCCCTGCCGCCGATGACGCGGGTGGGGGCGAGGCGCTCGGTTGCCCAGTTCTGGATACGGTTCGTGGAGCCGGCGTTGGGGCTGCCGCCGACGTCGCCAGCAGATGCAGGAGCAACGTGATGATGACCCGTGGTGTGTGTGTTGTTTCGTTGGCCCTCGTGATGGCCGCCTCGGCGTGTACGACCGATGCGCCCAAGCCCGACGATGCGGGCAATGTGGCACCCGTCGAACCTGCTGCAGAGACCGATGCAGGAGCGCCTGTGGCGGCCGCTGAGCCCGTGCCAACGGTGGAGACGCAGGTCGACGCAGGCCACGTGGGTGACGCGCCTGCGGCCACCCCTGAAGGCGTTGTGGCCACGGTGAACACGCCGCTGGCTCCGGTGGCGAAGGTGGACCCGATTCAGGTCACGATCTTCAACCGCGTGATGGTGCGCCCGACGGAAAAGGGCCTGACCATGCAGGCGGTGCAGGAGATCGCCGAAAACGCCACGGGCCAGAAGGTGGAGAGCATCCGCCGCACCGCTGGCGTGTTCTGGCTGTTGCAGTTTGCGCCCACGACGCCGCCGCGCACGAAGGCCGAGCAGCAGCAGTTGATCGCCGACCTGAAGGCGAAGACGCAGGCGTTCAAGTCGGTCGAAGGCGACCAGGTCATGACCATCCGCTGAGTTCCGAAGGGCGGTCGGTCAAATGTGACAGAAAGCTGTCGGCTGCTGGTGCGAGGGTTCAACTCACACACCAGCCGCGGCTTTTTCCTCGGCTTTTTCAGGGAGTTGGCGTGACGAAGACCCACCACGGTTTTGACTACATCGAGCTCACGGTCGCCGACATGGCCCGCGCCAAAGCCTTCTACGGCGTGCTCGGCTGGAGCTTCACCGACTACGGCCCCGAATACGCGGGCATCGGCGTGGATGGCCGCGAGATTGGTGGGCTGACCGTGGGCGCATCGACCTCGACGGCAGCGGTGGTGTCGCCGTTGGTGATTCTATACTCGCGCGACCTGGAGCAGACGTTGGCGACGTTGACTGCCGCCGGTGCGGTGATCACGACACCGCCGTTTTCGTTTCCGGGGGGCCGGCGCTTTCACTTCGCCGACCCCGACGGCAACGCGCTCGCCGTGTGGACCACGACGGCTGACTGAGCGCTGCGTTGGGTTCAGCCGGCGCGCACCGAGAAGATGTTCTGGCGGTACCAGCGCAGCTCGGCGAGCGACGCGCGGATGTCGTCGAGGGCGGTGTGTGCTGACGGCTTGCCCGGAGCTTCGCCAGCGCTGCCGTACCACTGCTTGGAGAGCACTTTGATCGTCGACACGTCGATCTGGCGGTAGTGCAGCAGCGCTTCGAACGTGGGCATGTGGCGCAGCAAGAAGCGGCGGTCTTGCCAGATCGAATTGCCCGCGAGCACGCCTTTTTTGTAGGGCACGTGGGCCAGCAGGACCTCGGTCATCTTCTGCTCGGCCTCGGCCAACGACGTCGTGGAGGCGCGCACTTTTTCGAGCAGACCGTTGTCGGTGTGCATCTTTCTCACAAACGGCGACATCGAGGCGAGGGCTGCTTCGGGCTGCCAGATGCACTGCTCGAGCTGGGCGAGTTCGTTGAGTTCGCCGTCGGTGACGATCATCGCCATTTCGATGATGTGGCAGGTCTTGTCGTCGAGACCGGTCATCTCGAGGTCAAGCCAGACAAAGCGGGTGGGATCGGCCATCGGGAACTCCTGGGCAGTCAACTGGGTGCCGCACTCAACACCATCGGTCGGCCGCGGTCCAGTTCGTGACGACGTCGAAGACACGTTGGCAACGCAGCGGCACCTCGGGCAGCATCACCCCCGTGATTGCCCTGCTTGCCCTTCTCGCGTTGGCGTCGCCCGTTCCTGGCGATCGTGTGTTCATGACGCCGGTTCGCGCCGATGGCGTTGAGCCCGCGGCGCGCGTCGCCATCGAAGAAGCCCTGCTTACCGCCGCCCGCGCCCGCAACCCCGCCGCGGTGGGCAGCACCGACGTGGCCGCATTGCTCGACGCTGAGGCCGCCATCCAGGCCGCCGGTTGCGACAGCGCTGGCTGCGACGCCGAACTCGCCGACGCGTTGGGCGCCCCCGAACTGCTGAGCGCGCAACTCATGCGCATCGAGCAGACGACGTGGGTGTTGACGCTGAAGCGCCTGCGCCGCGCCGATATGCACGTGCTCGCCAGCCATCAGGTCACGCGCGTGGGCGAATCGCCCATGGTGATCGTGGCCGGGATCGACGAACTCAGCGACGTCGTCGTCGGCGCGCGCGCTTCGCGACCCCTGCAGCTGGTGGCGGGTGTCGGCGTTGGGACCGGCGTCGTCGCTGGTGCTGTCGGTGGCCTGATGCTGTTGGGCGGTCTGCTCAAGTTCAATGAAGGCACTGCTGCGCTGAGCGATGGCGACGCGCAGACGGCCTACGAAACTCGCCGCGACTTCGAGTGGCTCACACCAACTGGAACGCTGATGGCGATTGGCGGGGGGGCTCTCGTCGTCGTCGGCGCTGTTGCCTTCGGCGTTGATGCCGCGATCGGAGCTGCACCATGAAGCGCATCGTTGTTGTGGCTGCCACGTTCAACCTCGTCGCCTGCGTGGACTGGTCGACGTTGCCGTCGTCGCCGCCTGCAGAAGGCGAGGGTGAAGGGGAAGGCGAAGGTGAAGGCGAGGGCGAGGGCGAGGGTGAAGGGGAAGGCGAAGGTGAAGGCGAAGGCGAGAGCGGCGCAACGTGGTCCCGGGTGCAGGACTTTCCCGGCGTGACGAGTCTCTCGGCGACGCAGACCGGCGACGTGTTTGTGACGAGCAACGCCAATGGTCCGGGCGACATGCTCTGGCTCGACGATGTGCTCGACGACGAATTCGACAGTTGCAGCAGCATCACCAAGACCGGGCCTGTGTACCTGGGTGACGACGGCGCGTGGTACCTCGGCTTGTTCGGCGGTGTTGGACGTTTTGACCCCGACGACGCGGCACACGCGTGCACGGTGTTTGAGTACGACGAAATGAACGATCGCCGCGGCCACGGCCTGCTGGTGGGCGACGTGTTGGTGGCGTGGACGGGGACCGCCGTGCTGTTCGACGCGCCCACCGCTGACCCCGTGGTGGTGCCGCTGACGGCCCTTGAGGAGGTGCAGCACTTCGCGACCTTTGCCTACGCCAACGGTGTGTTGGACCTCGTTGTGGGCGCACCGGTGGTGAACGCTGGTCCACCACGGCGCGAGGCCTGGCGCATCGACGTCGACGCGCGGACGATCGCCAGCGAGCCACGCCCGAGTGTTGATGTGGTGCTCAACGGCGTCGATGTTGGCGTGGTGCTCCAGGACGACCGCCTCGTCGCCGATGTTGGTGGCACGCGGCAGGAACTTCTGGTGCGGCCCAGCGAGGGGGCGATCAGCGGCGATCGCCCGTTTGTCATCACGGCTGATGTGGTTGGTGAGCGTGTGCTGGTCGGCGGGCCTGCCGGCTTGCTCGCCGAGTTCCGTGCCGACGGAGCGCGCTTGCTGACGACGCCACGCCTGCCACGCGTGCTGACCATCCGCGAACACGCCGGCGAGCTGTGGGCGGTGGGCGACGGAGTGCTGCTGCACTGGAGCGCCGACAGCGCGGCGGCGGCGCTGCTGCCCGATCATCTCGTGGCTGCACCACTGACCGACAGCTTCGCCATTGTCGGTGTCGGCGAGGGCGTCGCCATGGCGCGCGTTGGCCCTGTCCTTGAGCGCGTCGCCGTTGTTGACGGCGTGCTGACGCATGAGCAGCTGCTGGATGCGGCATCGGGGGAACCCGTCCAGAGTTCAACGCGCGGCGAGTTGGGGTTCTCGGTGACTGGTCAGGCGCTGGTCGAGACGCAGAACAACGACGTGAACGCGTCGGTGGTCGCGCATCGTCTGCGAGACAACCTGCAAGAGCGGCAGCGGACGCAAGCCGCGACGATTCCCGATGACACAGACTGTGCCGATGACACGTGCGCCGTGCTCGCGGTCGCCATCAACGACGACGCCACGGGGGTGGCGGTGTTGCGACGGGCCGCAGCTGGTCTGACCTTGCACCGCTGTTCCGTGTCGGTGGGCGACGAGCTGCTGGTGCAGTGCGCGACGGCGGTGACGATTGCCGACGTGCCAGAGAACCTTCAGCGCTTCGACGTGCGCCTACACCATGACGCCGAGGGTGTGGTGGGGGCTGTGCCGGGGACGGTGTTTGCCCTCACCACCACGTTGGGGCTGGTGCGCGCGGACATTGAGGACTTTGATGCACGCGCCGATGTGCGTTTGTCGGGGTCGTGCATCCTCACCTCGACGTCGCGACGGGCCGTGGTGGTGGACCTCGCGGACCCCGACAACTTCAGCGTGGTGCCGCTCGACATCGAGCCACGCACGGTGGTGGGTCTTTCTGCCAGCGACAGCAGCCGCTTCGTGTTGGGCGCTGGTGGCAGCGAGACCGTCGCGCAAACGCCCGCAGCAGCGCAGTGGTTTCGGCTGCCGCTCGACGGCTGCGAGCCCGACCGCGACGGTCTGACCGTGCCGGGCGGCGAACGCGCACAGGCCGACATCCCCTTCGTGGCGGCGCGCAGCGATGGCGTGGTGTTTGTGGCCGACGGGCTGGGCGCGATCTGGTCGGTGCGCTCGACGCCGTGAGCAGCGCGTGTGCCGTGGTGAATACTCCCATGACGGAATGTTCACTGCGCGGCCCGGTGACGACGTTAAACGAGTGGCGGCAACGGCGTGCGGTTCTTGCGCTTGAACCACGCGAGGAAGCGCTTTTCGTATTCGGTGAGCAGGCTGCGCTCGATCAGCCGCACATCAAACGGCGAGAACGTGAGCGGCTTCACGCGCAGAAAACGCCGTGGCACGCCGACGGGCGGAACGATGGTGTCCTCGACGACGGTGCACAAATTCTCGGTGCGCACGCCGCCCCAGCCCGGCAGGTACACGCCCGGCTCGATCGAAAACACCTGGCCCGGCTCGACGGTGCCGCGACCACCGATGCGCACCGACGGCGGCGACTCGTGCACGTTGACGCCGACGCCGTGGCCGGTGCCGTGGCCGTAGTCGAGGCCGGCTCGCCAGAGGGGATCGCGCACCAACGCATCGAGCTGCTCGCCGGTGAAGCCCACAGGCACACGCGCGCTCATGCCGGCGATCGCCGCCTTGAGCACCAACGTGTACAGCCGCTTCTGCTCCTTCGTGGCCTTCTGCTGCTGCGGCCCCGCGAGGAACGTGCGCGTGAGATCTGTGGCGTAGCCGCCCTCGTAGTAGGCCCCCGTGTCGAGGAGAAACAACTCGCCGCTCTTCACGATCCGTGTCGTCGACGGATTCGAGTAGTGGATGACCGCACCGTTTTCGCCGGCCGCCGCAATCACCTTGAAGCTCAACGCGAACGCCCCGCTCTCGCGGAAGCGGCGCTCGGTTTCTGCAGCGATGTCGGCTTCGGTGAGCGGCTTGTTCTTCTTCAGCTGCTGCGCGACCCACTTCTGCACGCTCTCGATGACGACGTCGGCGCGGGCAAACGCCGCTTGCATGTGGGCGAGTTCGGCGGCGGTTTTCTTCGTGCGCATCAGCGCCCACGGGCTTGACACCTCGACGAGCACGGCACCCGCATCGATCAACGACTGCGCCACCGCGTGCGGGGTGGTGGAGGGATCGACACCCACGCGCGCGCCAGCGGCGATGGACTTCGCGAAGCCCGCCTCGTCGACGAAGGCGATCGCAGCTTCGGCCGCACGCTTGCCGACAAACGCGCTCTGGTCGGCTTGCAGCACCACGGCGCTTTCGGTGACGAGGCCGGAAGCGCGGAAGGTGGCCTGGTAGTCGAACTGGTCGCCGCGCAGGTTCACCAACCACGCGAGCTCGTCGAGGGCGCAGACCAAAAACGCGGTGAGCGAATGCTGCTGCAACACGCTGCGACCGGCGTCGATGCGCTCAGAAACGGTGTGGCCTGACAACGCGGGATCGATGGCCCACAGGGTGCCGCCGGGGGCAGGCGGGGGATCGCTGCTCGCGCGAACGACGTCGACAGGGCTGTTGGGCAACGCCTTCAACGTCCACCCCGCGGCGGTGGCCGAGGTGCCAGCACTGCGCATGAGCGCGAGGCTGGTGCGCCGACTCTCGACGCCGACGACCTTGCCCGCTGCGATCGAGGCCAACAGCTCAAGCCAGGCCTGCTCGATCGACTGCCCCGTGATCGTGGTTTTCACGATCGCACCCGGCACCTCTTGCGAGGCCTGCAAGGTGTAGCGGCCATCGACGACAAGATGCAGCGCGTCGGCGGTGACCACCGCATCGCCCATCGAGCCCGTGAAGCCCGTGAGCCAACGGCGCGTGGACTGGTCGTCGGGCACGTACTCGTTGAGATAGCCATCGGTAGCGCGCACGACGAGCACGTCGACACCGGCATCGCGCATCGCGGCGCGGACGAGATCGAGACGGGCAGACACAGCAGACGGCAAGGCAGCAGAAGACGACATGGGCAGCTGCTTAGCAGCTCACGCCGGTGTGTTCCTGCACGTCGGTGGGCAGGCTGTGATCGGGGTCGAGACAACGCCCCGCGCGGTCAGGTGGCCGTGGCCGCAGCTGGTAGCGTGCCCGCATGCGAACTCTTGCTGTGCTGGCCCTGCTGGCGTGTGCTGCTCCGGCGTTGGCCGCGCCGCCTGCGCCCTCGCCGTCGACGACGCCACCACCATCATCACCATCACCAGCACTGCAGCCCGCGTTGCGGATCGCGGTGTACAAAACCGAGGTGGGCGGTGTGGCACCGCAGGTGGCGCGCATCGCTGAGCAGGCGTTGCTTGCCGAGGTGCGCAAGCTGCAGCGCGCCAGCGTGCTGTCGTACGACGAAGTGCAGACCATGCTCGACCACGAAGCGCAGCAGCAGCTGTTGGGCTGCAGCGAGAGCTCCTGTTTGGCCGAGATCGCTGAAGCGCTGGGTGCAGACGTGCTGATCACCGGCAGTCTGATCGCCGTCGACAAGCAGGTGCAGGTGGCGTGGAAACGCATCGAGCCGGCGTCTGCGTCTGTCACCCACACCTACACACAAAGTGTGCTGCTCACGACGGCCGATGGCGTGGTGACCGGCGCGTCTGCGGGGGCCGAAGAAATCCTCAGCCTGATTGGTCCTGCCGTGGAACAGCTGTTTCCCGACCTGCCACTGCGCGCCAACGCGAAGCGCGGGGTCGACCCGGCGATCGCGCGTCGCCTCAATCCACCACCGCTCGATCCGTGGGTGATGCAGACGACAGCCGTGGTGTCGGCGGTGGCGCTCGTCGCCACGGGCAGTGCTGGGGTGTTGTGGGCCGTGAGCAGCGCCAACCTCCAGGCGACCTACGACGCGGCCAAGTCCACGCGCGTGTCGGCAGATCAAGTCATCGCGCAACAGCAGCAGACCAGCATCAGCAACACCGCGTTTTGGGTCGGCGTCGGCGTCACCGTCGTCACCGCGGCCGCCACGGGCGTGCTCGTTCCCTTCACCGATCTCGCCGGCACGCGCGAGCAGGAGCAGCCATGAACGCCCACCGTTTCGTCTTCGTGGCGCTCTTCGGTCTTGGCGCCTGCACCGACATCACTGTGCCCACGGGGGCCTTCATCAGCTGCAACGACGAGGGCGGCTGCCCCGCGGGGCTCGTGTGCGATGAGGCTTCAGACCTGTGCGTGCGCGAACAACCCGATCCGCTCACGCCCGTGGCCACGGTGTCGCGCGCGTTGGTGGGACAGCCCGACATCGACGGCGCTCTCGGTGTGGACGTGGACATCACGTTTGCGTCGGCACCGCCCGAGCTGCCGCGCGTCGTGGTGGAACGTCGTGGAACCGTGGTGGGCAGCGTTGACAGCAGCGGCAGTGCAACGGCGTACACCGCGACGCTTCTGCCAACAGCGGACTGGCACGACGGCAGCGATGGTGTGGTCGACGTGGTGGTGGAAGCCATCAACGGCGTGGGTGTGTTGGAGCGCGCCTACGTGGCGCAGATCGTCGTCGACATCACGGCACCGGTGGTGGGTGCTGTCGCCGTGAACCGCAGCGTCGATCCGCAGCGCACGCCATTTGCGTTTGAGATCGCCGACGAAGCAGCGATCTCGCCGACCGCCACCGTCGAGATCTCGGTGGTGCCCACCGAAGCGTTGCGCCTCGAGGGCGACGACGCGCCCACACTCACCCTTGTCGACGTCGACGGCATCGCCCTTGTGCGCGACGAACGCAGCGAGAGCCCGTTGGTGTTCGCGATGGCGTGGCCCGAGCCGGTGCCCGCGATCGACGCGGCGGTGTCGGTGCGCGCGCGGCTTGTTGACCTGGCCGGCAACGTCGCCGAGCTCGACGTGCTCGTCGACGACGCTGCGCTGCACATCGACACGATCCCACCCGACGTGGCGGCCGTGGATGCAGCAGGTGCGGTCGTGTTTGAGCGCGCGCCGTGGGGCCGCAGCGAGCGCGCGGGCTTCGATGTGTTCACCGTGCAGGGCAGCGCCGCGGTCGAGCCGCTTGCCCATGTGTTGGTGGCACGCGACGTCGAGGGACGCCGCGAAGTGGGCCGCACCCAAGCCGACGACGCGGGCGACTTTGGTGGCATCGCACGCGACTTCCTGCTCGACACGGCCGATGTGGTCGACGTGTACGTCCTCGTCGGTGATGCAGCGGGCAACGTGAGCACGCCGGTGCGCGTGCGCGATCAGGTGTTCTTTGCGGCGATGAACGGCGAAGAAGCCGGCGACGAAGTGCTGAATCCCCATGCGTTTGAATCGCTGGCCATCGCCACCGACGTGCTGCACGCGGGCGATGTTGTGGCGCTGGACGGTGAGCAGGTGGCGGCGGTCGACGACGACGACGTGGTGAGTGCCGGTGCGGGTTCGTTTGAGTTGCTGGCGACCGCGTTTGGCAACGACCAGCTCACGTCGCTGACCGGTGCGTTGGTGCGTTCGGCCATTGGCTTCGATCCAGCGCGGGGCGTGACGTTGATCCTCGGCGGGAGTGCGACACGTCGCAGTGAGAGTCAGCAAAGCAGCGGTATCACCGATCGCGACGTCTGCACCGGTGCCGTCGACGACGTGTTCGTACTCGGTCGTGATGGTCGTCTGCTTCGTCGCAACAGTGCCGTGCGACCACCGGCGATGGTCGGGGCGGCGATCGCGTACTCGCCGGTCCTCGACGGACTCGTCATTTTTGGCAAGGGCACCAACGGCCCGCAGACCTGGTTGTTTCGCGACGACGTGTTCTCGCCGTTGTGCCGCGAAAGTGCGTGTGGGCTCGCGGCCGGAGTGCCCGTCGACCACGGTCTCGCGTGGGACGCGCGCTCAGCGCGGCTCATCGCCCACGGTGGTGAACTCGATGGGCGCACGTTCGCGTTTGATGGCGCAACGTGGACGCAGGTGTGCGGCGCGGGCGTTGCTGGCTGCGAGGCACCGGGCGGGAGCGGCTCGCTCGTCGTCGACAACGACGATCGCCCGCTGTGGTGGAACGGCAGCAGCGTGCATGCCTGGACCGGCACATCGTGGCAGCAGCTGTGCACCGACGATGTGTGCGCGGCGTCGGTACCTCCGACGTTGACCGACAGCGCGGCGGCCTGGGATCGACGTCGTGGCAGGTTGGTCGTGTTGGGCGGGACGCGCGCGCAGCCCGATGGCTTCGACAATTGCACGGTGCTGACCCAGCGCAACAATGGGCAGTCCGTGTCGGTGCCGCCGAGTGCTGACACCTGGGAGTTCGACGGCACGACGTGGAGGCAGGCAACGCCGTTGACCTCGCCACCACCACGCGCACTGCACCGCATGACGTACGACGCGTTGCGCGGCCGCGTGCTCGCTGTTGGTGGCGACGACTGTGCTTGTTTTGCCAACGCCTCAGGGAACGGACTGCTCGCAGGGTTCTCCGACGACCTGTGGGCATTTGACGGCACGACGTGGCAACGCGTGGACCGCCCTGCAGCACCAGCGGGGTTCACGGCCGAGAGCACGTTTGCGGCGCGCGATCATCGCCTCACGGCGTGGCCCGATCAGGGTGGTGCGCTCATGTACGGCGACAACGGCGGCACGTCGCTGCACCTCATCAAAGACGGCGCCTTCTACCGTGCCGGCGATGCAGGCGGCGTGCTCGGCGGCTACGTGCCAGGCCTCGCTACCGACGACGAGGGCACGGTGTTTGGTTGGGGCGGCGGGTTGGTGTCGACCAGCAGTGGCCGACCGACGAGCGCGTCGGCGGTGCATCGCCTTGCCGACGTCACCTTCGTGCCCGCATGCGTTGATTTGCCCGAAGGGGCGGGCTGCGTGTTTGGTGGTCCACCCGACGGCGTGTTCGGGCACGCGTTCACCTTTGATGGCGTGCGCCTTGTTGGGTTTGGCGGAGCGTTCACGGCCGTTGAAGGGGGTCTCAGCTTCACGCTGAGCGACACGTTCGCCTCGCAGGCGACGCACGTGTTCGATTCGGCACAAGGCGTGAGCGACCCCGTCAGCGGTGAGCGTCCGCCGGCGCGTTTGGCTGGTGTGATGGTTCGCGACAACGTCGACGGCACGTCGCTGCTGTACGGTGGTGCGCCCTTCGACCCGACCGCGTGGCGCTTCGATGGCCAAGCCTGGAGTGCTGTCTCCACGACGACAACGCCACCCGCCCGCTGGGGACATGTCTTTGCGCGCGAGGCCCAGCGTGGTGCAGCCGTGATGACGCTTGGCACGCCGGACGTGGCCAACCAGGACTCGCGTTTGGGGGCCCTCGACTTCGAGATCTCTGCAGCGTTCGACGATGTGTACGAATTTGCCGACGACGACTGGCATCTCGCCCGCATCGCCGACCCCGAGGGCGATGGTCGTCCGCGCGCGCGCTACGGTGTGGCGAGCGGTACCGATGCCGACGGCACGGTCCTCATCCACGGCGGTACGTTGTCGCCGGCGCGGGTGTTCGGCGGGCCCGACGGGAACACGCCACGCACCAACGAGTTGTGGCGCTTCAACGGCGGTGCGCAGGCGCGGCCGGCCCAACAGATGCGTGTGCGCGTGCGGGCTTCGCGGTTTGACGACGTCGACGGTGCCACCGTGCGCTGGGTGTTTGCTGATGTACCGCCTGAGGCGGCGACGTTGTCGGTGTGGCGCGTCGATCACTTCGAAGCCTTGTCGACGAACAGCTGCGGCGATCGCTGCGTGTCGGCGGAGCTCGACGCCACGCTGGTGCGCGCGGCGCGCTTTGGTCGCAACGACGAGGTGATCGTGCAGCTGCGCGGACCGGCCAACGGTGCAGCGCCGGCATACGCCGAGATCAACACCGACTTCGTCGACGTGGCACTGCGTCGTCGTCGGCCCTGAGGGCCTGTGCTACGGGGTCGCCATGGCACAAACGGCGACCCCGGTTCGGTTCAAGGTTCAGCTCTCGCACGTCGACCGCGGCGTGTACGAAGCCCTCGACGTCAAAATGGCGCAGCACCCGTCGGAGACGCGGCGGTTTCTGCTGTGTCGTCTGTGCGCGTTTGTGCTGCTGTACGAAGAGGGCCTGGCCTTCAGCAAAGGCGGGTTGTCGTCGCCCGACGAGCCCGCGTTGTCGTCGCACACGCTCGATGGCCGGCTCACGCTGCAGGTCGAGATCGGCACGCCATCGGCAGAGCGGTTGCACAAGGCGAGCAAAGCCGCACCGCGCGTCGTCGTCGTCACGCACCAACCGCTGCAGCAGCTGAAAGACGCGTTGGCCGGGCAGAAGGTCCACAAGCTCGAGACCATCGATGTGATCGCCCTCGACAGCGCGTTTCTCGACGAGGTCGACAGCCACCTGGGCGAACGCGGCGGCGAACTCGAGGTCACGGTGAGCGATGGCTTGTTGTACGTGGCTGTGGGTGGCGAGACGATGACGACGTCGGTTGCGCCAATCCGCCTTGCTTGATTCCGACATCTCCATGATCTTCGATCATGGAGATGTCGGGATGTACTTCTTCGGGGGCTGATGCAGCCCCGATGTGTTCGCTTGGGCTCTGGAGGCTGCGATGAAGTGCAAGGGATGTGGTGAAGACGTCGACGAACTCACCGCGGTGAAGGTGAACGGCAAGGCGAAGAAGCTGTGCGAAGACTGCAAGGCCCGCGTCGAGGAGAACGGCGAGATCGCGGCCTCCGCGGAGTCCACAATGCAGGGGATGATGGAATACAAGGGCCGCCGCTGACGCCGTGAGATCGCGGTGAGATCGCCGGCCCTCGCGGGTGCGCTACCACCTCACGGTGGAGGTGCTTCATGATCGTTCGCCGCTGAACCACCGTCGTCGCGGGCCGTAGGGCCCGCTTTTTCTTCTTCGTTCGCAGGAACCGCGATGTCGTCACATCCGCCTGGCACTGTCGACGCGGCGTATCTCGCAGCGGCAGCCACGCAGACCACCGATGCGAATGCCGCTGCTGTTTCTGTGCTGCAGCTGCAGCCTGGTGCGCGCGTGCTCGACGTCGGCTGCGGTGCCGGTGATGGCTTCGCGCTGTTGCACGCCGCAGGGGCCGCCGTGGTCGGTGTCGATCGCGACGCGACGTTGGTTCGCCGTGCCGCCGAGCGCGTCGTCGACGAGCGGGGGCTTTGTGTCGTGGGCGATGCGTGCGCGCTGCCGTTTGCCGATGCCAGCTTCGATGCGGTGACGTGCCGATATGTGCTGCAGCACATCGAGCACCCCGAGCAGGTGGTCGCTGAGATGCGACGTGTGTTGAAGCCGGGCGGCAGGATCAGCGTGCTGGATGCCGATTGGGCGTCGGTGTCGATTGCCGGTGGCGACGTCGATCTCGAGCGTCGGCTCATGCGCCTGAACACCACCACGTTGTTGCGCAACGGCACGGCGGGGCGCCAACAGCTGGGCCTGTTGCGTGAGGGCGGCTTCGTCGACGTCTCTCGACAAAGCTTTGCCGAACTCGACGAAGACCTGGCCCTCGTTCGCGAGATGGTGGTGCTCGACGAGATCGAAGCAGAAGCCATCGCCCGTGGCGTGGCCACCGTCGACGAGATCGAACGCTGGCGCAGCGACCTCGAAGCGTCGGCTCGTCGCGGCAGCTTCCTCGCGCTGAGCACCGCGGTGTTGGCGTGGGGACAACGCGCGCGTTGAGCACGTCAGGGACGCAGCAGCCGCTGCAGCGTCTCGAGGATGATCGTCGACAGCGCCGTTGTTGTCGTCGTCGTCGTCGTCGTCGTCGCTGACAACGTCGACAGAGCGGCTCGATCCAGCGCGCGCAGCACAGCGGCGGTCAGACCCACCAACAGCGCGTCATCGAGGTCGACGCGGACGCAGCCCACGCGTTGGCCATGACGCAGCAGCAGCAGGATGGGCGCTGCGAGCGGGCTGGTGTCGACGTTGATGTCGCTGCGTTCGGCATCAGCGAGCAGCCGCGCTGTGTCGGGGTGAGCAGACAGATACGCAAACGAGGCATCGAGCCAGCACACCACGCCAGGCCAAAACGAGTCGGCGGTGCTGTTGTCGCTGGCCGGCAACGGCAGTGCCTGCGCGAGGCGCGCCACGGCGCGATCGACGACGAGGGCGTACACGTCGGCCTTGCCATCAAAGGCGTGGTAGGCGCTGCCTTTGGTCATGCCCAGTTGGGTCAGCAGCTCGTTGTAGCTGGTGCGTTCGTAGCCGTGTTCGGCGAACGCTGTCGTCGCCACGTCGAGAATGTGCTCGCGCTGCTCGGCGGTGAGGCGGTGAAAGCGCGGGCGGGGCATTCAGTCGACGTGCCGTGTTGGGCCACCAGCAACAACGGGGCGTGCGTCTGGCTGCAGCAGTCGGTCGGCGAGGGTGAGCAGTGCTGCCGCCATGGTGGGCGCCTCGCGTCGCAAGGTCTGCAGGCCGATGTAGGCGCCGTAGTAGATGTCGGCAGAGAGGCGCGCCTGCTCGGGCGGTTGGCCGCAGCGCTCAAAGGCCGAGGCGACAAAGGCGAGGCGGCCGGCGTCGACGCGCCCCACCACTTCGGCCACAGCGGGGTCGGCCCGGGCCCACTCGCGCAGGGCGGGCTCTGCTTCAATGCCACCATGGGCGTCGTCGTGGCTCCCCGCGGTGGCGTGCTCGGCGAGTGCTCGCAACTGCTGCGGGCCATCCAGGTCGGCCAGTGCCACCGCCACGTCGGCAAACGCCCGCTGCTCCCAGTAGGCCAGCATGGCCTCGTGCCAGCGCGCGGGACTGCCGAAGTGCCAGTAGAACGAGCCCTTGGTCGCCAACAGCGTCCGCGCCACCGTCTCGACCCGCAGCGCCTGCGGGCCCGCCGCAACGAGGGCGCGGAAGCCGGCCAGCACCCAGTCCTCTGGTCCAAGTCGTTGAATCTGCTTGCCCATGGGCGAACCATACGGTTCCGTATTGAGAACAGGCAAACCGTACGCTACCGTATGGAAAACCAGAGGTGCGCGATGAACAGGCCGATCGTTGCTGCCGCAGTGCTGTCGCTGCTGACGTTTTTCATCCATGTCGTTGGTGGCGGTGCAGATGTGCATGCCCCGATTCAGGCATCGTCGTTGGCGCCGGACCTGCGCGCCATCTCGGCAGTGTTGTGGCACGAGGTGAGCGCACTGCTGTTGGTGCAGGGCGTGGCACTGGCCTGGGACGCACGCCGTTCACAACGCAACAAGCCCCTGTTGGTCGTGCTGCTGGCGCTGCAGGTGTCGTTTGCCGTGCTGTTTGTCTTCTACGGCTTGTCGGTGCTGGGGACGCCGTGGGTCATGGTGCAGTGGACCATCTTTACGGTGTTGGCGGCCTTGATCGGCTGGGGACTTCGGCCGGCGCGCACGACGGCTCCTGGATAACCAGCACACGCTGTCGTCGTGCCTGCCACAAGGTCATCGCTTTGTCGGCGCGCACCAGTTGGCGCGGGCTGTCGAGGTGGGCCGACTCGAGCAGACGTTGATCGTCGGGTTGGATCAAGCGCAGCTCCAGCCACAGCAGCAGCGACGCGAGCAGGTCGCCAACCACCGGCACGTCGACACAGAAGCGAAACGCGATCCACGTCTCGGTCTCGCTCACGGGTGTGCACACCACCGCGACGTTGATGCGTGGCGAGGCGCGCACGTGCAGGGCCCCGGGAAACGACAGGTTCATCTCGAAGCGTTGACCGCTGCTGTCGCCCTCGCGCCGCAAGGTGCCGCTGCTGCGCAGGACGTCGTCGTCGTCGAAGCGGGCGTCGAAGGGATCGAGTCGGGTGATCGCGGGCGTGTAGCGCTGGTGCGCGAAGGGGAAGTGGTGGATGTCGAGCATCGCTTCGATCACCCGCGACAGCGGCGCCTTCCACGTCATGTGACCCACGGGTCCGCGCTCGGGCGCTTGTGGCACCCACGGCACCGGCGTGGTGCAGGCCCCCTTCGACAACCACAGAAACCCATGCGCCTCCACGACGGGGCGCATCGCGAGCTGCAGCGTGGGCGGAATGCGCGCCTGCGGGCCATCGCACGGCAGCTGCGTACACGCCCCAGCGCTGTTGAAGCAGAAGCCGTGGTAGGCGCACACCAGCTCGCCGTTGACGACACGGCCCAGACCCAGGTCGGCCGAGCGGTGCGGGCACGCCGACAGCGCCGCCTTCGCCGCACCATCTGCATCGCGCCACAGCACGATCCGCTCACCCAGCCGCGTGAGCGACACGGGCGCGGTGGTCAACAACGACGAGGGCCACACGGCCCACCACAGGTTCGGCAGCACCTGAGCCTGGGGGTCGCCGCCGATGCGAACAGGAGCGATGTCGGAGGTGTGCATGCTGAAGTGTACCACTGGTTTAGACCGGCGGTCTAATTCTTTCGGAACCGCTGTGCGCGCGTGCGGTGCGCGTCGAGGGCGGCGTTGTTGACGGGGGGGCAGTCGGCGCCTACGACGTCGCCACCACCGTTGAGGATTCGCCATGCAGATTGCCAAGAAGAACGCCGTCGCCATCGACTACAAGCTCACCATCGACGGCGGCTTCGTCGTCGACGCCTCCGAGAAGGGCGACCCGCTGTGGTACCTGCATGGCTTCAGCAACATCATCCCCGGCCTTGAAAAGGCCCTCGACGGCCTCAACGTCGGCGACAAGAAGACCGTGCTCGTGAGCCCCGAAGAAGGCTACGGCACCTACGAAGCCGACCGCGTCCACCAGGTGCCAAAGAACCGCTTCCCCAAGGGCACCTACAACGTCGGCGACCACGTCACGGCCACGGGCCCCGACGGTGCCGAGATGGACGCGCGCATCACGGCGATGGACGGCAAGAACTTCACCCTCGACTTCAACCACGAGCTCGCCGGCAAGGCGCTCACGTTTGAAATCACCGTCGCCGAAATCCGCGCCGCGTCGAAGGAAGAGCTGGCCCACGGCCACGTGCATGGTCCAGGCGGCCACCACCACTGAGCTGCGAGCACGGCAACCTGATGCTTGTTCGAGCGGCCACTTCGGCCGCTTTTGCTTTTGCTGATGCCTTCACGCGATCGCACTTTCGCAAACTGCATTCGCACAAACGACAATCGCGTCCAAAGCCGCAGGCTGGCACTGCAGAGGTGTCGCGCGGCGCCGGAGCCACCATGCCCGACGCCCTTCACCCAAGCGCCTTGCAACCACTTCGGGACCGCAGCGTGGGCCCGGACCTGCTGGCGCGCCTTGAGCGGTGGGTCGCGCACCCGTCAGCGGCTGAGCAGAAGGCGCTCGAAGACGCGCTCCGCGGTGTTCCCTCGGGGCGCACGAACCGAGCCGACGGCCCGGTGTTTTGGTACGGCTCGGGCGCGGTGGCGAACCAGCGCTTGTTCGCCTTGCGGCTGGCCACCGTCTACAGCGGCAGGATCGAGGACGCGCTCTGCCAGTCGGACAACTTCTGTTACGGCGAGGAGGCGGTGATCGCCGCCAGCATCGCCGAAGCAGCGGGCACCGGAGCCTACGGTACTGCCCTGGAACCGCTGCAAGACGCCTCCGGCATCGCCTACGCGATCGCGCGCGACCGGCCAGACCTGCTGGGGCTCGTGATCGACAACCTCGTGAACCACCGCTCCTTCTTCGTCCCGGCAAAGCTGAGCCTGTTGGGCGTGCTGCCCTGGGCTCCTGGTGTGTCGGCCGTGATGAACGACGCGTACGCCTGGGTCACGCATCTCGGCACCACGGTGCTGACGTTGCGTGGAACCCTCGACGGCAAGAAAGCCTGGGCCTCTTTCGCCACCGCCGCGAACGCTGCCGAGCTCGAAAAGGTGGAGCGCAAGGCTGCCGCCGCTGCCGCCAAGAAGATGGGCGTTGCGCTGCTCCCCGGCGTCCCGGCGTTGCCGCTGGTGCACGAGCCAACGTCGGCGAACATCGACTGGACGGCGGTCTTGAACGCGGCAGAGCGACCGCGGTTGCTGCGCGCGCTGCGCGAAGGTGCAGCGCCATCCGCGGTGCCCGAGGCGGTGCTCTGGTCGCGGCATGCCTGGGCGCTGTTCGACATGCTGAGCCACGGCGTGCCCCTGCAAACGACTGCCGAAACCGAGCCCGAGGCGCGCCGGCTGCTGGCGCAACTCCACCGCGACCTTCTGCCTGGCGCCTTCGACTGGATGTGCCGCCAGACGTGGCGCGACGATCACGCCACCCAGCGGCAGCGGTTTGGTCTGCCCGAGGCGCCGAAGCGCTGACCAGCGCTGACCCCGCTGAAAGGCTTACTTCTTCGCGATCTTCTGGTTCACAAGCCCGTACACGCCATAGCCAATCAACTCGGGGAAGGCGTAGCCGGGGAATGCCGCGACGGCCTCGGCTTGAATGGCTGCGAAATGGTCGGCGGCGGCGGGGCCTGCGAGTTCCGCCTGACGCGTGCCGAGTCGGGCCACGTACGCCGTGACCAGCGCATCCAGTTGGTCGAGATAGGCCTTCTGCTGGGCCACGGCGACAGCGACTTCGGCCGAGGCGCCGCGCCCGCCGTACACGGTCATGCCGCTCCATGGCTGCAGTTCGTCGAGGGCCGCGTGCCACGAGGGCAGGTCTGGTGTGGCCTGGCCGTCGACGATGCCGCCTTCGAGCCAGGCGTGGGCCTGGTGGTGAACGAGGTCGCCCACGACGAGGGCGTTGAGGGCCGGGATGGCCGCCACGGTCTGCGTCGACGACACGCCGCGGTGCTGCAGCTCGTGCAGCTGCACGACGGCGCCGTTTTTGAGCGGGAGGTTCAGGTCGCCGCTGAACGTTTGGTCGATCGTTGCTTCGGCGGGGTAGGTGGCTTCTGTGAACATCTTTGCGATGTTGACGAAGAAGTACTTTTTGTAGGCATGCACACCGGCGATGGCCTGGGCAGTGGCAGCGCTGGCCACGACGCGGGCGCCAATGGCTTGAAACGCTGCAGCACCGTTGAATTTGTCGGGGTTTGGATGGGTGACCACCACAAAGGTGATCGGGTTTGCGGTCTTCGCCTGGATCTCGGCAATCAGCGCCTGCGCGAGCTCCGGGGTGAACTGCGCATCGAAGACAATCACTTCGCTGCCGGTATCCCACCAGAACGAATGGGTGTTGAAGCCCGCGTCATCCGACGTGAATGTTTGCAGTGAGCCAGCGCGGGCGACTTCGTGGCTGTCAGTGTTTGGCGTCGAGCCACAAGCAGCGAGAAAAAGGCTCGACATGGCAAGACAGAGGGCGAAACGTTGCATGGGGTCTCTCCGTGTTCGGGTGATGAAAGCACCATAGGTCCCGCCCGGGTGTCTGGCTCGGCTGCTTCGGCCAAAGAATGTGGTAAAAAGGACAATGTCCCGCGCCGCGTTCGATCCCGACGATCCTGCCGCCGCCCCTGCGTTTGTGCTCGAAGCCACCTACGAGGCCACCGACGGGGTCTGGCACAGCCACCGGCACGCGCAGCTGGTCCACGCCTCGGCCGGGGTGTTGGTGGTGACGACGTCGACGGGCCGCTGGGTGGCCCCGCCACAGCGGGCGGTCTGGGTGCCGGCGGGCATGGCCCACAGCGTTGCCTCTCGTCGCCCGTTTCAACTGCTCACGCTGTACGTCGACCCGGCGGCCGCGCCCACGCCCGAGTGCTGCCAGGTGGTCGCGGTGGACACGCTGGTGGGGGCGTTGTTGAAAGCCGGGGCGTCGTTTGGGGCGGCGTACCCGCCGACGGGGCCCGAGCAGCGGCTGCTGCAGGTGGTGCTGGATCGTCTGCCTGCGCTTGCAGCCGCTCCGGTGCTGCAGTTGCCGCAGCCGCGCTCGCCGGCGCTGGTGCAGGTGGCGGCCCAGTTGCTCGCCCGCCCCGACGACCAGCGCACCCTTGAGCAATGGGCGGCCAGCGTGGCGATGACCCCGAAGACCTTCGCCCGTCGGTGTGTGGCCGAAACCGGCATGACCTTTGGGCGCTGGCGGCAGCACCTGCGGTTGTTGGTGGCGGTGGAGCTGCTGGGCGGCGGCGACAGCGTCACGGCCGTGGCCTTCGACGTCGGCTACGAAGACGTGTCGTCGTTCATCAGTGCCTTCAAGTCGGTGTTCTCGCACACCCCGGCGCAGTACTTCAGGTGAGGCAACGACGTCGTCATCGCTCGTCGACGTGGCTGACGGTGCAGCCGCGTTCGATCGCCGAGGTCATCGTGTGAAACGCGCTCGACCAGGCCGCAGTGCGCGCGCTCGACGTCGATGGCGCCGCCCACGTCGTTGTGTGCTCGCCGAGTGACACAGCGACAGTGACGGTGTCGGTGACCAGGTGGGCGTCTGGTTCAGGCCCACCGCTGAGGACACGCAGCGCGCTGACGACGTCGACGGCGGGGCCCTGGATGCTGACTGGTAGCGTATCGGTGACCAGCACCGGTGGGCCCGGTGGCAGCAGCAGCAGTCGCACCGTCGACGAGGCATTGGCCTTCTCGACGACGCCGATGTGCACCGGGCGAACGTTGCGCAAGGCGTGGGCGGCGCGCTGTGCATCGTCGATGGAACTCGCGTCGACCACGAGCCAGGCTTCGGCGGTGGCAGGGTCGATGTCGGCGTCGAGTGCTTGCTCCTCAGCCGCGGCGACATCGAGCTTCATCATCTCGACGTCGACATCGTTGCCCGAGCCATAGCGCGCCGCCGTGATCGACAGGCCAGCAGGTGCTGCCGCACCACGCGAGCACAGGGTTCGATCGGCGAAGAACAACACGGCACCGCTGCCACCAAACGGGGCGCTCCAACGAACAGAGGCCTGCAGGTTGGTGTCGTCGACAACGACGGCATCCACCGGCAGGCCCCCAACGGTGGGGCGCAACATCTGCACGTCGACGTCGTGAACGGCGACGTCACCACCAACGCTCGCGCACCCGGCACAGACGCACACGACGCAGGCAACCAGGCGCTTCATCAGGCGGTGATCGCACATCGCCGTCGGTGCGGCGACGCGAACGTCAGAGCTTCACGTACTCGTAGGCGATGGGCTGGTCGTTCACGCCCTTCACGGGTGGCGCGATCCAGTTGGCCATCTTGCCGGGCTCGAGCACCTGCTGCATCAGCGATTGCACGTGGACGCGGTCGGCCGTCGACGGCAACCACTGGCCATGCAGGCGGTCCCACTCGGCGTCGGTGATCAAGTCACCCTTCGGGTTGAACTTCGCCTCGGCCCACTGGCCCACCTTGCGGTGGAACCGGCGCGACGGCAGCGTGAAGGTGAAGTCGATGCCCTGCTCTTTGGTCTCGGCATTCCACTTCGTGAGCACACCACCGCAGTCGCGGATGTAGTCGTCGCGCAGGATCTCGTTCATCGCGTTTCGCAACGGGATCTCTTCGCTTTTGACCTTGTCACCGGCGAGCACATCCATGTTGTAGATGCCCTCTTTGGCGATGTGGTCGTCGTAGCGGCGCTCGTCGGCACGGCCCTTCACACCCGAGGCGAAGTACGACGCGGCGTTGCTGCTGACCTCGTTGCCGAACAGATCGAGCGAGGCCGTGTACCAGAAGTTCGTGTACTTCTGCAGCACGTCGAGGTTGATGCCGCCGTAGGCACTCACGTCGCTGGTGTTGTGCTCCTTCATGAGTTCGCAGGTCCGCTTGATCACGCGGCGCACGCTCGTCTGACCGACGAACATGTGGTGCGCTTCCTCGGTGAGCATGAAGCGGCAGGTGCGGCTCAGCGGATCGAAGGCGCTCTCGGCCAACGACTTCAGCTGGTACTTGCCGTCTCTGTCGGTGAACGTCGTGAACATGAAGAAGCTCAACCAGTCCGAGATGGGCTCGTTGAACGTCGTCAGAATGCGCGGCTTGTCTTGATTGCCGCTTCGGCGCTGCAGGAGTTCGTCGGCTTCTTCGCGGCCGTCGCTGCCGAAGTAGCTGTGCAGCAGGTAGACCATCGCCCACAGGTGGCGGCCTTCTTCGACGTTGACCTGAAACAGGTTGCGCATGTCGTAGAGCGAAGGCGCTGTATTGGCCAACAGGCGCTGCTGCTCGACGGAGGCGGGCTCGGTGTCGCCCTGGGTCACGATCAGCCGGCGCAGGGCATTTCGGTGCTCACCAGGCACGGTTTGCCAGGCGGGTTTGCCGAAGTCGTCGCCGAAGCCCACTTTGCGGTCGGCCTCGGGGTCGGCGAGGAAGATGCCCCAGCGGTAGTCCGGCATCTTCACGTGGTCGAAGATCGCCCAGCCATCGACGTCGACGCTGACCGCGGTGCGCAGGTAGATGTTTTTTTCCTGGAACCCCTCGGGGCCCATGTCTTTCCACCAGCTGATGAAGTTCGGCTGCCACGATTCCAACGCGCGCTGCAGACGTTTGTCGTCGCCGAGGTGGACGTTGTTTGGGATCTTCTCGTTGGTCAGAACCGCGGTCATCAAGCGCTCCGGTGGCTGTGGGGTGGCGTCTGTGGCTGTCGCGTGGCGGGCAGGTGACTGTAATCTAGTGCGCACCGGCCCCACAACAACTGCATTAGAGTGCAGTAGGTAGCGAGCATGTCGGTGTCATGGCGTCACAAGGCGCCGTCCGGCGGCGGTGGTCGGAAACTGGCGAAGGTCGGCGAGCGCCTCCTACGGTGGCCAGGTGAGCCGCACACGAACCAAACCCGATGCTTCTTCTGCTGGCCGGATCGCCACGTCCCGACGTGCCGATCGCGGCGCCCGCGCCGAACCGCCTGCCAAAAAGGTCGCAGCCAGCGGCGGTCGTTCGGGCAAGAAGGGCAAGGGCAAGGCGAAGTCGTCGCCCGCCGCCCGCTTCTTCAAGCTCATCGTGTTGCTGGGCTTCATGGCCTGCCTGGGCTTTGGCATCGTGCTGGTGCTCGACGTGGGCATGACCCTGATCGGCGGTATTCACCTGGGGCAGATCACCTTCGCCGAGCTCGTCGACAAAGTGCACGACCGCGTCTTCGACAAAGACGTGCCCGAGCCCGCGAAGAAGAAGCCCGAAGCGCCAAAGGCCAAAGCGAAGAAGCCCGTGTCGTCGTCGACCACGTCGGCCCCCGTTGCGGCTGCTCCTGCTGACGCCCCCGCCGAGCCGCGTGCTGAGCTGCCCGCACCAGCACCGTCGGAGTACGCGAAGGAGGCCGCACCCCGTCAGGATGTCGAGGTGGTCGAGGCCCGCGAGCGGCTGGATCGCCTGCTCAAGGGGCTCTGAATACATCCGAAATGCATGATGCTACATATTCTAATATGTAGTTTCGTGTTGCACGGGCGTGGGGGAATGGCAGGTTGGACACCGAGCACCAACCCGTCAGGAGTCCCATGAACCGCGTGTCTTTCGTCGCCATCGTTGTCGCTGTTGCTTCGGCTGCAGGCTGCCCGAGCGTCAACGCTGAACGCGTTGCCAGCGTGACCGCACTGACGCCCGACCTCGACAACGGCAAGGCCCTGCACGAGACGCACTGTTTGACGTGCCACGGTGCCGATGGCCGTTCGGGTACGGCGAACAAAGACACCGTCGACTACGCCATCAACAACGAAGGTGTGTTCTTCGACTACGTCATCGACGGCGACCCCGGCATGCCGGGCTTTGGCGATACCTTCACCGATCAAGAGCTCGCCGACGTCTGGGGCCACGTCAAGTCGCTGTGAGCGCGCAAAACGGTGGTTGTTCTCGCTTGTTCCGGTCTGCATGCGTGCCGGCATGTGGCTCTTGTTCTGGGTGGCGGCGGGCCTGTCGGTTGAAGATGTGCCGGGCTGCCCAACGGGCGACGCGGTCCGAGCTGCCGTTGCCAGCGCCCAGGGCACCGATGTGTTCGCCAGCGGCACGGCACCCACGGTTGTGGTGCGTTTCGAACGCAGCGACGCCGGCGTGGGCGGCGTGGTCACCATCGACGAGACCGTCACCCGTGTTGGGCCTCGCGACCGCTGCGCCGACTTGCTGCCTGACCTGGCCCTTGTGATTGCGATCGCCACCGACCCGTTGCTGCAGTCACCCAGACCTCCACCAACACCCGTGGTGACGCCGGTCGTTGCGCCAGCGCCAGCGCCGTCGCCATCACCGCCGTCGCCGCCGTCGCCGTCGCCGTCGCCGCCGTCGTCGTCGCGGGTGCAGGTGGTGCCAACGCTTCAGCTCGATGTTGCTGCCACCACGCTGCGCACGCCGGGGTGGCTGGGGGCGACTGCACAAGCTGGCGTTGGGGCTCGACTGGCTGATGCCTCCTGGTCGGTGGCGCCGTCGATCGCGGTGGGGATCGCGGCAGATGTGCCCACCGCCGAGGGGCCCGTGGAGGCTGGGCTGGTGTCGGGTTTCGTGCAGCCGTGCGCGCTGATGTCGTGGCTGCAGGCGTGCGGATCGGCGCGGTTGGGGTCGCTGCGCGGCGACGGCCCGGGCCTCACCGACCGGCAGCAGGTCGACGCATTGTACGCCTCGCTCGGCGGGGTGTTGGCCGCGCGGGTCAAGCTGGTCGACGGCGTGTTTGTGGTGCCGAGCGTCGAGGTCGGCGTGCCTTTGTCTTCCATCACGCTCACCGATGGCGAGGTGGTGCACTGGACCACGGCGCCTGCCTGGGTCGCCGTCGGGCTGGGTGTCGCGCTTGAACCGCTGGATCTGCTGACAGATCGCCACGCGCGCCCCCAATCGACAGAGTGAACTCGGCGGTGGCTCTCCCTGATTTTCGCGCGCTCTACGACGCAGAGCTTGGCTATGTGCTGCACACGCTGCGCCGGCTCAACATCCCCGACCGCGCCCTCGAAGACGTCGCCCACGACGTGTTCTGTGTGGTGCATCGCCGCCTTGCCGACTTCGACACGACGCGGCCGCTGAAGCCGTGGCTGTTTGGCATTTGTTTTCGCGTCGCCCACGACGTCAAACGCAAAGCGAGCAACCGCGAAGTGCCCACCGACAACGTTGGCGTCGACACCCCGGTCGATGGCGACAGCGGCAAGACCGAGCGCTACCTGCGCCACGCCGAGGCGCGTCGCTGGGTGTGGGCGGCGGTGCGATCGTTGTCGGAGGAGCAGCAGGCCGTCTTCATCCTGCACGACCTCGACGAGACCCCAATGCCCGAGGTGGCGCTCGCCCTCGATGTGCCGCTCAACACCGCCTACTCCCGGCTGCGCCTGGCCCGCGTCGCCGTTGAGAAGTCCCTGCGCGCGCACGCGCACCTGTCAGGAGATGCTCCATGACGCTCGAACCGCCATCGCCGCACTTGCAGGCGTGGATCGACAGCGACCGGACAACGCCCCCCGTCGACGACGTCGTGGCGCAGCGCTTGCGCGCTCGGGTTTTTGCATCCGTGGGGATTGGAGTGGCCGCAGCGGTGTCAGCAGCATCAGCGCCTGCAGCAGCAGCGCCCGCATCAACGGGCTCTGTTGTCGGCGCACTTGCTGGCATGACGAAACCCGTTGTGTTGGCCGTGGGCCTCGTCGTCGGCGCTGGTGTTGGCGGTGGTGTTGGCGCGTGGTGGGGCACCCAGAGGTCCGCGACGCACGATGGCGACACGAAGCCCGTTGAAGTTGCGCGCGTCGCGCCCGTTGCGCCCGTTGTGCCCGTTGCGCGCGTCGCGCCCGTCGAGCCCGTTGTGCCCGTTGTGCCCGTTGTGCCCGTTGTGCCCGTTGTGCCCGTTGTGCCCGCTGCGCCCGTTGTGCCCGCTGCGCCCGTCGCGCCTGTCGAGCGGTCGCACGCGGCGGCGAGGGCCGTTGTGCCAGTGCGCGTCAGCGAGGAGCCTCAGGAGGCTGTCGCCGTCGTTCCCGCAGCGGCTGTTGATCCCGACCTGGCGCTGCTGCAGCAAGCACGCGCCGCGCTGGCGCGCGGGGCCGTGCTCGAGGCTCGCAAAGCACTGGTCAGCCATCGCGCTCGCTTCGATCAGACCCCGCACCTCGAAACCCGCGAAGCGCTCGACGTGTTGGTGCTGTGGGCGTCGTCGTCGCCAGCCGCCAGCGACGCCACCGAACGCTTCTTCAAGGCGTGGCCGGACTCGGCGTTTCAGGGCGCGATCCGCCGCGCAGCAGAAGCCAGCACAAGCCGGTGACAGATCTCGCGCAGCAGTTCCAATCGTTGGGCACAGATTGACGGCACCCGTCGTCGCGGAGTGAATCATGCGGGCTTTGGTGATGGCGTGTCTCTTGTTGTCGACGCTGGGCTGCTCTCAGGTCCTCGATGTCGGTGATCAAGAGCGTCGGCGCGGCGAGGGCGAGGGCGAGGGCGAAGGCGAAGGCGAAGCCGCCCGTTGTACCGAGAACAGCGACTGCCAGGGGGGCGAGCTCTGCGACGACGGCGCCTGCCTGCGGCTGTGTGACGTCGACGTGGACTGCGACGGTGGCCAACTGTGCCTCGACGCCCGCTGCCGGGTCCCCGAGTGTGTGCGCGACCCTGACTGTCCCGGCGGCTTCGGCTGCACCGACAACGTCTGCGTCGGCCTCATCGACTGCACCGACGGCGCCGTCCGCTGCGTCGACGACCTGACCCTCGGACTGTGCGTCGCTGGGAGCGAGCGCCTTCAGGCCTGCAGCCCCGGGCGCTGCACCGACAACGGCTGCGTCGTCGGCGGCGAAGGCGAGGGCGAAGGAGAAGGCGAGGGCGAAGGCGAAGGCGAAGGCGAAGGCGAAGGCGAAGGCGAAGGAGAGGGTGAAGGCGAACTTCCAGCCGGCCTGTCCATCCAGCTCACCTGGGACACGGCCGTTGGCGACGTCGACCTGCACCTGTCCCAGGCATTCCCGGCGACGTTCTGCACCGCCGATGACTGCTACTACCTCAACGACACCCCGAGCTGGGGCGCCACCATGGACATCGACGACACCAGCGGCTTTGGTCCCGAGAGCATCTCCTACGCGCGCCCCACCGACGGCCTCTACACGATCCTCGTTGATGCCTTCGAGATCGGGTCGGCCACGACTGCGACGGTGCAGGTCTTTGCCGACGGACGGCTCGCGCTGGAATCAAGCCGCTCGATCCGCAAGGGCGACCACTGGCTCGTCGCCGGTATCGACGTCGACAACGGCGTGGTCACCATGGTCACGGCCAACCGCGTCGAGCGCCAGCAAGGCAACTGCCTGAGCGCCAGCCCCCCAGGCACCACCTGCAGCGCCGACAGCAGTTGTGCGGCCAATGAGTTCTGCAACCTTGGCACCGGCCGATGCGCCATCGGCTGTCGCTCCAATGCCAACTGCAACGCGAACCAGATCTGCAACGCCAACCACGCCTGCGTCGCCAATGCCGGCACCGGCGACGTCAACGAGCCCTGCGGCTCCACCGCGGACTGTCGCTCGGACCTCACCTGCAGCTTCCTCCTCGGCACCTGCACCGAGCCCTGCACCAGCGACGTCGACTGTGATGCCTGCGCCAGCGCTTCAGGCGTGCCCTGCACCTGCATCGAGTTGGTCCTCGACACGGGCCTCTGCTTCGCCACCAGCCAGTGATCGAAGTACCAGCCTCCATCGACGAGGTCCGCGACCACAAGAGCACCCTTCGGCGACGTGTCCGGTGACAGATCTCGCGGAGCAGTTCCAATCGTTGGGCACACAGATTGACGGCACGTGTCGTCGCGGAGTGAATCATGCGGGCTTTGATGGTGGCGTGTCTCTTGTTGTCGGCGCTGGGCTGTCCCCAGGTCCTCGATGTCGGCGATCAAGAAGAGCGTCGCCGCGGCGAGGGCGGGGGCGAAGGCGAAGGCGAAAGCGGCGAGGGCGAGGGCGAGGGCGAAGGCGAAGGCGAGCAAGCCCTCCAACGCTACCTCCGCGCACTGGCTGATTGTCTTCCAGGAGGCCCAGGCGTTCGAATCGTGGACGATTCACGCCACGGCACCACAGGAGGCCCAGGCATCGAAGCCTGCATCGACGCGATGGAGTCGTTTTGCGACCTGTGGCCGTGCTTTGCGGCCGAAGCCTTCGTCGGTACACGGCGTCGTGGCGAGGGCTGCGCCTCCGGCGCCGAGAGAGCGGTCGCGACGGTGTCGGCGTCTGCCTCTCGCAGCCCTCACGTCTCGGCGAAGTCTGCAGCAGCACGGTGGGCTGCACCGATGGCGCCTGGTGCGACGACGAGAGCGAACGTTGTCGTGCTCTCGGCGACGAAGGCGACGACTGCGACGTCGATGAAGCGTGCTTTGGCTTTTGCGGCGCGACGGCATGCGAAGAAGACGCGCCAGACGGAGGGTCGTGCTCGTTCAACGCGGAATGCTCAGCAACGTCTTCGTGCATCGACGACGTCTGCGTGCAGAAACCTCGCACCGGTGAACCATGCACCGACGAGTGCCTCGACAGCGACGACGAGTGCTTCGGCAACGTGTGCACACCGCAAGACGAGGTGGTGTGCGGACTCTGACGTGAGCGCGTTGCTGGCTAGCGAGGCTGCCGACAGGCCCCGTCAACATCGACAACCGCGCTCTTGATGGCCACCAGCGTGCGGCGCAGTCGACGGAGTTTGTCGCGCAGGGGCACGTTGGCATCGGGTTGATCGAGCGGCAGGTGGCGACCGTCAGCACAGTCGGCAGCGTGCAACTCGAAGCACACGTCGGCTGCGGCGGTCGTCGACAACGCCACCGACGTCATCGCTTCGGCCAACGCGTCGCTCGCCAATGCCAACGTGGTGCCCGTCCACGGCAAACCCGCTGCACACGTGATCGGAAACTCGCGCAGCCGCAGCGATGCCGTCTTCGTCGACGACGCCCACCACGGTGAAAACGCCTGCAGCGAACCCGTCAACGACGACGACGAGCGCCGCATCAGTGCTGTCTTCGCGCGGATCGCCACGCGTGCAGCCCAGTAGGCCGGCGAAGGCAACACACTCGACGACCACGAAAAGCCCGTGGCCACCAACGCCTTCAACAACGACGACGACAGGTTGTAGCCAGGAGCGCGAAAACCCACGGGGGCCTCGCCCGTCAACGCCTGCAACGCGGCCCGCGACGCCTGCAGGTCGGCGGCGATGTCGTCGACGTGGCGGCGCGACAGGTCGTAGTGGTGCGCGTGCGAGTGGCTCATCAACTGATGGCCCGCGGCGTGTGCTTGCTGCAGCAGCTGCTGCAACCGCTCGGAGCGCAGGTCGCGCGTGACGACGAAGATCGTGCTTGTGACACCCACGTCGGCGCAGAGGTCCAAAAAGCAGGGCAGGGCATCGAGCAGCAACGCGTCGTCGTGGGCGCGTGCATCGTCGACGTGGTGGCCGTGGATCGCGCGGTAGCACCAGGCGCCGTCGAGGTCGATGGTGACCGCGCGCGGGCGACCAGTGCTCACAGCACCTTCGGCAGGTAGTGCACGCGGGCCGTGACGGCGATGCAGACGAAGATGACGGCGACAAAGCCAAAGATGGGATCGGCGCTGTGGGCCACCAGCGGCGCCAGCAACACGGCACTCACCAGCAGCCGCAGCAGCTGCAGTCCACGACGACGAATCAGAAACAAGCCGGCGGCTTCGAGTGAGATGAGCGGCACGCCAAAGATGAGCGAACGCACCACGGCGTCGAGGTTGTCGACGACGACGTGCCACTGGCTCCACAGGATTTCTGCGAGCACCAACACCGTGGTCACGGCGAACACGAGCACACCACCAGCAGCGGCGTCTTTGGCGAGCATGGCGAGGCGGTGAAAGTCGGTGACGAACAGGTCGATCAACGCCTCGAGGGCGGTGTTCAGAATCTCGGCGAACAACACGATGCTCACCGAGAACAGCAGCATCACGCGCACCGACAGCTCGAGCGGCAACGCCATGCCCACGATCATGACCATCAGGCCCGCGAGCACGTGGACCTTCATGTTGCGCTGGGTGGCCACCGTGCGCAGCACCCCCGCCACAGCCACGCGAAACGACGACAGCAACCCCCCACGGCCCACGCCGCCCACGACGACGCTCACGGGGGGAATCGTGTCGAGGGCGGGGTCGCGCAGAGAGTCGCGGTGGTCGACCATGGGTGCGGTCTACTCCATCAACTGTGCCGCGCCCACGCCAGCGGCCACCAGCCCGCCGACGACGACAACACCGCCCACGATTGTGGCGCCCAGGCCCCAGCTGTTCCACGTCGTGATGGCCGCATTGGCGGCGGCGACCTCAGTGGCAGCGCCGTCGTCGCCGTTGGCATAGCGGTCAGCGGCATCGTTGGCGGCAGCCTGAGCGTTCGCCGCGTTGATGGCGTTGAGGCCGCCCAGCACCCCCACGATGGCTCCACCGACGACGCCCACGGTGCCTGCACCGATCCACACGACCGCGCCGGTGTGGTCGCTGCTGCTGCTGGCCGTGTCGTCCTCGTCGTCTCGCGCAGCGCCCCACAAGCGGTTGGCGATGCGTGTGGCCTCGTCACGCAAGGCGGCTGCCGACGAGGCGGTACCGTTGGCGCGTGCCACCACCCGCGTGGCGCTGTCGCCCAACAGCGTCAGCGACAACTCGAAGTGCGACGCATCCAGCGCGACCACCGTGCCCGTGACGACGAGCGAGGCGCCCATGCCGCCAGCCACTTCCGCCATACACGACGACGCGCCATCGCAGCCCGCGGCCTGTTTGGCGGCTTCGACGTCGAGCACGGCGGCGATGTCTTGATTCGACAACGCTTCGTAGCCGGCGTCGTCGGCGGCCTGCACCACCGCGCGCTCCACGCTGCGCACGACGCGGGGCTCGACCCCTTCGCCAGCAAACGAGAACACGAGCAGTCGCCGTTCTTCGACCGCTTTCGTCGCCGTGGGCGCTGTCGTCATCGTGTCGGTTGGGGCTGGTGCTGGTGCAGCAGCGGCAAGGGCCAAAAGGAGCAGAACGTTCATGGCGTGCAGTCCGTGACGAGCGTGTGAACGAGGGAACTGGCGACGGTGGTGCTCTCGACCCAGGCCGTACCGTCAACGAAAGCCGTGGCCGAGCTGAAGACTGTTTCCGCTTCGCCAGCAGGCTCGGTGGTGGGCCAGGCGGCGACGTCGATCGTGGCAGCGATGCTGTTGTCCGACGACGTCCTGCCGACGAAGAGCCAGCGGTCCTCGTCGCGGTAGGCGATGGCAGACGACTGCCACCGCTGCATGCTCCACGGAATGGGCGTCGGTTCGTCGCACGAGGCGATGTTGCACACAAAGTCGCCGCCGCCCGCGCCGCCTTCGTCGGCACGCGTGAAGGTCAGAATCGTTTGCGCGCCGCGAAAGACGGCGACGTTGCGAAACTCGTCGGTCGTCGATGAGAGTGGCTCCACCTGACGGATCGAGGGCGTGTGGTTCACGCCGAGGGTGACGTGGGCGTACGACAGCTTGCGGTTCGCCAAGCCAAACGAAACGCCCCCTGCATCGACGACAGCCGGGCTCGACGTCGACACGTCGGCAATCGTGGCGCTGCCTTCGCCAAAGTCTTCCAGCTCAAACGTGCGGATGCGCACCGTGGGGTTGAACGACTCCATCGTCGAGAGGACCACAAACGCGTGCGAGCCCACCACACGCACCGACGCTGCCTCGATCGTGGTGGTGGCGCTGAGGTCTTCCACCTGCCGCACGATGCTCAGGTCCGAGGCGATGAGACCGATGCGGCGGCGGTCATTGTTGACGCTCTCGTACACCACGACGAAGCGATCGCCGGTTTCGTCCCAATCGATGGCCAGTGGCGCAAACCCGGTACCGATGGCATCGCCAAGTGGCTCGAGCTCAAAGGTCTCGCCCAGCGTGCCCTGGTGGATGTCGAACGGCGCATAGACCAGCTCGTCGTTGCTTGTGCTGAACACAACACCAAGCTGCCCCGGTGCCCCAGCAGCGACGAGCGCGTGTGTGGCCGGCAGCAGCACCGCGTGGGGCGCGCAGGTCGTTTCGCCTTCGCCTTCGCCCTCGCCCTCACCTTCGCCCTCGCCTTCGCCTTCGCCCTCGCCTTCGCCTTCGCCCTCGCCCTCGCCCTCGCCCTCGCCTTCTCCTTCTCCTTCGCCTTCGCCCTCGCCCTCACCGCGAGCGGTCAAGCAGATGGCGCCGTCGTCGAGCGGTGTGCACACAAGGCCAGCGCCGCAGTCGTCGTCGGCATCGCATGGAGCACCCAGCTCGAGCGGCGCGAAGCACCCCAGCGCGAGCGAGACCAGAAGCAGCAGACCGCTGATGCGCATCGCAGGCATCCTGACATCGGTGGGCATGTGAAGAACCAGCGGGCGTCTGCGTGACGTCATGGCGAACACCTTGTCGCAAGAATCAGGTCGCGGTTGCAGTCGACTGCGCAGTCATCGACGGCGACACCATACAGCGCGGCGACGCCACCGCTGAAGGCCGCCGCCGATGCCGAGCCAAGCAAACCAGCGGGTGTTTCGCCGGGCGACGACGGGGCGACCTCGGTGGTTGTGATCTCGGCCGTGAGCATGATCGGTACAGGAGTGCCCGGACCGAAACTGGTCTCGCCTTCGCCAGCGATGAACCAGCGGTCGCCGCCCAGCGACGCCACCCCCGCGGTGCCCCAGTCGAGCATCGAAACCTCGCTGCTGAAGGTGGTGGCGGCGGTGCAGTTGTCGACGGGGCAGGCGAAGTAGGACTTGTCGAGCGCCACGTCTTCAACCGCGTACGCGACAACCTTGCTGGTGCCGACAAACACGGTGGCGGCCACGTTCCCTGCCTTGGTGGTGTCGAGGACGGTCGAGGTGGTGCCCGTCGTCGCGAAGCGCAGCACGCGCAGGCGGGTGCGGTCGGTAGGGCTCACAGCAAACAACACCGCTCCGCTGGACTCCAACATCGGCTGCCCGGCAACGACCGCGCCCGACGCCACGCTGACGCTCGAGAACATCATCGACGCCGACAGCTGCACCGCTGCGATGCTGCCGATGCCGCTGTCGATGTTCGAGGCCGACGACAACACCACCGACGATCCGTCGCTGCGCACCAGCAGGTGGTTGGATTCAAACGGAATGTTCTCTGCGAGCGCGCGCAGCACCACCGGCGTGGTGGCAGCGCGTGTGTCGGCGTCGATGGTGACGAGCTTCAGCTCGCGCCGATCGCTGGTGTGGATGTAGATCACCATCCAGTCGTTGGTCGCGGCGTTGAACGCGACATCGACGGCAGTGGTGAATTCACCCGCGGGATCGTTGCCCACCGTGACCGGCGCCGTCGGTGCTGCGTTGTTGCCGGTTGGGGCGAACACGACCTTCGGCCCGGCGCCAAAGACCACGGCCACCTCGCCAGCACGCGCAGCGACATGGGCGCCGACACCGGAATTCGCGGGAATTCGGCGGTCCGACTCGAGGCAGCCTTCGCCCTCGCCCTCGCCCTCGCCCACTTCTCCTTCACCCTCGCCCTCGCCGACTTCTCCTTCGCCTTCACCCTCGCCCTCGCCGACTTCGCCCTCGCCTTCTTCTCCTTCGCCCTCACCATCGCGTTTTGGCAGGCACACCCGCCCGCCATCGACGCGCACACACGCCAGCGTGTCGTCGTCGCACTCGGTGTCGCGTGTGCAGGTGCTGCCCAACGCCAGGGGTTCAAAGCACGCGCTGAGCGAAGCCACAGCGACGACAACCAGGGGGAAAAACCAGACGCGCATGGCGCGCATGCTACCCGCATTTCGGCCGTTGTCGCGCCACGAACTCGATCTGCCTACATGTAGGACGAACGGCGTCGGTCACGTCTTTGACCTCGACGACAGCGGCCGACTACCGTGTTCAACGGAGACGACGATGAACGAGCAAGACGATCTGCCAGCGCGCATCGACCGCTACGAGCCGCTGAAGCGGTTGGCGATTGGTGGCATGGCCGAGATTTTTCTCGCCAAGCAGTCGGGTCTCGAGGGCTTCGAGAAGGTGGTGGTGCTCAAGCGCATCCTGCCGCATCTGGCCAGCGACGCTGAGTTCGTGTCGATGTTTCTCGACGAGGCGCGCATTGCCGCCAAGCTCAGCCACCCCAACGTCGTGCAGATCTACGACCTCGGGAAAGCCGACCAGACCTACTACATCGCGATGGAGTACGTTTCTGGACGCAATGTCCAGCATCTGATCAACAAGCAGCAGCAGCTGGGTGGGCACTTGCCCGTCGAGCACGTCGTCAAGATCATCGCTGGTGTGTGCGACGGCCTCTACTACGCCCACGCGCGCAAAGACTACGACGGCAAGCCGCTCAACATCGTCCACCGCGACATCAGCCCGCAAAACATCCTCGTGAGCTTTGCTGGCGGCGTGAAGGTCGTCGACTTCGGCATCGCCAAAGCGTCAACGCAGTTGGCGCAAACGCGCGCGGGTGTCTTGAAGGGCAAGTACGCGTACATGAGCCCCGAGCAGGTGCGCGGCGCGAAGATCGATCACAGAAGCGACATCTTCGCCGTCGGCCTCGTCATGTACGAGATGCTCACGGGCATGCGGGCCTTCGAGCGCGACAACTCGCTCAAAACCCTCAAGGCGATCGTTCAAGAAAAGCCGCTCAACCCCCGAGAGATGAACCCCGACATCCCGATGGAGGTGGTGAAGCTTCTGAGCAAGGCGCTCGAGAAGAACCCCGACCGTCGCTACAAGTCGGCGCAAGAGATGCAGCTTGCCCTCGAGGATTGGCTCGAGACGTCGCCGAAGAAGTCGAACAACGTCCGCGTCAGCCGCTTTTTGTACGAGCTGTTCGACGACGAGCTCAACTCCACCGAGGGCACCCTCGTCGTCAAAGGCGTGGGCCAGGTCATCATCCCGACCAGCCAGGGCAAAGACAGCATCAAGCCCGCGGTCGAAGAAGAAGTCGACAGCAAGACGCTGAGTGCGGCCCTTGTCGACGACAAAATCCAACCAGGCCCTGCGGTGAAGCCGCCAGCACCGCCGCAGGTGTCCTCGCGCGTGCGCGACGAAGTGGGCCAAAAGCAGCGCACGCCGCCGCCGGCACCTGTCGCTGCCGCCCGCAACGCCCCCGTCGACGACGACGACGACGACAACGACGGCAAAACCATGCCGGGCTACGACCTCGAGCAGGTCGAGCGCGATCGTGCGGCGGCCCAGGCGGCAAAAGTGGCGGCGAAGCGGCCGGCGCCCGCGGCCACCATCGACGAGGACGAAGACAAAACGCGCGCGGGTCTGCCGATGTCGACACCGTCGATGCCGCCCACCACGCCTGCGGCGGCGCGCCGGGCAGCTGCAGATGAGTTCCGCGGTCCGCAAACGTTGAATGGTCGGGGCAACGCGGCTGCGGCGCGCACGGCGTCGCTCGTCGACAACTCGGTGGATCAGTCGGCAGATCAATCGGTCGACAGCTCCATCGATGATGGTGCGCCCCTGCCACCACCGCAGCGCTACGACCGCACCACACCGCAGCCGGTGCAGCGCGTGCCGGAGTTCTCGCCGTTGTCGACAGCGTCGCCGTTCAACCAGCCATTTGTCGCGGCCGAGTCGCAGGCGCGCCTGCCGTTGCCGCACCTGTCGCAGCCCGAGCCGGTCGAGCACACGCAGCCAGGCTTCGAGATGGGCGGCACCGAAGCGGCCTACGACGACGACGTGTCTGCAGCTCCGCCTCGTCGACCTGCTGCGTACTTCGCGATGGTGGGCGCCTCGGTGGGCATGGCGGCCATGTCGCTGCTGCTGTTTGCTGTGGGAGCGATGGCGTTTCCAGCCGCCGTCCCCGAAACCGAATTTGGCGTGCTCCTCGTGACGACGACGCCGGGCGGAGCCAAAGTGATCGTCGACGGCAATGAGTCGATTGCGCCAGCGCAGGTGGCGGTGCCCATCGACAACATGGCCCACGATGTGATCGTCAAGCTCGACGGCCAAACCGCCAGCAGGCGCGTGCAGTTTCAGCCGGGCCAAACGATGCAGTCGTTGGCCATCACGCTCGAGTCGAAGGAGCCGAAGTAGGCGAGCCCTCCACGTCGACGACGTACAGGTACTCGACGTTTTCGGTGTGGCTCACTTCGCCCACGCGCACGCCGCCTGGGCTGTGAATGCCAATGCGCGCGCCCACGTAGCGCTGGTACCCCTGCTCGGCCACCAACCGCACGGGCCCACGACGTTGCAGCACGCTCACGATGTCTTCTTCGCTGATGCTGCCTTCGTTGGAAAACGACACCACGATGTGCCGGCAGCGCA
This sequence comes from Myxococcota bacterium, assembly GCA_044349155.1. GTDB lineage: Bacteria > Myxococcota > UBA727 > UBA727 > VGSZ01 > VGSZ01. The sequence goes on from JBIKRQ010000009.1 coordinate 38,195, forward strand.
GGCGATCCACCACGTCGGCAAAGGCCGCCGAAAACGCCCGCGGCTTGTTGAACGCACTCTTGCGCGTGCGGCAGTCCACCCGTTTCTGGGCGATGCCATACACTTCCGGGTGGTCCCAGGCTGTGAGCGTCTCCCAGATGTGGTAGTTCGATAGATAGCTGTGTCGATTGTAGGGTGGATCGAGATAGGCGACGTCGACCTCGAAGCTGCTGGCGGCTTCCGCAGCGTCGAGCTGGGTGGCCACCGATGGTTCGTGCCCGGTTTTGTTGGTCAACGCAGGAAGTCGGAGTTCGAGTGTGTTGAAACTGCGCTTCGACCACTGCTTCAAATAGGCCATTTGTACGCCCACGGTCGAGTCGACGCGATCGGCGGCTTCCATCAAGCTCGTGAGCACCACCGCGTGCAAAAGCGGCGGCAGGGCGAGTTCGGCGATGCGATCGCGGACGGCCTCGATGCGCTCGGCGTTTTGCGGCTGAAAAAAGCGGCTCTGCTCGCTGTACGTCGTCGTGAACCAGCCGGGGCGGCCGGGCAGGGTGTTGAGCTCGGCGATCAGGCGGGCGGCGTCGTCGGCCACGTCTTCGGCGTCGGCCTGCACGTAGCAGCGGGCCAGGGTGGCGGCGTAGGCGGTGTGGTCGTTGGCGATCACACGGCGACCGCTGCGCTTGAGGGCCTGCCCCACACGCGCCGTCCCCGAAAACAGATCGAGCACGCTGCGCACCGCCGACGTCGCCGCGATGTCGTCGATGGTGGCCTCAATCAGGGGCAGGAGCCGACGCTTGCTGCCCAGGTATTTGATCACGAGCCCTCGCCCAAAAACACGCCCAACGACGACGCGCCTTCGCGCATCCAGCCCGGCGTGCCCGCGCGACCAGCAAACAGGTCGGCGCGCGCGCCCACGTACAGGTCGAACACGGGCAGCAGGTAGCGCACCTCGCCCGAGGCCAGCACGTCTTGCTGCAACAACCCCGCCTCGCCACGCACACGCCACGTCACGCGCTCGTCGAGCAGGGCTCCGCCCAGGGCCGCCCCGAGTGCCAACCGGTGCACCATGCGGCTGGTGCTGACGTCGGTGGCAGCATCGAACACTTCCACGCCCCACAGCCGCGCCCCGGCGGGCACGTCGCCGTACACGACGTCGAACAATTCGAGGCTGCCGTCGACAAACGGGCCCAGCTGCCCTTCGGCGGCCACGGCGATCGCGGCGTGCTGCACCTGCACGGAATGCAGGCCGGTGTCGTCGACCACGAGCGCGGTTTTGCCGCCTTCACGGCCCACCTTTGGGTACCAAACCCCTTCGGCGCGAGCGACGATCAGACCCAGGCCCCAGCTCGCATCCAGCGCCACGCTCGTGGTGCGGTTCGAGCTGAGCGCACCGTTGGTGCCCAGGCACGACAGCGACGTCGAGCCATTGCAGGGTGCCGTCGCAGCAGTGGTGCCAAGGGCGATGAAGGCTTCGTTGGCGAGGGCGCGTTGCACCTCGGGAGCGAGCTTGAGGGTGGCGGTGTCGTCGAGGTGCCAGGCCACGCTGCCCGTCACGTCGATCTCGCCCAACCGCCGCCACGCCCGCAGCGCCAACGTGGGCTCGGCTTGATCCTGCAGGGGCCGCAGGGCGCTGGTGTCTTCGTCGCCGAGCAGGCCAAACGCGGCCGCCGACGAGCGCACCAACGCCGTCTGGTACCGGCCCAGCCGCACACCGCCCTGGTTGGTGGCGTTCATTGGGCCCTCGGTGGGCTCGTAGGTGAAAAACGCCACGGCTTCGACGCCCACGACGTCGAGAGCACCTTTGACCTGCACGCCCAGTTGCGGCTGCTTCTGCCGGGCGGGCTCGGGAAAGCGGCCACCGCGGCGCAGGTCTGAGGGTTGGAGGCGATCGCCAAAGCCCACCGCCTGCGTGCGTCCCCACGGCACCACCAGGCGCCCCAGCTGCACCGTGGCGCGCTCGAGGCTGATCTTGGCGTACAGCTCGTAGACGTCGACAAACGCCGTCACACGGCCCTCTGGGGTCGCGTCCCAGGCCAGGCGGCCCACGGCGTTGCCGTAGAAGCTCAGGTTGGGGGCGGGCAGCAGCCAGCTCTCGAGCCACAAACTGCCCAACAAGCGAAACGGACCGTTGTCGGCGGTGGTGCGCTGTGCTGACGCCACCACTTCGCTGTCGATCGCGACGTGCCACGCATCCCACACCCGCCCCAACGGGCCCGACGCCACCCGTGCTGTGGGCATGGGCGCATCATCGCCACCGAGCACGATCACGGGGTCGTCGTCGTTGACCACGATCGCGTCGTCGTCGTCGCTGATGACGATCGCGTCGTCATCTCCCTGAGCCGGGCTGTCGGTGCTGGACGCGTCGGGCGTGGCGCCAAACGGGACGTCGTCGATGACGATGGGCGGGTCGTCGTCGGCAGCCGCGGCAGTGGCGGTCGCCAGACATGCCACGACCGCCACAGCGTTCGAAAAACGCAGGGCGGTCGTAGGAAAGAATCGATTCAACACGTCTGGACGACTTGCACGACCTGCGCCGTGCGGAGGCTCAGACGCCGTTGAGGAGGAGGCGCTTCTCGCGCTTACGGGCGCGGGCCTCGGCGGCGCGAGCCTTCAGCTTCGCCTTGACCGACGGCTTGAGGTAGTGCTCGCGCTTGCGGACTTCCTTCAAAATGCCGGCCTGCTCGACCTTGCGCTTGAAGCGCTTGATCGCGCGATCAACTGTCTCGCCATCGCGAACGGTCACCTTCGTCAAGACAAGCTCCTTGCTCGTGCGGCTCACGCCGCTCTGATCTCGTTTCCGCTCACGCGGGAACAGTGAATACGGCGGCGGAGGTAGCGAGCGCGTCCGGCAGTGTCAAACCCTGTCGTGAGCGATCTGGAGAATTCTTCGGCGCCAGCCGAAGAAGCAGTCAAACCGTCCGACGAGCCCCGGCTTCGACATGCTCGGCGGGTGTGCCGCACCGAGGCGGTTTGAAGCCTGCGATCTCGACGTGCTACCTCCCTCGACGATGTTTCTGCCGTCGAAACCTGTCGCACCACACCAGCCGCGCTTTGCCGGGCGTCTGCCCCGCCTGACGGCGTTGGCGACAGCGCTGGCGCTTGCTGCCCCGGCGTTTGCCCAAAACGATGCCGACAGTGGTGAGGCGTCGCCGGCGTCGTCTGAAGGGGTGAACCGGCTGGTCGAGGCGTTGCAATCCGGCGAATCGTTCCGCGTGCGGGCCACCGCCGCCGTGGCGCTGGGGCGCATGGGCGACGCGCGGGCCTTGCCGGTGCTGGCCGACGCCCTGCGCGGCGACGAGTCCTACGCCGTGCGCGCCGCTGCTGCCGCCGCGATCGGGCGCCTGGGCGACGTGGGCGGGCTGCAGCCGTTGTTCGAGGCGTTGCACGATCGCGACGCCTACGTGCGCACCGAGGCGTCCGAGGCGCTGTCGCGTTTTCGCAAGCCCGAGCATTTGTTCGCCTTTCGCGAGGCCCTCACCTCCGACGACCCGCTGCAGCGCCTGGCCGCGGTCACCGCCTACGGCGAGGTCATGCGCGAGCCCGGGGCCTCGGTGGGCCTGGCCACCCGCGTGATCGACGCCCTCGGTGACGACGACGAAGCGGTGGCTGCTGCAGCAGCACAGGCCGTCTCGACGCTGCCACACGATCGCGCTGTGCCCCTGTTGGTGAGTGGCCTCGAGCACGGTGGCTCGGGCGTGCGCACCGGTTGCGCGCGGCTGCTCGAGAAGCGCACCGACCAACGCGCGGTGCCAGCGCTCACGGCCATCGTCGTCGACACCGACCAATCTGAAGACGTGCGCCAGGCGGCCCGCGGGGCGTTGCGCGCTCATGTCGAGTACCTCGACGTCAACAAGATCGCGGCCGACGCCGTCGGTGTGGCGGGCCCCGAGCGGCAGAAGGCGCTGCGGTTGTTGTCGGTGTTGGGCGACAAGCGGGCGATGGCGTTGATCGAAAAAGGCCTCGCCAGCACCGATCCCGCCGAGCGCACCGGGGCCGCCCGCGCCGCCGTCGACAGCGCCGATCCGCGTGCGCGTGCCGCCCTGCAAGCCGCCGCCAGCCGCGAGACCGACCCGCGCGTGAAGCGCCAGCTCGAGCTGTTGCTCAAGTCGCTGCATTGAGCCGCTGAGCCACGCTGTCTCTGACGAACGGATGGTTGCATCGCCACACCCCAGCAGCGACGCTCCGCCGATGCTGCGCACCCTGCTGCAGGCCGGCGGCGACGACGTCGTTGGCACCGTGTTCGAGTGTTCCCTCGGTGCAGTCCCTGCCCGGGTGGTGGTGCTTGGTCAGCAGGTGATCACCGCCACCGTCGGCAGCAGCGCTGGCCTCGACGCCCTGGTCCGCACCCTGCTGGTTGAGCCGCAGCAGGTGCAGCAACGGCCGGCGTCGCCGTCGCTCGTGTCGTCGTTGTCTGCACTGCCCACGCTGGGGCCGCTGGACCACGTGCTCGCCACCGTCGACGCCCAGCTCGAGCAGCTGCGTCTTGAGGCGGTCGCGCTGGGGGGCCTGCAGGGGCAATTGGCCGTGCAACTCGTGCTGCTGGGCAACCACAAAGCCACGTTGCCCGACGACGTGCAGCGCCTTGCCCGCCTCGCCGACGGCACCCGCGACGTCGCCACCCTGCTCGTTGAAGCCCCGCTTGCGCCACCGCTGGCGCTGCGGGCCCTGCTCAAGTTGAGTGAGCTCGGCATCGTCGCGCGCGTCGACGAAGGCCGCAGCACCTCCGTCGTCGATCGCCATTGGCAGCGGCTCTCGCAGCTCCCCACGGACGCCAACAGCACGCCCACCACGTCGTCGTCGCCGCCGGCACCGGGGCCCGTCACACCGCTGGTATCGTCGTTGCCGACCTCGTCGTTGGGTGCATCGTCGTTGCCGGCGTCGGTGCCGCATCCGCGCGCACAGCGTTCGCTCGCCGACGACGACGCCTTCTTCGCCGAGCACGCGCCGCCGTCGTCGTTGCCGATGGTGTTGGCGGTGGTGGCCGCCCTCATCGTCATCGTCGTCGTGGGCGCATTGCTTTTTCGCTAGCAGGTTGCTGAAAAAGTCGGCAGTCGGTTCTCGACGAGAAATGAGGTGTTCGTCGTCGAGAGCTGCGCCAAATATCGGGTGTTCCGGATCTACCTGTCATGCGTGGTGAAGATTCGAAGCA
>JBIKRQ010000583.1:0-3313 GCA_044349155.1 Myxococcota bacterium
GGCGCCGACGGCGGTGTGGTCGTCTCGGTCGTTGTCGTCTTCGGCGGCGGCCGGGGCACAACCTGTGTGCGCAGGCGGCTCGTGGGCGCGAAGACGCCATGGAAGCGTGTGAGGTTGGCGTACGTCGCTCAAGCATCGTTCAGGCGCTGGTACGCGAGAATGTCGCTTCGGCCCGCTGCTCCGCGACGCGTTCTCTGCTGAGCGTGGGCAAGGGTGAGTGCGCGATCAGCCGAAGCGTGAGCCGCCCACGCACCACACCGTCACCATGCGCCGCGCGCCATCGGAGCGGTTGGGCCCACTGCCGTGCGCGAGCAGCGGGTGAAGCGCGACGGCGTCACCACGACGCAGGGGCACCAACTGCTGGTGGGTTTCGTCGAACGTGGCGGCAGTTCTCGACGACGCATCGTCGTTGCCGTGGGGCTGCAGCACACCAGCACTGTGGGTGCGCGATGCGTTGACGGCGGTCCTGCACCCGATGGCCTGAAGCGGTTCAGCGGGCAGCTCTGGCCGCTTTTGGGGCGTCGCCCTATGGCCGCTTTTGGGTCATCGTCGAAACGTGAGATTCCGACGCAGCATCCTTGCGGCCTCGAGATCGCAGCACGTCCCGCGGCGGCGCGTCTCAAGGAGAGTTCGTCTCTGGCATGAAATATGCTTTTTCATCGGCAGACCTCGGGCACGCCGCACGCAGCATCTTGCGCCATTGGCCACTCACCAGGAGCACCTTGTCATGAAGCCGCTCACACTCGCCGCTGTCCTCGCGATTGCATCAACTGTCGTTGGCTGTTCCGTCGAACCGAACGACGAAGGTGAACGTGAAGGTGAGGGTGAAGGTGAAGGTGAAGGTGAAGGTGAGGGTGAAGGTGAAGGTGAAGGTGAGTGCGAGCCAACGCCAGTCGGCGGTTTCTCCGACGACTTTGTCTCCTCACCTCCAGATGACGCTGGCTCAAGCGGAGCGGGCGGCCCGGGAGGTGGCGCTCCGCTGCCGTCATTTGAGGGCCCCGGGCTCGAACCGTCGGAGTGGGAGCCCTTCTTGGACAATGGCACGAGCCCAGGCGTCGGCAGCTTCACCATCGACCTCACCCCGGCGGCGAAGGCGTCCCTGTCGGGCAGTGGCACCATTGCCCTCACAATCGCACCGGCACAGAGCATCGTGAACTCAGAATGGACAACGGAGATCATCGGGCCCTCGGTGGTGACGATCGCCTACGAAGACAACGAGACGACGCCGGCAACGGTGCGCTTCCGTCGAGCCCACTGGATGCCCAACGACGCGAACGACTTTGAGGATCAGATCTCGTGGATCACCGCGTCGACAAGCGCCGACTCGCCGATCGGAAGCCAAGAGGTGACCGTCGCGGGCGTGGCGCGGGGCAGCTATCTCCAGACGGTGCACGACGTCATGCAGGGCAACCCGGCGCTTCAACCGTGGTTCGACCTGTACTTCGGCGTCTTGGGAGGTCGCAACGTGAACGACCTTGTGCGCTACATGGTGCCCGAGCAAGCGCTCGTCGACTGGTTCGCCGTATCCCCCTCGGCGTCCACGGTGGCCCTTGGGCATGCACTTGGGTACCGACCCGACGACCTCCAGTCGTGGCAGCCGACCGACATTCAGGGCGTCTACACCCTTGAGGCGTTTGGATGGCCGTCGACGGCCGCCCAGGACGCCCTGGTCGCCGACTACGTCGAGAGGGTCCGGCCGGTCAACGACTCCTTCTCGTTCAGCACACGCAACCGCGTCCCTGTGGACTACTTTCTCGAGCAGCTTTCCGGCTTGCCCGCTGAGTGGGACTTCTCCGCCAAGGACTACGCGATCGCCGGCCGCTTCCACGAGGATGAGGCGGTGAGAACGCTCGGCCAGCTCGGTTTTGCGGCCGAGGAGCTGCTTGCGGAGCTTACGGCTGACTACAACCTCCGAGAGCTGAACCCGGTGGCCCCGCACGCCATCGAGACCATCGCGCGCACGCACACAAACCCGACGTTTCGCGCCGACGCACCGCTCGCGCTCATCGTCGTCAACCGGGACTTCGCGAGAGGCACCTTCAGCGAGGCCGACATCATCGGCACGATCGCCCGCACCCACCGCCTCGTGGTGGCAGAGGCACAAAACGCGTCAGAGCTGCTCGCCGTCGCTGGTACGGCACACGCTCGGCACGGGAACCTGGACCTCGTGGCCTGCGTGGGGCACGGCTCGGGCACCGACGCGGCCTGCCTCGGGATCGAGGACCAAGCGGCCTTCGTCGAGTTGGCGAGCATGCTGTCGCCCGGCGCCACGGTCATGCTCGCCTCGTGCAGCGGCGCGACCTATCACCCCGACTTGCTGCAGGCCCGTCTGAACAACGGGGGCGCGCGCGCTGTGCACATCGCCGCCGCCGTGCAGGCGGCCATGCCAGCGGCGCGTGTGGTCGCGGCGACGGACATCATCCAAAAGTCGATGATCACCTACGACCCAGCCGGGACGAGCCCAGAAGAACGCTACCGCGTGGCCTACGTCGGTAGCGGCGTCTGGGGAGACATCTCTGGGCGCGCCGCGCAGGGAACACCGCGCGACTGGCTCCGACGAGAGTTCGGCTTCGGCCAAGACTGGGACGCGTTGGAGGGGACGGACTCCGACGGCGATGGCGACGACAACGCGACTGAGTATCGCGCCGGGACCAACCCGCGGTCGGCTGAGGATGTCCTTCGCATCGAGCTGCGCGCGCAGGAAGAAGACGGAGCGGCCGTGCTGCGGTGGCCCGGCACGTTCCGAAACGGGAGCACCGTGCCGTTTCGCGTGCTGTTCACGCCCGACGGCGGCACGCCCGAGGTCATCGCCGAGCGCGTCGAGCGCGCCGTCCGTCACAAAAACGTGTGGCAGGACAGCACGCGCCGAGCGTCTGGCAGCTACAGCATCGAGGGCTTCCCGCTGTCGAGCGCTCGCTGGACGGTCTGCGAGTGACCTGCGCGGCACCTCGGGCTGTGAGGGGCCGGTCGCTCCGCACTCGCGACCGGCGTCGACCCGAAAGAGTCGTGAATCGACGTGCCGGCAAGATAGACACGCGCAAAGGGAGAAACCGCGGGGAAGGCCGGCGACCGTGGCCCATCGGTACCGTCGCCGACTTGACCTTCTTCGCGCCGCTTCAATCAGGGCCATTCTTCTTCGACCAGCGCCTCGACCTCGGTGCGAGAGATAGGGCCGACGAAGAATTCGTCGACGTTTACAGCTTCGTTGTCGAGCAAGGCGCGGAAGTGGTCGCGATTGTCGTCGAGGTCGCACTGGTAGAATTGGACGCGCGCGGCGGATAGGACGAACAGGGCGCCTTTTCAAAGGGCGGCC
>JBIKRQ010000186.1:0-12389 GCA_044349155.1 Myxococcota bacterium
TCGACGTCGATCCGCAGCTCATCGTCGAGTACTACTCCGGCAAGTGAGCTCGCACCTCGGTGCAGCACCAAACAGCGGGCCTTTCGGCCCGCTGTTTTTTTGTGCCCGCGCCCCTCATTTGGCGGGGCCACACCATTCGCCCAGCACGTGACATGTGTCGTGGTGCACCAGCGCCATTCGGGCATGATTCGGTCCATGCGTGCGCTTTTCCATCGCCATCGTCTTCTCGCCGTTGCCGCCATCATTGCCTGCGGTGTTGGCACCTCTGGTTGTGAACTCCTTTCCGCCTTCGCACCAGCCGAGGAAGAAGAAGAAGCACCGCCACGCCGTCCAGATCGCGACGACGATGACGGCGACGAAGGCGAAGGTGAAGGCGAAGGCGAAGCCAACGAGGGCGAGGGCGAAGGTGAAGTCGGCGAAGGCGAAGGCGAAGCAGACAGCGAAACCAGCTGCGCCGACGGCCGCGACGACGACGGCGATGGCTTCTTCGACTGCGCCGACAGCGACTGCGACAGCAATCCCTCGTGCACCGAGACGGGTGCAGAATGCAGCGACGGCCTCGACAACGACAACGATTTCTCCACCGACTGCGACGACACCGACTGCGCCTCGGTGATCGCCTGCAGCAGCGGCACTGAAGACACGCAAAGTGCCTGCACCGACGGCCGCGACAACGACGGCGACACCTTCGTCGACTGCGACGACTTCGACTGCGACGGCCTTGGTGGCTGTGTGCGCCCCGTCGAGGACACGAACGCCGAATGCAACGACGGTGTCGACAACGACAGCGACACCTTCGTCGACTGCAGCGACTTCAGCTGCGCAAATACGACGGTGTGCATCGCGCGTGAAGACACCACAGCGACGTGCAGCGACGGCCTCGACAACGATGGCGACTTCGCAACCGACTGCTCCGACAACGGGTGTGCTTCGTTGGCGGTGTGCACCGGTGAAACGGAAGACAGCAACGCGGCCTGCAGCGACGGCATCGACAACGACGGCGACGGCTTTTTGGACTGTGCTGACTTCTCCTGCTCGCTCAACGCATCGATTTCCGTCTGCACCACGGAAAACTCACAGGCCGAATGCAGCGATGGCCTCGACAACGATGGCAACACGTTCATCGATTGCCGCGACTTCAGCTGCCAGGCGTCAGACGTCGTGACGACGTGCGATGCGGGCACCGAGCGCAACAGCCGCACCTGCACCGACGGCGTCGACAACGACGGCGATGGCCTCAGCGATTGTGCCGACGCAGGCTGTCGGTTCGCCTGCGGCTTGTGACGGAAACGGGGACACCTCCCCGCCGAGCACTGTGAGCGTGCTACACGTGGCGCTCGTCGTCAGGCAGGAGCACACGCGATGTTGCAGCAGGTTGTGTCCACGTTCGTGAACTCGCCCGAGGCGAAAGTCCTCGCGGCTTCGTTCGCCGATCTGGGGCTCTCGCCCGAGCAGGGCACCGCTGCCGTTGCTGCCACCGCTGAAGGCGCTCAACACGCCGTGGGCGATGCTGGGCTCGGCGGGCTGCTCGCACTGGTCAGCGATGGGCACGGCCCTCTCAGCCGACTTGGCGAGCTCCTGGGCGTGGGCAGCGTGGCACCGTCGGGGTTGTCGGGGCCGATGGTCGATCAGATCGCGGCATCGGTGGCTGACCGCGTCGGTTTGTCGTCGTCGATCGCCCAGCGCGTGGTGGGCCGCGTGCTGCCTCGGCTCATCGAAGCCGCCCAGGACGTCGACGACGGCGGCCTGCTGGGCGGTCTGCTCGGCTGACCTCAGCGCAGTACGACCTCAGTACACGTTGTATTGCTTGCGCAGCGCCTCGTGCTCCGCCGCGTTTCTCGACGGGTGCAGCACGCGATCGGCGTCGTGCAGGTAGTACAGGAAATCGCTCATCTGCGGCCGCAGCGCTGCTTGCAACGACGCCACCGTCGGCGCGCCGATCGGTCCTGGTGGCAGGCCCGGCGAATGCCGCGTGTTGTACGGGTCAGACGGATCGCGGAGCTTCTTGAGGAACTCCTTGCGGTCGTTCCACTCGGCCAGGCTGTAGCGGCTGGTGGCGTCGATCCCGAGGGGGAAGTTCATCGCCACGCGCTTCCACATGATGCCCGCGACGATCGGGCGCTGTGCTGGCGTCGGTTCTTCGCGCTCGAGCATCGAGGCCACGATCACGATCTGGTCGAGCGTGCGGCCGCTGGCTTCGACTTCTTTGGCGTGCGGCCCGTAGAAGCGCTCGACGAACGAGTCGAGCTGACGCTGCACCAACGCGCGTACATCGACAGGTTTGTCGACGTCGACGGCGTACGTCTCTGGATACAAGTAGCCCTCGAGCCCACGGGCCGGCAGCGGAAACGGTGCCTTGTAGCCAGCACTGGTGCTCGCCGCGGCGATGTACTCGCCGGGCTTGATGAGCCCCTGCTCGACGAGGGCGGCGTCGGTATCGCGCAGGCGCCAACCCTCAATCATGGTGAAGGGTTTGCTCTCGGGGATGGGCGAGCGCTGCAGCTCGTCGGCAATCTGCGGCAGCGTGAGCTTCTTGCTGAGCGCGTGCTTGCCGGCCTTCGGCGAAAACGACGGGTGCGAGCGCAGGTAGAAACGCCAAAACCACAGATTGCCGATGAAGCCGGCTTTCACGAGGGCAGCACCAACGCCGCGGCCGCTGACCCCTTTGTCGACGACGAAGATCTCGTCGGGCGCATCTGGTGCGCCCATCGCGGCCTCGGCACCGCTTTTCACCCACACAAACGCGCCGCCCACCGCAGCAAGTCCGAGTGCAACGACGACAGCCAGGGCGACCAGTGCCTTCTTCATGGGCGCGCACGCTAGCAGGCTGGGGTCAAAAAACGACTTCGTTCACGGGGGCGCCGTCCGCGCGGCGTCGACCTCGTCTTGCGCTTCTTCGAGGCGGCCAGCGAGGGTGAGCGCTTTGATCAAGCCGGCGTCGGCATCAGCCCGCAAGCGCCCGCGCGGATACAGCGAGCGGTAGCGGCGGAATTCGACGACGGCGAGGGCGGCGCGGCCTTCTTCGAGTGCCCCTTGTGCGCGTTCGTAGAGCTTCAGCTCCTCTGCGAGCGTCGATGGCGCAGGCGGCGCGGGCGTCGACGGCAGAGGCGGCACGGGCAATGGCGACGGAGCTTTCGGCGCCGCGCGCGGCACAGGCTGCGACGATGGCGATGGCGATGATGACGGCGCGGTGGCGGTGGTCGCTGCGAGCGGCAGCGGCGCGGGCACCACCGACACGGCGGGCGTCGACGTCGCCACCCACCCGGCGTGCCCCAACGCACCCAGCGCGAGCCCGACGGCCAACACGACGGCGTGGGTGGCCAGGCCCGTCGTCGACAATTCGGTCCACGGCGACGCTCCAGCATCCACGGCCGCCACCACGCGGTGGCGCAGCGGAGCGACGGCAAGGTGCTGTGCGTCCTGGGCCTCGGCCTCGAGGGCAGCGGCCAGAGGATCGTCGCTGTCGCGCAACCTGGTCGGACTCTTCATGACCGGTCCTCCAGCGCGCGCCACGCCCGGCGAAACTTGTCGCGGCCGCGGTGCAGGCGCGTCCACACCGTCGCGACCGGCGCGCCAACGAGTTCGGCGATGCGCTCGCCGTCGAGTTCCTCCAGCTCAAACAGCACAAAGACCTCGCGCTGCGAGATGGGGAGTGCGGTCAGGCAAGCACGCACGTTTTGCGCGGTATCGCGCATGGTGCCTGGTCGTTCGGGACCACGTCCGTCGTCGCCGCGCGGTTCCCGCGCCACAGCAGCGTGCAGTCGCGCCCGGCGCGCCAGTGTTCGTCGATGGTGCCGCACGACATTGAGTGCGCTGCGGTAGAGCCAGCCGACGACGTTGCCGTTTGGATCAAGCTCATGTCGACGACGGTGGGCCAGCAAGAACACCTCCTGCAAGACGTCTTCGGCTTGCGTGCGATCGCCAACAATGCGCACGAGCACACGCAGCAAGAACGCGCCGTGCACGTCAAAAAGCACTGCTATGTCCGCAGGGACTCTCGCGTTCACGTCTGCGCTGGCGGTCGACATGCTCACCCGTCGTACGTCGTCGTACGTCGTCGTACGTGGTCCTACTTGCTCGTTTCGGCGCGCAGAATGCGACTCACAACCCGGGGCACGTCTTCGCACTCGTCGATCGCCACATCGAACACGCGGCTGGTGTCTTCGCCATCTGCGGCGTGCATTGTGAGCGTGATTTCGCGCGTGCTGCGGCCCTTCTCGACGACGTCGATGTCGATGCGAACGTCTGCCCGCGCCACGAGCGCTTCGATGTCTTTTCGCAACGCCGCTTCGTCGATGCACTCGGTGTCGTCGGAAACCTCAATGCGCGCGACCGAAACCGGGGCGCGCTTCTTTGGCTTCTTTTTGGTGCTGCGCGTGTTGTGCGCCTCTGCGGCGACGCGGGCACGTTCGACCGGGAAGCGATAGACGGGCGTCTCCAACGTCGCCTTGGCGACGTTCCCCACGCCGTACCCACTGATGGCGACGATCACGCCCGCAAACGCAACCGAACCAGCGCCGACGCCGAGAGCAAAACTGTCAAATCCGTCGCTCCGCAGGGCCAGCACGCTCAACGCGGTGCCGCCGATCAGGCCCGCGAACAACCCAACCGGCGCGACCGCGTATCCGGTTTCCTGTGTCTTGACGGCCTCGTCGCGCGCCCGCTTGATCTCGCTGAACGCCTGTTGGTCGCCGGCCAACGCGTAGAAGTCCTGCTCGTCGACGGGCAACCCGCCATGGGTCAGCAAGAATGAATGGAGCGTGCGCTCGCGTTCAACGTCGCGGCCGATGTTGAGCCCGAAGGCGCTCGCACTCCCCTGCCCGGCACTTGAGCCCCCCATGTCGACGAGATTTTCGCGCTCAATGCTGGTGACCGTTCTTTCGTTCTCGACGACAGCCAGCGGCTCGCCGTTGCGCCTGGGGTGACGCGCAGGGTTCTGCTGCACCGACGCGCAACCGACACCGAGGAGCAGCAGGACACAGGGAAGACAGCGGACGTACGACACAGCAGATTCAAACACTTGGCGCTTCGCCAAGTGTTTGAATAATCAATACTATTCGGGCGCGGAGCGCCCGAATCCTTGCAGGGGTTCCTGCCCTATTGCCCGGCAGCGCCGATTTCCTTCCGGGCGACGGTTGCAGATCCTGGATCAGGGCTTTGGCAGCGCCGCGAGGCGTGTGGCGGCCGTGCCCGCCAGGGTTGCGTCGGCGAGGGCGGCGGGCAGCTTCGCGTTCTCGGCGACGATCGCTTCGAGTGCCGCGCGTTCTTTGCCCACGTCTTTCAGCTTCGCCGCGATGTCGGCCTGCAGCAGCCGGTAGCGCAGACGGCGCGTGCCGTACGACAGCGCGATCGCTTTTTCGACGGCGACGTCGGCTTCGGCAAAGCGATCGAGCTTGAACAACGTCGACGCCAGGCGTGCGGCGGGTTCGTAGTCGTCGGGCAACTCCTTCGTGCGCTGCTCAAACAACGCAACCGCTTCGGCACCACGACCAAGGGCCATCAAGCTGTTGAGGCGCGCGTAGTCGTGCACCTGTGCCTGCTTTGGCGTCGTCGCTGCTGCGGCATCGGCCTCGAGCAGTGCGAGGCGTTTGACGTGGGCGGCTTTGACGGCGTCGGCGTTGCCCAGGCTTTCTTCGATGTCGGCCAGCGTGGCGAGCACGTCGGCTTTGTCGTCGACGGCACTGCCCGCGGGTGGGCTCTTCACCAGTTCTTCGAAGCGCGCGCGCAGCACCGGCAACGTCTCAGCAAGGACCTTTTTGTCGTCGAGCTTCTCGGCACAGGCGAGCACGCTGCCCGCGAGATCGCCCGGCGCACCTCCGCGATCGACCGCACGCAACAGCGACAGGCCGAAGCGCATGCAGCCGCCGTAGTCCTTCGTCGTCGACAGCACGCGCATCGCGCCCATGATGGCCTCGGTGCGGCGCGCCCACGGGGTGGCACTGGCCTCGGTGTATTTCGCGAGTGCTGTCGTCGTGTCGGCGCGACCAAGGGCAGCGTGTGCCTCGAGCAACGCGCGCTCGGGCCCGTCGATCGCAGCGGCGTGAGCAACACGAATGGCGTCGTCGAGAAACGCGGTGGTTTCCTGCACGTCCATCGAGCCGGGGTGCACGCCGAGCACGCGTTCGCCGTCGCTGCCGATGGCAAAAAACGTCGGCCACAACTTCACGACAAAGCGCGACAAGAACGCGGCGTTCTCGGGGCGGTCGGTGTCGACGGCGACGAACACGACGCGATCGGCGTACGCGGCGAGGGCTGGCTTGCTCAGCACATCGCGCTGCATCGACAAGCACGTGTGGCACCACGGCGCCCACGCATCGACGAAGACCACCTTGCCCGCGGCCTGGGCGGCTTTCACTGCACCCGCGAAGTCGTCTTCGAGGAAGTGCGGACCAGCTGCGTCGCTCGCTTTTGGTGCCTCGACTGGTGCAGGGGCTGCTGGTGGTGCGACCGGCGCTGGCGGTGCGGCACGGTCGCACGCAGACAATGTAAGCAGAAGTGGGACAAGCAGGAGCGAGCGCATGCCACGGGGTTCGCAGAGCGCGGGCCTGCGGGCAAGTCGCCCCGCCCAGAAGCACCCGGCCCGCCGAAACCCCTTGCCACCGGGCCCCACAGATGCTCTTGACCGCCCCATGACGACGACGACGGCCGATCCGAAGACCGCCACGAGCGACAAGCCGGCGCAGCCCGCTCCCGCTCCTGCTCCAGCACCGCCTTCCGACATGGTCACTTTGACCATCGATGGGCAGAAGCTGACGGTGAAGAAGGGCACCCTGCTCGTCGAGGCTGCCAAGCAGCTCAAGCAAGACATCCCGGTGTTTTGCTACCACACGAAGCTCAAGCCCATCGGCGCCTGCCGCATGTGCCTCGTCGAGATCGAAAAGATGCCGCGCCTGCAGACCGCGTGCACCACGCCGGTCGCCGAGGGCATGGTCGTCAAGACCAAGAGCGACATGGCCACCGGCGGTCAAAACGCCGTCGTCAGCCTGCTGCTCGCCAACCACCCGCTCGACTGCCCCATCTGCGACAAGGGCGGCGAATGCCCGTTGCAAGACAACGCGTTTGAGCACGGCGTGGGCACCACCCGCTTCGAAGAAGAAAAGCGCCACAAAGACAAAGCGTTCGAGTTGTCGGACAAGATCGTCCTCGACCGCGAGCGCTGCATCCTCTGTTACCGCTGCGTGCGCTTCCACGAGGAAGTCCCCGGCGATCGCAACCTCGCCGTGCTCGACCGTGGCAGCCGCGGCGAGATCGGCCTCGCCGAAGGTGAGCAGTACACGTCGCCCATGCAGGGCAACGTCGTCGACATCTGCCCCGTCGGCGCGCTCACCTCGCGTCAGTACCGCTTCCGCTCACGCCCGTGGGATCTGCGCCAGGCCAGGAGCATCGCCGTCGACGATCCCGTCGGCAGCAACCTCTGGGTCGACTCGCGCGATGGTCGCGTGCTGCGTCTGCGTCCGCGCGAAAACGTCGAACTCAACGACGCCTGGCTCGCCGACAAAACCCGCTTCAACGTGCCCGCCGAGCGCGCCGAACGCCTCGCCACACCGCTGGTCCGCAAGGGCAACGAGCTGGTGCCCGCGACGTGGTTCGAAGCCGTGCGCAAAGCCGGCTCGATGATCCGTAACCACAAGGTCACCGCCCTCGCCTCGGCCGCGCTGTCGAACGAAGCGATGGCCGTGCTCGCCGAGCGTGGCCTCACGAACACCGTGGCGGTGTGGCCGCAGCTGTCGACGTGGGCACCGCAGGGCAGCCTCAACAGCCTGAAGACGTCGAAGTCCGTCGTCGTCGTCGGCTGCAACCCCTACTTCGACGCCCCCATCCTCGCGGTGCTCATCCGCAAGGCCGTCGTGCCGTTCACGAACAACGGCCTGACCACCGGCGGTGGCGGCAGCCTCGTCGTCGTCAACCCCGACAACGGTCTGGCGCGCGACACCAAGGCGTGGCTCAAGGGCGACGCGCTCGCGGGCCTGAAAGACCTCGTCGCCGCGCTGCAGGGTGGCGGCACTGAGGCCGGCAAGCAGGCCGCCGCAGCCCTCAAAGAACGCCCCGCCAGCATCGTTGCTGGTGCTGAATTGGCCTCGAGCACCGAAGGTGTGGCCCTGCTCGAGCAGCTGCGCACGTTGCTCGGCTGCAGCGAAGACACGAGCTTCACCGGCGGCATCGACCTCGTCGCCAATGGTGGCGGAGCCCGCAGCATCCTCGGCAACAACGCCATGGGTGGCATCGAGAGCATTCTCGGCAAGCACGTCGACACCGTCCTCGTCGTCGGCGACGTGCCGCACCAGGCGGGCTTCCCGCTCAAAAACGCGGGCGAGAGCCGTGTGGTGTGGTTGACGTCGTCGTTGCCCGCAGCGGGTGCCGAGATTCCGGCCTGTGTCGACGTCGTGCTCCCCCTCGCCCACCACTACGAGCAGGGCGGGTCGTACACGAACATCGAAGGCCGCCACCAGGGCTTCGACGCCGGCGGCGTGCCCCCGGGCGGTGCGGAGAAGGCGAAGGCCGACTTCGAAGCCCTCGCGATGTTGTCGGGCGAGCTGGGCGTTGCCCTGCCGAAGGACCTCAAGGCCCTGCGCGCCGCCCTCTCGTCGTCGTACGCCTTCGCCAAGGCCGTGCCCGCGAACAAGAACACAGCGCCCACGTCGTTGAACGTTCTGTGACCCCATCGACGGCGTCGACGCCGCCATCGGTGTCGACGTCAACCGCTTCGTCATGTGTGCACGCAGCAGTGCCTGCACCCATCAGAAAGATCGGACCGCCATGCTCGATACGTTCATGACCACCACGCTGTTTGGCTGGCCGCTGGCGAACATCGTCTACCTGCTGACGTTGTCGCTGATCGTCATCGTCGGCGGCATGAGCGGTATGGCGCTCGGCACCTGGTTTGAGCGTCGCGTGATCGCCCTGTTGCAGGTGCGTCGCGGTCCGAACCGTGTGGGTCCTCTTGGGCTGTTTCAGCCCCTCGCCGACGGCCTGAAGACCTTCTTCAAAGAAGACATCATGCCCGACGCCGCCGACAAGTGGCTCAACCGCCTGGCCCCCGGCCTTGCGTTGTTTGCGGCGCTGTTGAGCCTGGCGGTGCTGCCGTTTGGTCCCGTCTACGAGATCGAGGGCTGGGGCTCCGTGGCGATGTACATCGCTGACTTGAACGTCGGCATCATCTTCCTGCTCGGCGTCAGCTCGCTGCACGTCTACGGCGTGGTGCTCGCGGGTTGGTCGAGCGGCAACAAGTACAGCCTGCTTGGCGCGTTGCGCGGTGCCGCCCAGCTCGTGTCGTACGAAGTGGTGATGGGCAGCAGCCTCGTCGGCGTCGTCATGATCACCGGCGAGCTCAGCCTGAACGGCATCGTGAAGTGGCAGATGGAGCACCACATCCCCCTCATCCTGCTGCAGCCCCTGGGCTTTGTGCTGTTCTTCGTGGCGATGTTTGCCGAGACGAACCGCCCGCCCTTCGACCTCGTCGAAGCCGACACCGAACTCACCGGCGGCTTTCACACCGAGTACTCCGGCTTCCGCTACGCGCTGTTCATGATTGCCGAGTACGTCAGCATGATCACCGTCAGCGTCGTCGCCACCTCGGCGTTCTTCGGCGGCTGGGGCGGCCCCTTCGGCTTGGCGCCCGGCCCGTGGTGGACCTTCGCAGGCATCCTGTTCTTCTTCTTCATGTTCGTCTGGGTGCGCGCCACGATCCCGCGTCTGCGCTACGACCAGCTCATGCGCTTCTCGTGGAGCTGGCTCATCCCGCTGGGCCTCATCAACACGGCCATCACCGCCGTCGCCGTCGTCGTCTTCGGCTGAACAGCGGCCCGGTGTTGAACGAAAACGCGGCCCATTCGGGCCGCGTTTCGTTTGTGCGCTGTGAGCCGGGGTCATTGATCGGCGGGGAAGTTTCCCCGCCCACCCCCCGGGAGACTCGCCTCGGCGACAAACCCCAAAGCGGGTTTCTCTTCGAGGCTCAATTCGCCGTCACCAGCTTCATCGGCCGGATCCGGGCAGCGTCGTCGACGTCGAGGCGGGCGCGATCGCGGCCCTCGCGCTTGGCCCGATACAAGGCAGCATCAGCGCGCGCGATGAAGGCATCAGCGTCGTCGTTGGTGCGGATTTCGGTCACCCCGCACGACGCCGTGACCACCGTGCTCTGGCCGTTGATGCTCACCTCGGTGTTGCGCACCCGCTCCAGACACCGCTCAGCGAGGCGGAACGCGTCCTGACCGCGAGCGCCACGCAGCAGCACCACGAACTCTTCGCCGCCGAAGCGGGCGACACAGTCGTCACGACGGGGAAAGCACAACGACAGCGTGCACGAAAACGCCTTGAGCGCGACGTCGCCGCCCGTGTGGCCAAAGGCATCGTTGATGCCCTTGAAGTGATCGAGGTCGAACACCAACAGGCTCGAGGTGTCGCCCAGGTGGGTCCGCGCCTCGAGGGCCCGCTGCACCTCCTGGTCGAAGCCGCGACGGTTGATGAGCCCCGTGAGCGCATCCTCCATCTGCTCCCGCTGCGCCTGGCGCAAACGCCCCTCAAGGCCGCGGGTTTTCTCATCGAGCTCCTGCAGCCGACGCAGGTGGCGCTCTTCGCGCTCCGTGAGCATCGTCGACAACGACGCCACCACCGCCAACGCACACTTCTTCACCTCTTCGGGTGGGCGTTGCTCGGCAGCCTCTTTCAGGCGGGCCAGCTCACCGCGGGCGAGGTCATCAGCGCCCTTGTCTTCGCTCAAGGCGCGCACGAGCGTGCGGGTCATGGCGCCAACGGTTTCGCGCAGATCGACGATCGCCTGCCCGGCCCGCGTCGCCCGCGCCTGCAGCACCTGATCCACCACCCGACGCACACCAGCCCAGTCGCGACGCCCCGGCGTCAACCGGACGGGTGCCGTCCCCGGCACGGGACCCTGCAGCAGCACATGGTGCGCCCAGGCCTCGAGTTGCTGCCGTTCTTCGTCGACGTCGCCCGTTTCGCCCAGTCGCCGCAGCATCACACCCACCGTTTCCAGGGCGTCGTCGCCAGGGCCTGCGCTGTCGGGGCCTTCGCTTTTTCGCCAGAACACCATGCCCTCTGATTCGGCAGCCCCGCCGTGCCCTTGATGGGGATCTGGTCAGTTGGTTGACAGCTGTCCGCTCCTGCCGACAACGCGTTGGCAAACCAACAAGAACAGGCGCCTGGGGGGCGCCTGTTGCGGTGGACCTGGTTGCGGCTCAGGCGGCTCAGGCGGCCTTACGGCTCCAGCGCGGCTTCATGTCGTGCTCGACGAAGTAACCGCGGTCGCGCATGGCCACGAGGAACGACTCGCGCAGACGCTTTTCGAGCAACTTCACGCGAGCGCGCGTGCAGTTCATGGCCTCGGCCGTCGCTTCTTGCGTGAGGCCGCTGGCGAAGCGGTGGTTGAAGAAGTCGCGCTCTTCGTCGTCGAGCTCGGCGATGTAGCCGCGGATGATGGTCGACAGCTCGGCGTCAGCACTGATCTTCTCGGGGCTCTTGTCTTCGGGCAGCAGGCTGTTGCCGCCGCCGTGACGGGCCTTGCGCAGCACGAGGTCGGTGGTGTCTTCCATCGCGTCGAGCGACGAGTGGCGGTCGTGGCGGGCCAACTCGCGCAGCACCAGGTTCTTGGCGATGGCCAGCAGGTAGGTCTTGAAGGGGCGCTCGCCGTCGTAGTTGGTGCGCGTGGAGCTGGAGAACGCGCGCGTGAAGGTCTCTTGCACGATTGCATCGACATCGACGCCGGCGTTGCCACCGCGGTAGCGGCAGGTGCGGCCACGCGACACGAAGGTGAACCCGCCCAGCAGGAAGCGCTGCACCGAGACGGCATTGCTGCGGTAGAGGCGCTCGAATGCCCAGGTCTCGCCCTGGCGGTAGGCCTTCAGCAGCTGTGGGTCTTCGTGCATTTCCATCCGACGCTCCTGGAAGAGGGACTGCTCAGGGCCGTGTGGCCGAGCTGACATGGTGATCTTCGCCGCCCCCGGTCAGCTGTTGCGCAGATCTGCGCCAAAACTCCCACATGTCGCCTACGGCGCGGATCTCGAGCGGCCGCTGACACCCGTGCCGGCAGAGATCTGCCCTGAACGGGGACGATCGTGCTGAAAGTCAAGTCAATCGCCGCCCGCCGATGAGACACCTACGGGCAGATGTCCGCCACGGGGCCTGATGCGATGCTGAACGAAAATGCGCCACATTCGGGATTGCAGTCGGAGCGGGTGCGAAACATACCTACGTGTAGGACTACGGTCGACCACCGGCCACCGAGGGTGCGTATGCGCGGCAAGCGGCTCTATCTCGAAGTTCGAACGCCCCACACGGTGGTCGCCGACCTCGCTACCAACCTGTTCGTGCCCACGCGCCTGCCGTGGCAACTGGGCGAGTTGATCGAGCTTGGTCTGCGGTTGCCCCGCGTGAGC
>JBIKRQ010000584.1:0-3307 GCA_044349155.1 Myxococcota bacterium
TCGACAAACCGCAACGCGAGCAACTGCTGTCGCGAGACGTCGCTGGTGCGCTGTCCGTCGATGCGAACCACCGTGGGGTCAACCGCGGCGGCGAGATCGTCGTTCCCGAGCACACGCAGCAGGGCCGCGGCGAGGGAACGCTCGCCACGGGCGGGGTGACGGCCGAGGCCGCGCACGATCGCATGCACGTCGACGGCCTCGCCGATGGCGGCACGATCGACTTCGACGACGAGGGCCGGGCGCTTGCGTGCGGCAATCGCATCAACCGCAAGACGCTCACGGGCGCTCGACGCACCACGCGACGCAGCCGCATCGAAAGCGGCAACAACGGCGGAGCGGCGGGCCTCGTCGACGTCGTGCAAGCAGGCGGCGATCGCCGAACAGCGGGCGTCATCGTTGGCGAGGGCAGGGTCGACCGCCAGGCGCACTTCGAGCGGTGCTTCGGCCATCGGCACGCCAGCGCGAATCAACATGCGCGCCGAGCCAAGCTCGTCGGTGGCTGCCGTTTCGGCGGCGAGCTGCTTCCAGGCGGCGGCGCGCGCGCTGCGCGTGCCACGTCGAGCACGCATCAGCGTCGACAGGGGGGCTGTGGGCTCGAGCAATTCGCGCTCGTTGTCGACGAGCCAGGTGATCGCGGCAAAATCCCGTGGTGCCGACGACGCAAAGCTGCGCACGCCATCTCGCAGGCTGTGCCACGCACCAAACCACGCGTGGGCGGCAGAGCCGTCGAGGCTGTGGCGGGCCAACAACGCGAGCGCGCGCAGGTCGCCAGCGCGCAGGCGCCACGCAGCGATGCGCAAAGCGGTGTCACCGCCCGCAGCGTCGGCGAGGCTCAAGGCCGAAGCAATGAACGTCGAATCGCCCGTGGTGCGACCGATGACCGCAGAAAGGTCGGCGGCATCGCCCATGGCGCCGTCGCGGGCAGCGCGGGTGACGACGTCGCGGGCGTGCACCAACACGCTGGCGTCGTAGTCCTCGAGCTGCAGTGCCTGCAAGGCGCGCGCAGCAGCACCAAACGCACCAGACTCGACGAAGAGTTCGCTGGCGCGCAGCAGGTGCGCTCGACGTGGAGCGCCCGCAGCAATCGCCGCGAGCAGCACCTCGGCACCATCGCGGCTGCGACCAAGTGCTTCGAGCGCCTCGGCGTACACACCACACAGCGTCGGCGACGGCGGCAACGCTTGCAGCACGTCGACGACGCGTTGGGCCTCACCTGCACGCACCAGCGCGCCAAAGGCATCGACGAGGTTTGTGCTTGAGGTCCCGGTGGCACGGCGGGCAACGGCGCGGAGCACCGACGGACGCCCCAACAGGCGGCGCACGGCGACCATCAGCTCGTCGCCAGACAACTCAGCGAGGTCGAACAGCAGGGCATCAGACCAGCTGTCGTCGTCGTCCTTCAGCCGAACGAGCGCCATGCGGGCAGCACGACGAAGGTTGGCGTCGTCGAGGCTGGTGGCGAGATCCGCCGCGCGCTGCAGGGCAATTCCACGCACCGCAACATCGACATCGGCATTGTCGCCGACGTTGAGCAGGGCACTCACAGCCGCCGCGTGAAGCGGCGGATCGATCGGGGCACCTGCGCAATCGGCGACGAGGCGCACGCGACCCGCGGTGGGGCCGCGCTCCATCAACGCGAGGGCACGACGAGCAGCGTCGTCGATATCGCCGCGGTGCCGCGCACCTTCGACGAGACGAATCAGCGCGCCATCGTCGGCGACACCGCGATCCGCCAGCTGTGACAACGCACGCTCTTCACCAACGTGGTCGCCGTCGGCGCGGGCACAATCCGCCACGAGCCACCAGGCAGCAGCGTCGTTGATGCCCACAGCAATGGCGATCGCCTCGGAGCGACGGCCCATCGCCGCCAACAACCCCGCACGTGCCAGTTCGTCGTCGACCACCTCAAGGGCTTGCGCCGTGAGACCGTGGGAACAGGCGACATGCCAGGCGCGCTCACGCAGTTGCAGACACGCATCGTCGTCGCCGATCGACGTCGAGGCTGCCATCAGCGCATCAAATGCACCAACCGGGTCGTGACGCTTGAGTCGCAACTCGATGCGGTCCATCGCGGCCTGGAGGCGCTCGCCGACGTCGACGAGAGCACCCTCAGAAGCCTGGAGGATCGCGTCGACAACGTCGGGAAGGCGGGCTGCTTCGGCGGTGGTGCGCGCTTCAGCGCGCAGCTGGTCGCCGCTGACACCTGCAGGCGCCGTTGTGGCCAGCGCCAGCAACTCGCTGCCAAGGGCAGAGGGCTCTCCACGTCGCAGAAACGACTCGATGGCACGACGACGGAGGCGAACACTGTTGTCGCGGTCGGCAACCGTATCGGCCGCCGCTGCGGCCACGCTTGCGCGCAGGTGCGCGTCGTCGTCGCCGAGCGTAAACGCGGCGTCGGCGCGCCGCACGAGTTCCGCTGGTGTCGCAGGGCGGTAGGTGGCGAGCGCGTCGAGTGCCTGGGCCTCAACCGCGACGTCCTGCTCGTCGTGGGCGACCTGGGCGAGCAGGCTCAGCTCGACGGCGGGCGCCGGCAGCAACGCCGCGAGGCTCAGACGTGGCTTGAGGCGCGCACCACGACGGGCACCGCGCAGCGACAGCGTCTGCAGGCGGGTGGCGAGGTGCTTGCGCTGCGGCGCACTGAGTGCCGCGACCATGGCCTCACCGATCGGCGACCCGTGGCGCAGATGGGCGACGACAACGTCGACGGGGCGCAAGGTGGCTGCACTCGCCATCGCAGCGTCGGCCATCCGCAGGTGCTCGGAGCGCGCACGCGCCATCAACGCCAACGGCGTGTCGACGACGACGCCGAGTTCAGCGGCGGCACTGGCGACGGCGGCGTGTTCACCAAGACGGCTTGAGCGACGCATGGTGGCGGCGTGACGCGCGCGGCCGCTCAGGCGTTCGACGTCGACGATGGCGGCCCGCGGCCCGCTGGTACGCAGACGACGCGCAAAGCCCGCGACCGCGAACGACGTCGCCAGCGCAGCGCCGATGGCGGCAACCACTGCCTGGTCCGCGTACAGGGCGTCGGTCAGCGCCAGCGCGGTTGCCGGGCTCAGCGACGACGATGCCGCACCAAGGCCAAGGACGAGGGCTGTGGCGAGTGCCGTGTTGCCGACATCAACCAGCGCGCGCGCGGCGGCGACGGCTTCCTGCTGCAACGCTTCATGGTTCCACGAAGTGTGGAACCATGAAGAACCGATCGCTTCTGTCGTTTCCGGATTGACGAACGTGACAAGGCGCGCCGCAAGCCGAAGCGCCGGCTGCTCGGCATCGACGGCGCTTGCGTCGAGGCCCAGGATCGCCG
>JBIKRQ010000019.1:0-32897 GCA_044349155.1 Myxococcota bacterium
GCCTCCGGCAAGTGCCAAGGCGATGGTCGCGAAGGGGGAATGGTGGTGAGAAACCGAGGGGGGAAAGCTCGTGAGAATTCCCGCCTCAGGGGGTCCCTACGTCCTGAGAATCAACATGGCGCGGCGTAGTCGAGGTGTCCGAGGCGCTCGAGATACGTGGCACTCGTCGCGCCAGCGTGGACGACGTGGAGCATTGCGTTCTCGCGGGCTTCAGCGACAACGTCAGCGATGGTCCCGGTCGCTTGCGCTTCCACGAGCATGTCGAGGGCACCTGTGCGACTCCGCTCCATGCTGAAGACGTGGTGCAAGCCGGGAGCTTCAACATCGAGGTCGACGACAACGACCTTGTGCCCGTCGGCTGCCGCAAGCACCGCCATCATTGCGAGTGTTGTGGTGCGCCCAACGCCACCCTTAAACGAGTGAAAGCCGACGACGACAGCCTGACTGCTGTGCTGCAGTCGTGTGCCCTGCCCGCTCGGGTTGAGCCAGCTTCCTTTGGCAACGGTGGGTCGCAAACCCTTCCACGTTGCGGGAACGGCACCTGCACCGGTTCCGACGCTGGCGCGCGGCGGCCACTGCGGAGGCCAGACCGCCGCCTTTGCGTCTTCGAGAACGCCTTTTGCGGCGTACTGGTTGTCCCCATTGCCCTGCGTCGAGAGCACGGGCGGTGCGAACCACGGACCAAGCTGCTGTGTGAGGCGTGTTTCAAGCCCTTCATCGACCGCGCCATCCACACAGACGCGCAGCCGCCCGCGTACGTCTCGAGCGACGACCACTGCGTAGTCGCGCACGTCGGAGAGCAACAGTTCATCGATCAGCTGTTGAAGCGCTTCATCGTAGGTCATCGCGTCCCCACCAACCATGCACGGGCGAGCGCAGCGCAGGTCAGTTGGTGCGCTTCGTCGACGAGCTGCCTCGTTGGTCCTTCACTGAAACGAGTGCTTGCGTGGTAGCGCACACCAGGATCCCAGTTCTCAAGTGCCTCGAGCTCTCCAACGCACACCTGGCGCGGATCGAGGGACTCCAGTGCTTCGACGACGGGCCCCGACATCCTGTGGCCGAGAATCTTGTGCCAGTGGTCGGCGAGCAAGACCTTGCGGGCACACTCCGGCGCGAAACCGGCAAGGTGCGATGCCTGAGCGAAGTTCCCATCATCCAGGTGTTTCCTGGCATCTGTGAGATGGCGCCCCGCAGCGTCGCGGAAGTCGGCAGCAGTGTGACTCATGCTGCGCAGGTACCGGAGCGCCACCACCGCAGCAACGACAGCAGCTGATTGGAAAACAAACAAGCACCCGGCGTGGAACCAGGTGCCTGAAGTGTGAAACAGCGCCGTAGACAACTGATTCTACGGCCTTTTTCTTCTCAGTCGGCCAGCGCCTTGGTCGCGATCTCGTACACATCGGGGCTGCAGCCGGGGCGTGCGAGCACGTGCTGCAACTGCGCTTTCATCAGCGCCTGACGTGCTGGGTCCTGACGACGCCACCGCGTCAGCGGCACCAGGAAGCGTGCGGCGATCTGCGAGTTGAACGCGTCGATCGTGCGCACCTGCTCGGCGAGAAACGCGTAGCCGCGGCCACTGGCCTCGTGAAACAGCAACGGGTTGCCCATGCCGAGCGTGCCAATCACCGAGCGCGCGCGGTTGGGGTTTTCGCGGCTGAAGGCGGCGTGCTCCACCAGGGCCAGCACGTCGTCGAGTGCACCTTTGCGCGTGGCGGTGGCCTGCAATGCAAACCACTTGTCGATCATGAGCGCTTCGTCTTTCCACGTCGACAGGAACGACGACAACGCGGCGTCTCGCTCGGGTGCGCGGGTGTTCACCAACAGTGCGAGGGCAGCCTGCGTATCGTTCATGCAGGCCGCGCGCTGCAGGTGCTCGACGACGACGCGGTCGTTCAAGCGGGCGCGGTAGCCCACGATCACGTTGCGCAGGCTGCGCTGCCCCACGGGCCCGGGTGCGAACACGTAGGGCTTGCCGTCGAGCTCGGTGCTCAGGCGCGCATCCACCTCGTGCAGGTCGCTCTCAAGTGCTGTGGCCAACGCCTTCACCAGGCCTTCGCGAGCAATGTGGGCGCTGCTGTAGTCGGCCCAGGCGAGACGGTCGCCGATGACGTCGAGGCCAGGCACGCCCAGCGCCAACGCCAGCAACCCGGGGTCCGACGACGACAACAGCGCTGCGCGCACCGCCGACACCAACGCCGTCGACGGCGCGACGGGGCCCTTGCCGGCCTGCACTGCCGCGATGCTCACGTCGAGCGCACGCAGGAAGAGTTCCTGGCCAGCTTCAACGCGGTTGAAGGCATCGTCGTCGTGGGCGAGGCGCAGCAGGAGTGCGGCTTCATCGTCGTCGCTGACGAGCTTGATGGGGGCAGAAAACTCGCGCAGCAGCGAGGGGACCGGGCGTTCGCTCAGACCTGTGAACACGAACTGCTGTTGCGACGTGGTGAGTTCAAGCAGTACCTCGTCACCAACGCTCTTGCCGTCGAGCACGAGCGGCAGGCGCCGACCATCGCTGCCGAGCAACGCGGTCTTCACGGGGATGACCATCGGCAGCTTTTCAGGCTGGCCAGGCGTGGCGGGAACAACCTGCGACAACGCGATGGTGAAGGTGCTGTCGGCCGCGTTCCACGTCGTCGTCGACGTGACCGTGGGCGTGCCCGCCTGGCTGTACCAGCGCGCAAACACCGACAGGTCGCGGCCGCTCACGTGCTGCATCGAGGCCACGAAGTCGTCGCAGGTGGCCGCGTGCCCATCTTGCGTGGCGAAGTAGTGGTCGCAGCCGGCGCGGAACGTTTTCTCGCCGAGCAGCGTGTGCAGCATGCGCACAATCTCAGCACCCTTTTCGTACACGGTGACGGTGTAGAAGTTGTTGATCTCGACGTAGCTGTCGGGCCGAATCGGGTGGGCCGTGGGGCCTCCATCCTCGGGGAACTGCAGGCTGCGCAGACGACGTACCTCCTCGATGCGGCGCACCGAACGGCTGCCGACGTCGGCGGAGAATTCCTGATCGCGAAACACCGTGAAGCCCTCTTTGAGCGAGAGCTGAAACCAGTCGCGACAGGTGACGCGGTTGCCCGACCAGTTGTGGAAGTACTCGTGGCCCACCACGCCCTCGATGCCGGCGTAGTCGACGTCGGTGGCGGTGTCGGGGCGCGCCAACACGTACTTCGTGTTGAAGATGTTGAGGCCCTTGTTCTCCATCGCGCCCATGTTGAAGCCCGACACCGCGACGAGGTTGAAGACCTCGAGGTCGTACTCGCGACCAAAGCGCTGCTCGTCCCACTGCATCGAACGCTGCAGGCTCTTCATGCACCACTCGGTCTGATCGAGGTCGCGCGGTTGCACCCACACGTTGAGCGCCACGGTCTTGCCCGACGTCGTCGTGAACGTGTCAGAGCGCGCCACCAACGCACCGGCGACAACCGCGAACAGGTAGCAGGGCTTGGGCCACGGGTCGCTCCACACGGAGATGCGGCGGCCGTTGTCGTCGTGCTCGCTGACCTTGTTGCCGTTGGCGAGCAGCACCGGGAAGCGCTGCGGGTCGGCGCGCAAGGTGACCTTGTACGTCGACATCACGTCGGGGCGATCGATGAACCACGTGATCTTGCGAAAGCCTTCGGCCTCGCACTGCGTGAACAACCCCGAGCCCGAGGCATACAGGCCCTCGAGGCTCTTGTTGCCCGCTGGCTGCAACGCGCGCCGCGTCGTCAACGTGAACTGGTCCTTCGGCGCCAGCAGTGTGAGGTGCGTGTCGGTGAGCGTGTAGGCGCTGTCGGCCAACGCCACGCCGTCGACGAGGATCTCCAGCAGCTGCCCCGACGTGTCGGTGTCGGCCACGCCGTCAAGCACCAGCGACGCATCACCTGCGACCGCTGGATTGCGCCGCACCGTCAACGTCGAGCGCACTTCGGTACGCGCGTCGTCGAGGTCGAAGTCGAGTTCGACGGTGTCGATCAAGAACGCAGGCGGCGTGTACTCGAGGCGACGGATGGTCTTTGGGGTCGACGCGTTGGACATGGCGGCTCCGTTGCGCCTCGACGAGAAACCCGCTGTTGGGTTTGTCGCCGAGGCGATCTGTGGTGCCGCCTTGTGCCACGTCGACAACGGCGTTGGCCAGCCGCGCCCATCCGCGTCAGCCGCTGGTGCTGTCGTCAGCCGGGTCGCTCTCGTCCGCGTCGTCGGCGACGGTGTCGTCGGCCGCGCGGTCGTCGTCGTGGCGGCCGTGGTGATGGCGCGCGCCGCGGCCCGGCAACGGCGGCAGGTCGGCTCCGGCACGCACCAGCGCCTGCAGGTCGGCGCGCATCGCCGCGCGTTCGACGTCGTCGAGGTCGGCGCTGCCATCGACGTCCCAGGCCGACAGCACCGCGGCTTCAGCGGCTTCATGCTCGGCACGCGACACTTCGCCATCACCGTCGGTGTCGGCAGCTGCGCGGGCAGCGTCACGCGCTGCGCGGCGAGCTTCACGCGCTGCGTCGAATTCGTCTTGCGCCAGCACGCCGTCGTCGTCGACGTCGAAAGAGGCCAGCAACGCCGCGTTCTTCAGTTCGCAGCCCAGGGCGGCATCGGACTGCAGCGCTGCCAGCTCGGTGTCGTCGAGGTCGCCGCTTTCGTCGTTGTCGTAGATCGCGGCGAGGTGGGCTCGGCCGTGTCGACGATGTCCAACGTCGACGTCGGCCGCGTTGGGCGGCGCACAAACAGGCACCTCGACGTCGCCGAAGCTGTCGGGCGCTACACCGGGCGACGCTGCGTGTCGGCCCTCGCCGCGCGCGCCGCGTTCGTCGGTCGCGTCGTCGGTGGCGGCGTCGTCCGCGCTTGCGCCATCGACGATGGCTTGCTCCTCGGCAGTGATGGCCTCGGTGAGTTGAGCGGTCAGATCGGCAATGGTCTGGTCGAGTGCATCGCAACCACCGACTGCGGTCACCGTCGACAAAGCCACCAGGACCATTCGAGTTGTCTGTCGCATTGCTGCCTCCGGCCCCCTGCGTTGGTGCAGCGGGCGTGTGCAGATCGGTCGTGTCTCGGCCCTGGATCCATTCCAGATCCATGTGCGCCAGCTCTCAGCGTCGACGTGAACGGGCCGCGACCGCCGGCGACCGCGCGTTGGGAATGGCAGGCCAGATCTGTGTGCGAAAAATGGGAGGACGAAGCAGCGACGAAGCGTCCTATAGGGGCCTTTGATGACACCCGAAGACAACGCAGCGTTGGCGGCCCGCGCCGCCCGTGGTGACAGCAAGGCGTTTCGCGCCCTGCTCGACGCCACGAGTGGTGTTGTCTACCGCGTCGCCCTGCGCACCGTGGGCGACAGCGCCGATGCCGAAGACGTGGTGCAGGAGACGTACGTGCGCGCGTGGCAACGACTGCCAACCTTAAAAGACCACGGCGCCATCGTCGGCTGGCTGTGTCGGATTGCGTCCAACATCGCGACCGACAAGTTGCGCGCGCGCAAAAGCCGCCCGCAGGTGTTGGCCTCCGACGACGACGCCCGCGTTGCTGTCGAGCGCCTGACCAACGACGCACCGGGTGCCGAGTCGTTGATCAACAGCCGCGAAGTCTCCGCCGTGGTGCGTGCAGCGGTGATGGACATCGACGAGCGCTACCGTGTCGCGATGTTGCTGAAGGACGTCGACGGCTTGTCTGCCGCCGAGATTGCCGCCGCCCTCGACATTCCCGTTGGCACTGTTGAATCGCGCGCCTCGCGCGGACGTGATCAGTTGAAGCAGCGCCTCACCAAACTGGTGCGCAGCGGAAAGCTCCCATGACGACGACACAGCCCCACAACAGCGATCCCGACCAGCTTGTCGCGCGCGCGCTCTCGGCACTTCCACGCGCCGAGGTGCCCGCCGGCCTCGCCGACCGTGCCTTCGCTGCCGCGATGCAGGCACCGCCGGTGTCGACGTGGACCGACGCGATTTTCGAGTTGTTTCAAGTCGCGCGCGTCGGGGCCATGTGCGCCGCGAGCGTGGCCGCCGTGTTGGTCGTGGGCGCTGCGGTTCGCCCCGCGACCACGTCGACCGCAGCCACGGCGTCGTCGACCAGCGATGATGCCGAGTGGGTTGCCGCCGTGTTGCCAGGCCTTGGAGCGAGCGAATGAACCACTCCATGCGTGCATTGGCGATTGCTTTCGTCGTCGTCGTTTTTGTCTGCGGCGTCTTCGCTGGCGTGGCTGGCGACCGCTTGCTCCTCGATGCCGGCCGTGGGCGCGACCAACACGGGCCGCCCGGCGGCCCTCGCCACGGTCGCCCCCCCGTCGAGCGCTACTTCGACGATCTCACCGCCGAGCTCGACCTCACAGCCGCGCAACAACAGCAGCTCAGCGCCGTGCTCGATGCCGCCCAGCAGCGTGCGCGCGTCATCCTCGAGGCGCAGCGGCCCGCACTGAATGGCGCGCGCGAACAGACACGCACCGAAGTGTTGCAGGTGCTCACCCCCGAGCAGCGCACGCGCTTTGAAGCGTTGGAGGCCACGCGCACGCCGCCGAACGTGGGACCGCCAGGCGGCCCACCTGGCCCACCTGGCCCACCTGGCCCGCCGCGCGATGGGCCACCTGGCCGCGACGGCCCGCCACCACCGCGCTGACGACAGGCCGTCTCAGCGCGTCTGCGCGAGCTGCGCACGACACTCGAGGCGCATGATGC
Source organism: Myxococcota bacterium (assembly GCA_044349155.1). Taxonomy (GTDB): domain Bacteria; phylum Myxococcota; class UBA727; order UBA727; family VGSZ01; genus VGSZ01. The sequence goes on from JBIKRQ010000019.1 coordinate 6,633, forward strand.
GTGCGGCTCGTGCCGCGTCACTGGCTCGCGTTGTTCACTGCCCGGGTGCGCCCGCGAACCTCACGCGCTGCGACGGCGTGACGACAACGCCGTCGCAATCGCCGCCTTGAGTTCATCGGCATCAAACGGCTTGGTGAGCACGATGTCGCCGTCGTCGGACAGGTCTCCGCGCCCCGTGACGAGCACGGCGGGCAGCCCCGGCCGGCGTTCGCGCAAGCGCGCCAGCGACGTGGGTCCATCCATGCCAGGCATGGTGACGTCGACCACCGCAAGGTCGTAGTGCTCGCTGACCGCAAGCCCGGCTTCGCCGCCGTCGACGTCGATGACCGTGTGACCGAGGCGCTCCAACAAGCGACGCGTCGCGCGTCGGACGCGATCGTCGTCGTCGATCAGCAGCACCGACAGCGATGCAGGCAAAGCAACTGGCGGCACCGTGGCGGCAGGCTCGACCTCGACGGGGAGCAACGAGGGCGGCGAAAACTTCCCCGACGGACGCGGCACAGGCTGCGGCCGTGCGTTGGTGCGTGGCAGGCGCACGGTGAACGTGGCGCCAGCACCGACGACGGAATCGATCACCACGCGACCGCTGTGGGCTTGCGTGAGACCAAACACCGTCGCCAGGCCGAGTCCGCGACCGCTGCGCTTGGTGCTGAAAAACGGCTCGAAAATGCGACGCTGCACCGCAGGCTCGATGCCCGGTCCATTGTCGCTAACGACGAGCACGGCTTCGCCCTCGACGGCGCTCAACGACACGCGCACGGTGGGGGTGGCGTTCTTCGCGGAGAAGACCGCGTCGATGGCGTTGTGGATGAGGTTCAGCACCACCTGCTGCAACTGCGGCCGATCACCAACGACGACAATGTCGGGCGCAATCTCGGTTTCGAGCACCAGGCCGCGCGGAGCACCAGGGCGCAACAGCCGGACGGTCTCGTCGACGACGTCGCCGAAGTCGACGGCACTGGTGACCGGGGCGCGCTTACCGGCCATCGCCAACAACTGCGCCACCAGATCGCGGGCGCGGTCGATGGTGAGCTGGGCGTGCACCAGATGCTCACGGCTGTCGGTGGCAGCACTCGCAGCCTCGACGTCGGCACGCAACACCGCCAGCAGGTTGTTGAAGTCGTGCGCAACACCGCCCGCCAAAATGCCAAGCGACTCCAGGCGCGTGCGGGCTTCTTCGTCGGCCTGGCGCTGCCGCAGGGCCGTGACGTCGTGGGTAAACGAGGTCATGCGACGAATGACGCCGTCGGGGTCGGGCAGTGGCACCACCTGGCGAATCACCGCACGTCGACCACCGCCGGTTTCAAGCCAGCCCTCTTCTTCGCGCACGGGCTCGCCGGTGGCGAGAGCACCTTCGAGCAGCACCAGCAATCCATCGGGCACGAGCAACTGCGCGGGTGTGCCCACGGCGTCGTCGCCGAGGCCAAGAATCGCGCGACCGGCGGAGTTGATCGACTCGAGCACGATGTCGTTGTCGATCACCCGCCAGAAGCACACGATGTCGGTGGTGCGTTCGAGCAGGCTTTGCAGGCGGCCTTCGCTTTCTTTCACCAGCGCAAGCGAATGCTCCTGCTCCAGCCGCAAGCGCTCTTCTTCAACGCGGCGACGTCGACGTTCGCGCAGTTCGCGCGGCAAGAAGTCGCCCGCGAGGCGCGCCAGCACAAACGTGGCGACCGCAATGTGCAGGGCCTTTGGCACCAGCGGCGCCATCGTGCTGTCGCCGAAGGCTGTGGGCACAAACGCGTAGTGCGACAGCCACATGGCGCCGAAGTAGCCGCTCTCAAACAGGTTCTTGGCGGCGTCGACAGCCAACACCGCGAACAGCGTGCTCACGACGACGTCGTGGTCGCGCGCCTCGCGACGAAAGCGCGCGTAGAGCCACATGACAGCAGCCCACTGCACAAACAGCACAGCGTAGGAAACGAGCGTGACGACGGGTGCGATGTCCACAACAACCCCAGGGACACAAGCCTACTGCGGTTCATCCTGCAGCGGGACCTGCGTGAGCGATGACGGCAACGCGAACACAAGCAACACGCCAGGCACCGCCACAGCGATCGTTGCGAAGAAGAACGTCGACCAACCCAGCGACGTCGCTGCCGCACCCGCAAACGCCCCGAGCGCGCGCGCGGGAAACGCCGACACCGACGAAAACAGCGCATATTGCGTGGCGGAAAAGCGGCGGTCGCACAGCCCCATCAGAAACGACACAAACGCCATCGTGCCCATGCCGCCAGCGAAGTTGTCGAGGACAACGCCGGCCACCAACAACAGCATCGACTTCCCCGTCAGCGCCATGAGCGCAAAGAACACGTTGGTGAGCGCCTGCAGCGCGCCGAATGCGAGCAGCCCGCGGCGCACGCCGAGCCTCGGCATCACCGCACCCGCCACGAGCCCGCCGACGATCGTGGCAATCATCCCTGCACCTGAGTGCAGGGTTCCAAGCTCGGTGTTGGTGAAGCCGATGCCCTTGAAAAATGGCGTGGTCACCGTGCCGGCAAACGCGTCGCCGATTTTGTAGGTGAGCATGAACGCCAACGCGGTGGCGGCGCCTTCGCGCTGCGTAAAGTCGCGCAGCGGCAGCACCACCATCGACTGCAGGCGCGCGCGCCACGTCGTGTTCGTCGTCGACGCAATCGTACCCGGCGGTTCGGGGGCGAGCAGCACCGCCACCACGCCGATGAGCACGAACGCGGCCATCGCGCGATATACGCTCGGCCAGGCGATGTGGTCAGCGAGAATGAACGCCAGGCTCCCCGAGGCCAACATGCCAAGGCGATAGCCAGTGATGAAGGTGGCCGAGCCGGCGGCGCGTTGTGCGGGTGCCAAGACGTCGGTGCGGTAGGCGTCGAGCACAATGTCCTGGCTGGCCGAAAACGCCGCCACACACACCGCGGCGAGCGCCATCGTCGACGCGTCGGCGATCGGGTCAGTCGCGGCCATCCACAACAAACACGCCATCAGCGCGAGCTGAAACACCAACGCCCAGCCACGACGTCGCCCAAGCACAGGCGGCCGCAGTTGGTCGACCGCCGGCGCCCACAAGAACTTCACCGAATACGGCAGCATGACGGCGGAGAAGAGGCCGACGGTGGTGAGGTCAACCTTCGCGTCGGTCATCCACGCCGACAACGTGTGCCCCACGAGCGCGAGCGGCAGGCCCGACGAAAAGCCGAGCACCAGCAGCAGGAACACGCGCGGCGAAAACACCGACCAGCGCGCCGAAGTCTGCGCACTCACCGAAGTCGCCGCCGCCGAAGTGTGTGGAGCTGCAGGCGGTGGCGTCGTCGTCATGGCGCGGGTTGTAGCAGAGCCCGCGCGCGGTGGTGGATCGTTGATCCGATGGCGCGTGAATGAACCACGCAGAGGCACCGTCGATGGCTCGCTTTCGGCAACGCTGCGGCGCTGACGACGAGCACGTCTCGCTCTTTGCTGCTTCCTTTCTTGTTCCCTGGGGTCGTCTCACGTGGACCACAGCCACCCTTCACCCGACGACAAACCGCGCTTGTGCGGTCTGACGTCGACCCATTCGCACCGCGCGAATGCCTGCTGCTGCCAAAGAGCCACTGCACCGAGGTGACGTCGTCGACGCACCTCGTATCGATGAGGTGTCCGATGAAGAAGCCCAACGAACTGCCGCCGCCCATCCACCCTGGCCTGCTCATCTGCACGCCCACGGGGATCGCCGTCGCCCCGGCACCGCTCACCAAGTTCTGCACGAAGTGCTGCCGCGAACAGTCGATCGCGCGCTTCAACCGCGAAAAGCGTAAGCGCGACGGCTTCTCGGCGTGGTGCAAAGCGTGCAAGTCGAAGGACCAGACGCGTCGGCGCGTCGAGCACCTCAGCCTCGACGAGGATTGGGTGCTGCGTCGCAAAACGTACGCGCGTCTGGCGCGGCTGCTCGCAAGCGGTGAGGTGCACAAGCCGACGTGTTGCCCGCTGTGTGGCACCGAGCCTCGTGCGCGCGAAATCCAGGCAACGTTCGCCGACCCCGGCGATCCGCGCTCGGTGCTGTGGCGTTGCCGCAGTTGTTCGCTCGCCGAGGCTGGCAAGGCGCAGCTGGCGGTGTGTCGTTGGTGTCTCGAGCCGTTTCGCACGCAGCGCACCACGGTTCGGCGTGGTGGTGGTCGCTACTGCTCCGTGCGTTGCCGCAACGCGTGGATGAAGACGACGGCCGAGCACGTCCACGCCGTGCCTGCCTCCGAACGCACCACGGCCGAAGCGGTGTTCCTCGACGACCGCTTCTGACTCGAAGACCGAAAAACAGACGGGGTCGACCACACACGGTCGGCCCCGTTTTCGTTTTCAGCGCCGGCGTGCGCTACGACTGACGACGACGACGCAGCAGACCGACCAGCGCCAACACGAGCACTGGCGTCGTCGAGCGCGCAGACTGGTCGCAACCGCCGAGCGTCGATCCCGACAGGTACGACGTGTCGATGATCTCGCCTTCTCCTTCGCCTTCGCCCTCGCCCTCGCCTTCACCTTCGCCTTCACCTTCGCCTTCTCCCTCTCCCTCACCTTCGCCCTCTCCCTCACCTTCGCCCTCTCCCTCACCTTCGCCCTCTCCCTCACCTTCGCCCTCTCCCTCCCCTTCGCCCTCTCCCTCCCCTTCGCCCTCGCCAAGGCCTTCACACGGGCTGGTTTCGCCGTCGTCGGTGACGCCGTTGGCGTTGGCGTCTTCAGCACCGTCAGCGTCGCCGTCGCCGTCGGTGTCGGCGCGCAGGGGATCGGTCAAGCCGATGGGACACGCCTCGCCAACGTAGGCGCCGAGCAACACCTCGAGGCGATCGCCCAGACCATCGTCGTCGCTGTCGGCGTTGGTGGCGTCGGTTTCAGCGGCGTCCTGCAGACCATCGAGGCTGGCGTCTTCTTCGCCGTCGAGCAGGCCATCGCCGTCGGTGTCGTTGCTCAGGGGATTTGTCGAACGCGCGCGTACGTCGCCTGGCTTGCGCGAGAACACCTCCACGCCATCGATCAGGCCATCGTCGTCGCTGTCGGGGTTGGCGGGGTCTGTACCAATGACCGCCTCCTCCAGATCCGCCAGGCCGTCGTTGTCGCCATCGACCTCGGGGATCTCGACCACCTGCAACAGCTGCAACACCGCGTCAGATCCCGACTGCACAAACGGCCGCAGGCTGTTGTAGTCGTCGAGAGGGATGGTCATCGTCACGCGGTCGATGTCGAGGCCGCGGCCACCGTCTTCGTCGAAGATCAAGCCGCCGTTGTTGGCAAACGCGGCGGGTGTGGCGCAGCCCACGTCGAGGCACAGGCCCAGAGCGTCGCAGCCCGAGTCGTCGATGGTGCCGGTGCAATCGCCGTCACCGGGCAGGCCTGCATCGCCCTCGAGCACCACCGTGGTTTGGCGCACCTGACCACCGCCGACGACACGCGACATGCCCGGCCCAACAACGCGCGCATTCCTGCTCCATTGCAGTCCGTCGTCGATCACGATCCGTCGCGGTGCAGCGTCGGCCTGGTCCCAGGCAACTGCTTCGAGGGCGAACCCGCCAACAATGCCCTGGGCGTTTTGAAACAGCGGGCCGTCGTCGAAATCGAGATCGGCCACCTGCCAGACACCGGCGCGCACGTCGATGCCCGCGTCCATGAGATCGAACTCGCAGCGCCAATAGTCCAGACGCCCCGTTGGACCACCAGCAATGACCACGCAGTCGTCAGCGACGATCGGCACCACCGCGCCCGATGGCGTGGTCAACGTCGTCTCGCCGTCGGCCACACTGCCCGAGCCAAACCACAACAGGCGCGCATGTTCCGCCACCGACGTGGGCGGCAACTGCAGGGTCGCCGTGGCCGACAGCACCGGCGCGCCCGTCGGTCCCACCATGCTGGCGCCGGCGATGTCGGCGACCAACGGTCCCGAACGCTCAAAGACGACGGTCATGGCCCTGCCGAGCACCTGCGCCTGTGTCGATGACGACGACACCACGACGGCGATGCCCACACCGAGTCGCAACAGTGCGTTCACGGTGCCTCCTCTGCGTTTTCAAACGTGATCTCGACGCGGCGGTTTTGACGTCGACCAGCGGTGGTCGTGTTGTCGGCGACCGGCTCGCTCGAACCCACAGCGCGGATGATGATGCGGTTTGCAGGAATGCCCCAGGCAATCAGCGAACGACGCACCGCCAGCGCCCGCCACGACGACAACTTGCGGTTGAACGCGGCGTCGCCCGTCGCATCGGCGTGGCCCTTGATGATGATCTGCGTGACCTCAGGCATCTGCTTCAGCTCGCGCGCCACCACGCCCAACAAGCGACGCCCCTGCGGCAACAACGTGTCGCGATCGACGGGGAAGAACACGACGTGGTCGGAGAAGGTGACGCCACCCGCGTCGACGTGCACATCGGGGTCGTCCTGCCCTTGTTCGTCAGCCACTTCGGCGACGGCGACGGCTTCGGCTTTGGCCGCTTCGGCCTCGGCCGTGTTGGCGTCGTCTGCTCCTTCAACATCATCACCCTCACCAGCACCGTCACCCTCGGGGACCGGCGTTGGCGGCGGCTCGTCGACGGGGACAGCGGCCAGCACCACGGGCTCGGGCAACGCGGGATCGAAGCGCCACTGCACGCCGCCAAGCACGCGAAATGCGGGCGTGCCCACGTCGGGCAACACGCCACCACCAACGCCAACGACGACGGAGGCCGGCCCAAACAGGCCGCGCGCACCAGCCATCACTTCGAGCGGGATGTGTTCGGCGTTGCTCGCACTGCCAAACAGTTCGGCCGTCAGCGCCACGTGCTCGTGAACGGGCACCGACGCCGACAAAGCGAACGGGACCGCGATCGACGATGACGCAATGGTCACACCGGTATCGAGCGTGAAGCGCGCCCAGCCTGGGTTCACCACGACGACAGCGCCCGGTTCAACCCGATCGAGCAGTGCAGTGCGCACACGCGCAGAAGCCTGGAGCCAGCCCAGATCGAGCGCCAAAAAACGCGCACTCAACCAGGGCTGCCGCACGCTCGCGCCGTCGATGAGCGCACCAAGACCGGCGTCTGGCGCCTGCTGCAAACGACCCGTGAGCTGCGCTGCAAGCTCGAAGCGATCCAGCAGGCCAAGGCCCACCACGAGCTGCGTCTCCAGTTGGTTCTCGACGACGGTGGCAAGGATGTCGCCTTCTTTGCTGCGGCGAACGACGGGGTCTTTGTCCCAGACGAGCCGCAGTTGGGCCGTGGCACCAAGGTGCGGCAACGGGCGGGCGTCGTCGGCGACAAACGTGCTGCCGCTGCCGCGCGGCGTGACCGTGCTTTCAGCGGCTGCGGGCGCAGACATCGCCAGCATCGCTGCGTAGCCCAACAGCACACGGCACCCTCGTCGCACGTCGCACCTCCGCTCCCGTCATCGGCCGGGATCGGCGGCGGTTGAGTGTGAGGCGGTCACGAATGCGCCGCAGTGCGTGACGCGGCTTCCTGACGACGACAACGAGCGCGGTGCGAGGCCACCCCACATCACCGCTGATGTCGGCGTTCATGGATCTGCGCTCGACGCGCGTCGGTCACAGCGCGTTGGCAAACGCGGCGATCCGCGGACCGACATCGTCTTCGGGCGTGCCGATTTCGAGCACCATCTGCTCGTGGGTGTTGCCGGCGATCGAGGCAAAGCGGGCGCGCGGATCGTCGGCGAGGACGGCGTGCACAGCGTCGTAGTCGCGACGGCAGCCGGTGTAGTCGTGCTCGCCAATCAAGAATTCGATGGGCATCTGCCACGACGTGTCGCTCGGCGTGAACACCGCGATCGGGCTCACCGCGCGCTGGGCCGCTTCATCGCCAAACAGCGGCGACCAGAACTTCGCGCGGTCTTCGGCTGGCGCCGACGCCACTGTGCTGACGACGTCGTAGATGCCCGAAATGGCCACCACACCCTTGATGGCATCAGGCGAAAGACCATGCGCAGCGGCCACACCCGGCTGCACCGCGAGGGTCGTGACGAGGTGCCCGCCCGCCGAGTGCCCCGCCAGAATGATGCGTTGCGGATCGCCGCCAAACGACGCCGCATGCTGTTGCGTCCAACGCACCACGGCGGCGATGTCATCGAGCTGCTCGTTGACGTGGACCGCGGGCCACAAGCGATAGCTCGGCACCACCGTGACCACGCCGCGCTCGCCAAGGGCCGTGCCGACGTTGCCGTACAGGCCCACCACAGGCTCGTAGAAGGAGCGGTCGCCTTCGCGCCAGAAACCGCCGTGCACGAAGATGACGACGGGGGCATCGTGCGCGTCGCGCGGTGCGAACACGTCGAGGCGGTGTTTGTCGAGGCCGTCGTCGACGTAGGCAACGTCGTCGGCCACGCGCACCGCGGTCGTGCTGCGCCACTGGTTGCGCCACACCAAACACGACGACAGCAGCAGCGACGCCACAACGAGGGTCGCACCAGCAAAGCGTCGAGTGGCGTGGAAGTTCATCCGTCCTGCATAGCAGCAGGCGCAGAAAAAGAGCCGACGGACGGCATTTGAGGGCCATCGCATACCGTCCGTCGACGTCGCCAACGACCACCGCCAGCGACGAAACGGACCATGTCGAACCTTCGGTCAGGCCACCACGACACATGTCGCCCTGCGATCACTTTGTGTGCACGACGGAGAATTCCCGAGAAGAATTCAAACACTTGACGCTTCGCCAAGTGTTTGAATAATCAATACTATTCGGGCGCGGAGCGCCCGAACTCGGGCGTGGAGCGCCCGAATCAAACACCTACAAGGCAGACCTGCGCATGCTGTTGTCGATCGCCTTGCATCGCTGCGCCGGTTCCGTCACAGCACGGCATGCGTTTTCGTGCTGCTCTCGTCGTCACCCTTGCTTTGTCTGCGGCCAGCGCGTGCAATCGCCAGGTGCTCGACGAGACCGGCGGCCATGCGCGCATTCCGGCGGCCGACGAGGTCGATCCACCGGGGCGTTCGGTGCCTCCGGTGCAAAACATCGACGACGCGCGCACCATCCACGGGCTCGAGGCTGAAGTCGCCAACCTGCGCCGCGAGCTGGCCACCGGCCGCCGCGACAACACCTTCCGCGGCTTGATCAACGCCCACGAGCACCTCTTTCACGTCGCCGACCTCGAGCGCTACCTGCCCGCGGCGCGCAAGGCCGGCGTGGTCACCACCGTGCTCGTGGCGAGCCCGGAGTTCACGCTCAAGGGCAAAGGCAGCCAGGGCGAGCCGTCGATGTCGCAGAATTTCGACACGCTGCTCGAAGCCGCCGCCCGCTACCCCGGCGAGCTCGTACCGTTTTGCACGGTCGATCCGAAGGACCCCGACAAGCTGCAGCGCCTCAAAGACCACCTCGCCAAAGGTGCCAAAGGCGTGAAGATCTACTCGGGCCACAGCAACTTCCACGACGGTCCGCTCATGCCGCCCGACATGGAGCCGGTGCTCGCGCACCTCGAGGCCACGGGCACGCCGGTGAACTGGCACATCAACCTCAACAAGTTCATGGATGAGTTCAACGCCGTCATCACGAAGTTCCCGAAGCTGAACATCATGATTCCGCACTACGGCGTCGTGTTCTGGCAGCCCACCGGCAGCAACATGAAGGCCGTCGCCGAGCTGCTGCGTGCGCACAAAAACGTCTACCTCGACACCAGCCTTGGCACCCGCGACATCCTGATGTTCGGCATGAGCGCCATCGAACCGGCACGCACCTCGTTTCAGGCTTTCGTCGTTGAGTTCGCCGATCAGGTCATGTGGGGAACTGACAGCGTCATCACCGACAACGTCGAGAAAAGCACCAGCTGGTACAGCAAAGTGTTGTGGACCACGCGCGACCACCTCGAGCGCGACGTGTTCTTCAGCGAGCTGGGAGCCGGCTACAGCCGCTACTACGAGAAGGGCCGCGACGCCGAGGGCAAGTTCTCGGGCCTCGCGTTGCCGAACGAGGTTCTGCAGAAGGTCTACGTCGACAACGCGCGGCGCTGGCTCCGTCTGCCTGCGGCCGCGCCTGTGGCCACCGTCGTCGACGCACCCGCCACGCCCGCGCCAGCGTCAGCGCCTGTGTCGACGACGGACGCGAAGGAATGACGAGCAGACGTCGTGGGTTGGCACCGGCAATGGCGCACCGCTGGCACCTCGCGTTGGCCCTCGTCGCGGTGTGCGCGGCGGGCTCGGCTGTGGCTGCCGACGTCGTCGCCGACACCACCACTGATGCTGTCGCACCAGCCCACGCCGGCCGCGGTTCGCTGCAGGTCTTCGCCGACGACATCGCCAGGGCCCTGCAGGCGCGCGCCGCGGAAGAGGGCATCTCTGGTGGCGTGCGCCTCGTGCTCGACGACGTGCGCGGTCTCGATGGCGCGAAGGTGAAGTCGTCGTTGTTGCCGCGCATCCGCCGCGCGCTGCATGGCAGTCGGCTCGACGCGAAAGACAACGGTCCCATCACGGCAACGCTCGCGGTGTCTGAAGAGCAGGGGGCGGTGTGGGCCGTGCTCGTGCTGACGGGTGGCGCCTTGTCGGGGCCGAGCACCGTCGTCGTCGACACGGCCATCGATCGCGAGCTCGAGTTGTCGCTCGGTGCGGTGTCGCGCCTGGCCACCGGTCGCTTCGTGCTGGAGCGCAGCGGCCCACTGCCGTCGCCGGTGCGCCAACAAAGCTGTGCGGTACTCGACGTTGTGCTCGTCGACCTCGACGGCGACCCGGCCAACGAACTCGCGGTGCTCTCGCGCTGTGGCATCGCGGTGTACCGGCTCGACGAGAGCAGTGGTCCAGTGCTCGTCGCTGGACCATGGCCCCTGCCCCAACGTCGCTGGCCGCGCACGGCCCTTGGCTGGCTCACGGCCACGTCGGGGCAAGACGTGTGGGTCACCACCTCGGCGGGCCACAGCCTCTTCGTCGACGTGCGCACGGGCAAGCTCAGCGATGCTCCCGCCGAGCGCGTGCCATTGCGTGGTGTGGTCAGCAAAGACGGCCCGTTGTCGTTGCACTGGCGCTTTGGCTCACCCGTGTTGTCGTTGCCGTTGATGTCGCCGGCAGGCATCGACGTCGTCGTCACTGGACTGCCCTCGCGTGTGCGCGATCTCGCACGGCTGCAGGCGGCCGACGCCTGGGTCTTCATTGCCGACGACGGCACCCTCGGTTTGCGCGACGACGCCGGCACCATCGAAGCCGTGGCCCCCGAGCGCGTGGGCGATCGCTTGTTGGTCATCGATGTCGACAGCGATGGCGAGCAGGAAATCGTGACGTCGTCGTCGGCCTCCCCCGGCGAGCCCGACCAACTCGTGGTGCGCCGCCTCACGCCTGGCCTCGATGCCTCCACCGTGTTGCTCAAAAGCCCATTGGGCGGCGGCTCGATCGTGGGCTTCGCCTCTGGCCACGTCGACTTCGATGCGCGGCTTGACGTCGTTGTCGTCGAGGAATTGCAAAGCGGCGAAGCCACCGTGTGGCGTCTGGAGCATGCACCATGAGCAGGCGTATTGGCCTCGCCCTCGTGCTCGTGCTGCTGTGTGCCGCCCACAGCGCTGCGCGCCGCGCCCCGGGCCCGGGCGGTACCGTCGTCGTGTCGGTGCCCGCGTCGTTGTTGCCGGCGGTGATCGACGCCCATGTGTTTGCGCCATTGCTGGTGCCCCGCGAAAGCGCAGCGCCCGATGCCGCCGTCGTGCCCGGTGCAGGCGACCACACGTCGACGGTGCTGGCCTCGATGACCCACGAGGCCTCGGGCAAGCGCTGGCGCATCGTCCCCGTCGCCCCCGCGGCCGACGTCGCCACGGCCCTGCAGCGCTGCCTTGGTGGCCGCGATGAGCACAGCTTTGCCGGCTCCGCCCTGCGCGCCGCTGGTGTCACGGCCGTCGTCACGCCGCACGCCCACGACGTCGTCGTCAGCTTCAGCGGCCCGGTGTTTGTGCTGCCGCAGTTGATCGCGTGGTGCCCGTTGCGACCCGCGAGTGCTGCACCCACGGGGCCGTATTCGCTGACGGGGCCAGGTCGTCTCGCCTGGCGCGCGGGCAGCTACGAAGCACCACCACTGCTCGGCGCCATCGAGCTGCGACCGCCGTTGACCTCGGGCAACGATCGCGCCGACGCCGTCGTCGCCCCCGGCAACACCGACATGCACAGCGGTGGTGGCGCAACACTGTTGTCGCCGTGGCCCGATGTGATTGCGCTCGTGCAAAGCGACCGCACCCGTGACGACGACCCGTTCGGCCTGAGCGACTCCGACGCCGGCACTCTCGCGTTTCGCAACGCGTTGCGCGCCGATCTGTTGGCCGCCGCGTGGTCCAACGGACGAGGTGGACCCACACAAGCGCTGCTGCCGCCGGGTGTGGCGCCGGCGCGGCCCTTGCCCGTCGCTGGTGGGGTGAGTGCGGCACCGTTGGCGCTCACGCCGGTGCCGAAAGACGCGCCGCGCTTGCCACTGCTCGTGCGCGAAGGCGACCCGTTGAGCGACGCCGTCGCCGAGCGCCTCGCAGTGCTGTTGCGCGGACGTCGCTGGTTGCTGGAAACGCGTCGCACGGCCTCGGTCGTCGAGGGCGCTGAAGTGGTGCGCTGGCGTCCGCCATCGCGCGATGCGGCGTTGTCGTTGTTGTCGTTTGTCGGCGAGCGCGAAGGCCTGTTGGGCGACGACGCCGTCAAGAAGGCCCTCGCCGACACGCGCCTGCTTGGCGACAACGATGCGCACCGGCTCGCGGCCGCACTCGCCCTCGAACGCGCGTTGCTCGACAGCCATCTGGTGGTGCCGTTGATCGTCGTCGAGCGGGCCCTGCTCGTCGATCCCGACCTGCGCGGTGTTGTGGTGCGCGGTGATGGTGTGCCGCTGTTTGACGGTGCGTGGTGGGGCGGTGGTCGATGAGCGAGCAGGAAGCGCCCACGCCAGCCCCCGACGACGGTCGCATCGCGCGGCTGGTGCATCGGCTGCGCTCGCAACGCGTGGCCCTTACGCTGCGGTGGCGGTTTTCGTTGGCGTTGCTCGTGTCGGTCGCTGTCGCCGTGGCGGCGGGCACGGTGGCTCACAGCGTCGAGGTCAGCGCGCGGCTTGAGCGCGACCTGCAATCGCAAGCGATGCGCGTGACCGGTGCCATCCGCACCGACCTCGAGCAGACGGCCACTGCACTCGACGAGGAGCTCGCGATTGCCGCCGATCCCCGCGCTGGCGTGGCGCGCCTGCTCACGGCGGGGCGGGTCGAGACGCGCTTTCTCGGTGCGCAGGCGCGGTTGATCAGCGGCCGTCTCGAGGTGCTGAAGGTCCTGTTGAAAGACGGCTCGATCCTCACCTCGGGCCATTGGCCAGCAAGCTTCGGCGCGCTCGATCCGTTGATTGCCGCCTATGCCAGCGAGCCTGGTCGCCTGCCGCGCATCGTCGACGAAGCAACGCCCGAGGGCTCATCGCCGGCCCTTGAGCGCTGGACCACCGTGCGCGCATCGGGCCGTGACCTCGTCGTGGTGGCGGGGCGTTTTCTCGACGGACCAGCACTCGAACGCTTGCGCGCCCGCACCGGCGCCGACCTGTTGGCGTTGTGCACGGCGGTGTCTGACGAGAGCCGCGCTGCCGACGTCGACTGCTTGACTGCGCAGGCCCCCGATATTCTCGGTGATCGAACGGTGTTTTCGCCGCAGGATGGCTTCTTCGCCGATCGCTTGCGGCTCGACGTCATCGACGTGGGCGGCCTCGTGCTCTACGTCGGCCTCGATCGCTCGGGCATCGAGCGTGTGCGCAGCGGCATCATCTGGCGCGCGATCGTCGTCGGTGTTCTCAGCATTGTCTTTGCCGTCGTGCTCGGCGCGTTGGTGGCCCGCCGTATCGTGCGCCCGATCGAAGACCTCGCCGAAGCCGCCGGCCGTGTGGCTGCTGGCGACCTGAGCGCGCGCGTTGCCGACCCGCACACCGGTGGCGAAGTGCAAGAGCTCGTCGACGCCTTCAACCTCATGGCCAAAGACCTCGAGCAGGGCCAACGACGTCTGCTGCAGGCCGAGCGTGTTGCGGCCTGGCAGGAGATTGCGCGCGGCCTCGCCCACGAGTTGAAGAATCCGCTCACGCCAATTTTGTCGGCGATGGACGTCATCCGTCGTGCGCGCCAACTGAACCGCCCCGACTTCGACGCGATCCTGCAGGAGCAGGCCTCCGCCGTCGTCGAGGAAGTCATGCGCCTGAAGGAACTCGCCGACGCCTTCGCGCGCTTTGCGCGGTTGCCCGAGAAGCGCCCCGAGCCGTTGGTGCTCGCGGAGCTGCTGGATCATGCGTTGGCGTTGTACGCCTCGGGCATCCCCGTCGAGCGCGACTACGCCGCCACCGCCCCCGTGCTTGCGGATCGCACGCAGCTGCTCACCGTCGTCACGAACCTCGTGAAAAACGCCGTCGAAGCGATGACGATGGACGCCGAAACGCGCGGGCAACGACCACCGCAGTTGAAGGTCACCACCGCCATCGAAGGCACCATGGTGGTGATGCACCTCGACGACGCAGGCCCGGGCATTGCTGCCGACATCGCCGCCCGCTTGTTCACGCCGTACTTCACCACCAAGGGCAGCCGCGGCACCGGCCTTGGACTCGCCCTCGCCCATCGCATCATCATCGAGCACGCGGGCAGCATCGAAGCCGGTGCCGGTGTGTTGGGTGGTGCGCGCTTCACCGTAAAGCTGCCACTTTCACCGACATCAACCGACACCGCTGGCAGCGATATCCGGCCGCCTGAACCCGCCTGAGCCGATCCGAACCTCAAGGTGGGTCTGAAGGCGGCGATGTCCGCAGTCATGCGCCTCTCGAGCAAGATCATCGTTTCGTTGTTGGCGGTGCTCGGAGCACTGCTCGCGGTGTCGGGCAGCAGGTGTCGGGGGTGGTCACCGACGTGCGTCGTCGCGAACTGACGGCCGACTTCGCGCGCTTTCAACAGCAGCTCAACGGTCTCGCAGAAACGCGCGAGCGCGTCGCCGTGGCCGCCACACGCCTGGCCGAAGACCTGGCGCGCGAACACGCCGCCGGCATCGCCTTCGACGCCGACCAGCGCGCGGCCGCCATCGCCACGTCGTTGCTCGCATCGTCGCCGCCGTTCGTGCTGGGCGTGGGCGTGTACTTCGAACCCAACGTCTTTGGGGGGTGTGCGCTGGGTTGGCCCGTACGCCGCCCGCGGCGCCGACGGTGCACCAGCGGTCACGCGCGAGTACGCCACCGACGCCTACAACTACCCAGCGCAGTCCTGGTACGCCGAGGCCGTCCCCGTCGGCGCAGATCGCGCCACGCGCATCACGGCCCCACTGAAGACCACAGCGCCGTATGTCGATGCGTTGGCTGGGCAACCGACGGTGTTTCAATCGGTGGTGCACGCCATCCACAGCGCCGATGGACGCGTGCTCGGCGTGGTCTCGGTCGACTCCACAGGCAGCAGCATCGACACCGTGCTCGGCAGCTATCACCCAACGCCGTCGTCGTCGGCCTTCCTCGTCGACGACCGCGGCGTCGTCGTGTTTCCGCGCAGCGGTGCGCAGTTGCTGGCGCGCACCACCGTGCCGTTCGCCGACCGTCTGCCCTGGGACACGCTCACCGCCGAGGGCGCGACCACCGTCGTCAACGGACTGCAGGGCGATGGCCACACCTTCGAGATCCACATGGCCCGCGTCCGCGGCAACGCGATCCTCTGCGTCATGCTCGCCACCGACGAGGCCTACGCCGTCCTCGACGACGTGCGGGCCACCGGCATGTTGGCCGGCGTGTTGACGCTGCTGGCCGTTGCCGTCCTTGTGGCGTTTGTCGTGCGGCGCCTGCTGCAGCCGCTGTCGTCGATCACGTCGGCGGCGCAACGTGTGGCGGCAGGCGACATGTCCGTCGTCGTCGAGAGCAACACGAGCGACGAGATCGGCACCCTGGGCCGGGCCTTTGGCAACATGGTGCAGCAGGTGAAGGCCCGCGATGCGGCGCTGAAGCAGCACGCCGAAGAACTCGAACTCACCGTGCAGGCGCGTACGGCGTCGTTGCGCTTGATCCTCGACAGCACTGGTGATGCGCTGTTGCCCGTCGCCACAGATGGCCGCGTTCAGCCCGGCACGTCCACGATCACGAAGGAGTGGTTTGGCGACGTGCGCACCGGCGATCGCGTGTGGGACTACCTCTATGGCGATCACCGCACCGAAGGCATCGCCTTCGAAGTCGCCTTCGCGCAGATGGCCGAAGACTTCCTGCCCTTCGAGCTGCTCGCCGACCAGATGCCCTCGCGCCTGCAGCGTCATGGGCACGAGTACAAGATGGAGTTCAAGCGCGTCGGCGGCACCACCCTCGAGTCGGTGTTGATCGTCGTTCGCGACGTCACCAAGCAGGTGCAGGCCGAAGAACGCGAAGCCGAATTCCGCGAGATCCACCAGGCGATGATGGTGATGAACCGCGACCGCGCCGGCTTTCGCAAAGGGCTGCGCGAGATCGACCGGCTCCTCGAGGAACTCGAACGTGGCTGGAGCGACACCCCTGAGTTTCGCCGCACGCTGCACACCAAGGGTTCAGCGGCCGTGCTCGGCTTCACCTCGGTCGCGACCGCCTGCCATGCGATTGAGGACCACCTCGTCGACGATTCCGAACGCGTCACACCCCAGGCCTTCACGCGTGTGCGCGACATCTGGCGCAAGATGCTCGCGAACATCGAGCAGTTCCTCGGCGACGACGCGGGCATCCGCATCGAAGCCGACGACTACAACTCGCTGCTCAAGCACATCCGCGCCCGCACCGACCATGGCGAACTGTTCTTGTTGGTGCGCAGCTTCCAGGACGAGCCGACGCGCGGACCACTGCACCGCCTTGCCAGCCAGGCGAGCCGTGTCGCCCAACAGCTCGGCAAAGAAGTACGCGTCGAGGTGGAAGACCACGGCTTGCGCCTGCCCGCCAACCGCTGCGACGACGTGTGGACCACCGCGGTGCACATCGTCCGCAACGCGATCGACCACGGCCTCGAGACAGCCGCCGACCGCGTGGAGCACGGCAAGCCCGCCGCTGGCACCATGACGTTGTCGACGACGATTGCCGACAACACGTTGGTCATTGGCTTCAGCGACGACGGCCGCGGCATCGACTGGCAAACGGTGCGGACCAAGGCCCGCGCCCGCGGCCTGCCCGCCACAAGTCACGACGACCTCGTCGAGGCGCTGTTCTCTGACGGGCTCAGCACGCGCGACGAAGTCTCCGAGTTTTCCGGTCGCGGCGTTGGCCTCTCGGCGGTGAAGGCAGCGGTCGAAGGGCTTGGCGGCAAGGTGGTGGTGTTCTCGTCACCAGGACGCGGCACCAATGTGGAGCTGCATGTGCCGCTCGTTTCCCTGCTCGCTGTCAACGATCTCGCCGCCTGAGGCCGCCATGACGTCACAGTCTCTGCTGGCACGCATCGTCACGACACTGCGGTTGCGAAGCCAGCTCGTCCTCGTCGTCGCGCTTGCCGGCGGTATCCCGCTGGCCCTCAGCGCCGTCGTCGCCCAACGCGCCAGCGCCGACGCGCTCACCCGCGCCGCCATGGCCCGCGTCGAAGCCATGCGTGCCGGCCGCATCGGCCAGATCGAGCAGGCCTTCGCCAACGTCTCAGCGCAAGCAGCCACACTCGCCGAAAGCAGCATGCTCGTCGACGAGAGTGCAGCCCTGATCGACGCCTTTCACCACAGCTCGAGCAGGCACGCGCCTCGATGTCGGCGTTTTACGAGGGCGGCTTTCGCCAACGTTTGCGCGAGCGCACCAACGCCAACGCGACCGTCGACCTCGACACGCACCTGCAGCAGCACCCAGCAGGGGTGTTGGCCCAGGCGCGCTTCATCGCCGACAATCCACGCCCGCTGGGCGAGAAGCACCTGCTCAACACCGCCGGCGACGACGCCTACGCCCAACTCCATGCACGCGTGCACCCGCTGTTGCGCTCGTATCTGGAGCGCTTCGGCTACTACGACATCTTCGTCATCGACCCCGCCACCAACATCGTCGTCTACACCGTCTTCAAAGAGACCGACTTCGGCAAGCGTCTCGATCCGGCTGCCGCCGCGAACGATGGATTGGTGCGCGCGTTGCTGAAGGCGCGCAACGCCCCCGAACACAGCACCCACTTCGAGGACTTCGCGCCGTACGAGCCCTCGTACAACGACGCCGCGGCCTTCGTGTCGGCACCGGTCTACAAAGACGGCGTTCTCGTCGCGGTGTTGGCCATGCAGTTGCCGGTCGATCGCATCAACGCGATCGTCAACGAGCCCACAGGCCTTGGCATCTCTGGGCGTGCCTTTCTCGTCGGGGCCGATGGGCGCATGCGCACGCAAGACAACCAGACTGCGGAGCGCACGATCTTCGTTCGGCGGGTCGACACCAGTGCGGTGCGCGCGGCCACCACGGGTGACACGGGCGTCGGTCGCTACCTCGGCGCATCGAACGACGACGTGGTGGGCGCCTGGGCCCCGGTGCACATCGACGGCCTGCAGTGGTCGTTGGTGGTCGAGCTTGACGAGTTCGAAGCCCTCGCGGCGGTCTCGGCGTTGTCGACGTCGCTGTGGAAGTTGCTGGCGGTGAGCTTGCTGGCGCTGGCGGCCATCGGCGCGTTGTTTTCGTCGCAGCTCGCGCGTCGGATTGGCGATGCGGTGCACACCGCCGAAGCCGTTGCACGGGGCGACTTCACCTCGCCGATCGTCGTTGACGGCAAGGACGAGGTGGGCGTGCTGCTCGGCGCCTTGCTGCAGATGCGCGGCGCCTTGGTGCAGCAGATGTCGGCCATCGAGGCGCAGGCCACAGCACTGCAGCTCCTGCTCGACAGCACCGGCGATGCGCTCGTGCCGGTGGGGCGCGACGGCGGCGTACAACGGGGCAGCTCCACCATCGCCAGCGCGTAGTTCGGCGACGTCGAGCTTGGCGGCAAGGTGTGGGACTACCTGTTTGGCGCAGGCACCGCGCAGGCCATGGCATTTGAACTGGCGTTCTCGCAGATGGTCGACGACGTGCTGCCGTTTGAGCTGTTGGCCGACCAGATGCCGTCGCGCTTCTACCGGGGCGAGCGCGAGTTCAAGATCGACTTTCGCCGCATCGGCGACGAGCACCTCGACGCGGTGCTGATCATCGTACGCGACATCACGGTGGTCGTCGAGGCCGAGAAGCGCGAGGCCGACTTCCGCCAGATCCATCAAGCGATGCAGGTGCTGTCGCGCGATCGCGATGGCTTCCGCAAAGGGCTCGATGAGCTCGATCGGTTGCTGACCGAGTTGGAGCGCAACTGGTGCGACGACGTCGAGCACCGCCGCACGCTGCACACGATCAAGGGTTCGGCGGCTGTGCTCGGCTTCAGCGGTGTCGCCAACGCCTGTCATGCGATTGAAGACATGCTCGAAGATGAGCCTGCTCGCGTGACCGGCGCCAGCTTCACGTCGGTTCGCACCGTGTGGCTGCTCATGCTCAGCCAGATCGAAACGTTCCTCGGCGACGATCACGCCATCCGCATCGAGGTGTCTGACTACGAGCAACTCATCGGCAAGCTGCGCGCCCGCCGCGATCATGACGAGTTGTTGTCGTTGGTCCGTTCGTTTCTCGACGAGCCCACCCGCGGTCCGCTCAACCGCCTTGCAGCACAGGCCGCGCGCGTCGCCGAGCAGTTGGGGAAGGCCGTCGAGATCGCGGTGGTCGACAACGACGTGCGGCTGCCCGCCAACAGGTGCGACGGACTGTGGATCAGTGCGATCCACCTCGTGCGCAACGCCATCGACCACGGCATCGAGGCACCACTGGCTCGGCGCGCGGTTGGCAAGTCGGTCGTGGGCACGCTGACGATCACCACCGCCATCGTCGACGACGCCCTTGTGGTCAGCTTCGCTGACGACGGCGGCGGCATCGACTGGGAACGCGTGCGACACAAAGCAAGCGAAGCCGGCCTGCCAGCGCGAAGTGACGCTGACCTCGTCGACGCCCTCTTCGCTGATGGCTTGAGCACCCGCGACGAGGCGAACGGCTGGTCTGGCCGTGGCCTCGGCATGGCGGCAGTGAAGGCGGCTGTCGGCGCGTTCAGCGGCACCATCGACGTGCAGTCGACCCGCGCCGGCACCACCGTCACGCTGCGTCTCCCGATGTCGTCACTCCGCGGCGACGACGCGCCAATGGCGTTGCACAGGACGTCTGAAGCAGCCTGAGCCAACGCGGCGACATGCTTGCGGTCGACGACGGTGGCGTTGGCGATGCGCTACGGCGAGCCGTATGCGCCGAAGCTGACATGGGTGCCGGCGTTCTTCGACGAGCCGTTGGCGGAACGCCAAGTCCATGAATTCGACCGCAAGCGGTCGAATTGTTGTTTGACGGGGCCTCTGCAAAACAGGCGGCCCATGACGAACGACACGCGCTCCACCGCTTCCACGGCCACGTCCGTCGACACCCCGATCAAGACCATCGACGACACCGGTGCCAACCTGCCGGTCACGGCGTTCACCGAAGCGGCGTTCGAGGTGCCAAAGCCGGTCGAGCTGCCATCGGAGCGCTGGCGTCGTCGAGGCTGGCGGTCCCTGCTGCCGCTGGTCGCCACCACGGCGGTCGCATCGGTGGGCCTCTCCATCGTCACGCGGGGCACCGACGGCTCGGGGCTTGGGCCGTTGGCGCTCGTGTGCGTGCCGTTTGTGATCGGCACGTTGATGTCGCTGTTTCCAACGAAGAGCAAAAAGCACCCGCTCGGCGCCAGCGTTGGTCTCGGCGTGTTCTCGGCGTTTCTCGCCACGTTGCTCACCCTGCCGCTGCTGCGCGAAGGCGCCATCTGCCTCGTGTTTGCCATCCCGGTCACGATGGGGCTCACGGCACTCTCGGGCACCATCACGGTCAAGCTGTTCACAAAGTGGATGCAGCGTCTCGACGACAAAGCCCGCGCCGCCCTTGGTCTCATCATCGCCCTGCTGCTGCCGCTGTCGGCCAATCCCCTCGATCACGCGTTGTTCTTCGACGCCAACGATCGCGCCGACATCACCACCGTGCAGCAGCTGCCCTGGTCGCAAGAGCACGTGTGGAATTCGCTGCGTCACCTCGAGATCACCTTCGACAAGCCTGCCCCCAACACCCTCGCTGCCATGCTGCCCATCCCGCGCGCCCTCGTGGGTGACGGCGTCGATCTCGGGGCCGTGCGCCGCGTGGAATTCGACAACGGCGTCGTCGTCGCCACCGTCGTCGAACTCGATGCCCCCCGCCACTACGCCATCGACTTGAAGCTCGAGAACCCCGGTCGCGAGTTCTTCAACCACTGGCTCGACCTGCAGCACTCCGTCTTCGACCTCACCGCCACGGGGCCGTCGTCGACGACGCTGGTGCACACCACCACCTACCGCCCGTTGCTGTACCCGCGCTGGGCCTTCGCTGGCCTCGAGCAAACGCTCGGCACCATGATCCAGCAAAACCTCGTCGACACCTACGCCAACGAGGTGCTCTCGCCGCCGCCACCGCCAGCGCAGGTCGCTGCACGCGAATGAGTGCGAGCGCACTGCTCCCCGTCGAGCGCCCTGCCGCCGTCGTCCGCGGCGCGCTCGGCGCGTTCAGCGCTGCAGGTCCAGCAGCGCTGCAGCACGCCGGCAACGTCGTCGACGCCACGCGTGCCCTGCCCCACGCCGTGCGCGACAGTGCCGTCGGCGCCATCGTCGTCGTCGTCTGTGGGCTGCTGCCGTCGCGAGCGCGCCTGCTCAGTCTGCCGCTGCTGGTGCTCATGAGCCTGCACAGCCCCACCGCCGCCGTTGGTGCCGCAGCGGGCGTGGTGGTGTCGGCACTGCTCGATCGCGGCGCGGCATCGTTCTCGACGACGTCACGGGTCCTGCAATGGACCACCACCGTGCTGCTCGGGCTGTCGTTGCTGTCGGCCACGCTCACGCTGCTGTTGGCCGCGAGCGGCTCGTGGGCACCGCTGCCATGGTCGGGTGCGGCCGCGTTGTCGTCGTCGTCATCGTTGCTCGAGGCTGTCGGTGCGGTGTGCATCGCCGGTGGCATGGGCTTCGTCGTGTGGTGCGCGCGCTTTCTGACCGCCGGTGGCGGCACGCCCGATCCAATCGCCCCACCGCAAGCCCACTGCACAAGCGGCCCCTACGCCACGACGTCACACCCGATGCAGCGCGGCCAACTGCTGGTGCTTTTGGGCCTCACGCTGCTGGTCGGCACGCAAGGGGCGCTGGCGGTCGCAGCAGTGCTGGCGGCGTTGCTGGTCGGGCCGGTGCGCCTGATCGAGGCGAACGCGTGGGACAGGCGGCGTGATGCGCGTCAAGGTGATGACGCCGCGCCAAACCTCTGAAAGTTCAGCAGAAATCGTGTCGTTTCGGCGAATCAGCACCTCAAGTGCAGCAGATCCAGCGCGACCATGGAGTGGGCCTTTTCAGACCGAAGCACTGCGGTGTCCGTTTGGGTGCCCATGTCTTCCACCGCCCCGGAGTCCGCCATGCCTGTGACCGCCGTGACCACCACGTCCGTGCCCGCGTCGCCGCCATCGCCGTCGACGGCCGCCCCCACCTCGCACTCGCCCGACCTCGTCGCCGTGGCCGAGGCGATGGAGAAGGCCTGGCAGGCGCGTCGTCGGCCGCAAAACGCTGGGCCGTTGCATCGGGTCTGACAGGCCTGCTAGCCACTGCGCATGCGTCGTCGTTTTGCCCTTGCCGCTGTTGTTGGTCTGTCTGCGTTGTCGGCACGTGCCGCCAGCACCGAGCGCACGCTGGGCTTTCATGCCTCAGGCGAAGTCGCCTACGTCGCCGTCGACGACGACGCCCTTGGCAAACTCATCCGCGTCTGCCGCGTGCGCACCGACGCCGTGCCTGATGCGTGGCCGCCTGCCCTCACCATCGCCGAGGGCACAGCCTGCGCCATCCTCACCGACGAGGCCGCCGGCGCTCCGGCCGCCAACTTCGCCAGCAACGCCATTGCGGGAGCGAAAACCACGAAGGTCACGCCGTGGGGCGTGCAGCTCAGCGTCGTCACCGTCGACGGCAAGCAGGTCCTCAAGGCCAGCAGCGGCAAAGACACCGACGGCGGCCGCACCATTGATGTCCACAGCATCGACGGCGCTGCGCTCAAGGTCGTCGAGCAGGTGTGGCGCACCGACGGTGGTGCAGTCGCTGTCACCCTCGAGCCAGTGGTGAAGGGCGCAGGCAACCGCGTCGTCGTCGTCGCCGATGTCTCGTCGCTGCTCGTCGGCGGTCCCGCTGGCAAGAAGCTCGCGCAAGCGAAGGTGAAAGAGGCCGAGGCCCTGCTCAAGAAGCGCCAGTGGGCCGACGCGGGTCGCGCCCTCGACGCCGCCATCGTCGCCGATCCCACATTGTCGTCGGCCCACTACCAGCGCGCCGCCGCTGATGCGCAAAGCGGCGTGGGCCTCAACTCGATGGTCGAAAACCTCACCTGGTTGAAGAACAACGCCGACAAAGACCCGCTCGCCAAAAAGCTCCTCGAGACGGCG
This sequence comes from Myxococcota bacterium, assembly GCA_044349155.1. Classification (GTDB taxonomy): domain Bacteria; phylum Myxococcota; class UBA727; order UBA727; family VGSZ01; genus VGSZ01. The sequence continues at coordinate 29,949 of JBIKRQ010000019.1, forward strand.
GCCAAAGACCGTGCCTTCGACGCCTGGGTCGGCGAGCCCGAAGTGCGCGCGCTGCTCGGCCTCGAAGCGGTCACGGCGATGACGGTCGAAGCCCGCCTCCTCGAGCGCACGGCGGTGTGGACGCGCCAGGGGGCCACGTGCAAAGCGCCGTGGCTCACGCTCACGTTCAGCAAGGGTGGCAAGGGCCTCCTCGAGATGGCCGAGAGCTGCAAGGGCAAGAAGTCGCGCCAGAAGCAGCCGTTCACGTGGGTCGCCAAAGAGGCCACGGCCAGCTTCGCCACGACGGCGAAAGAAGTCGGCGAGCTGAAGATTCCCGGCACGGGGCTGCTCGAGCTCGACGGCACCTACCAGCAGCTGCGCATCAACGCCGACGGTGTCGACACCATCGGCCCGTTTGAGCCGGGTGCTGCCCACGTCGACGACTCGGTCTGAACAGGGTCTCAACATGGTGACCGTCGATCGGTTTCGCGAGCTGGCGTTGGCGTTGCCGGGGACAACCGAAGTGCCCCACGTCGACCGCGCGGCGTGAGCCTCGAAGAGAAACCCGCCTTGGGGTTTGTCGCCGAGGCGAGTCTCTTGAGGGGTGGGCGGGGAAACCTCCCCGCTGATCAACTCGCACCACCCGCCGCATCTTTGCGACCCTGGCGCCGACGGGAACCACGTTCCTCGGACGCCCGGCCCACGATGTTTGCGGTCCTGCCAAACGCCTGGGGCCAGCAAGGCTGGACCACGGTCAAACTCGACGTCGTCGACGAGGGTGCGCTCAAAGACGCGCTCGTCGCTGCCCACGGGCTCGCCAAACCGGCCGAGAAGGCTGCGAAAAAGCACAAGCAGTCGCGCTGAGCGTACAAACGTCCGCGCACCCGCGGTGACAAGGTGTGTGTCGGCGCGGCGCGGACTTTGTGGACGCCGCACTGCAGCGCTATGCTCGGGGCGTGATCGCAGGCCTCGAGATCCTCAACCTGCATGCCCAGGGTGGCATGGCCGAAGTGTACCGGGCCCGCGGCCGCGGTGCCGACGGCACTGAGTATCTGTATGCGGTGAAACGTATTCTTCCAGAATACACCCGCGATCCCGAAATCAAGAAGATGTTCATCGAGGAGTCGCGCGTCGCCGCGTGCCTCGTGCATCCGTCGGTGGTTCGCGTGTACGACCTCGCCACCGCCGAGAACGAACTCTACATCGTGATGGAATTCCTCGAGGGCAAAGACCTCTCCGAGGCCATCGAGAAGTGCGACGAGAAGAAGCAGCCGCTGCCCATCTGGTTCGCCATCCAGGTCTGCCGCGACGTGCTGCGCGCCCTGCACTACGTCACCACCGAGGCCACCGACAAGAACGGTCGCATCCTCGGGCTCATCCACCGCGATATCTCGCCCCACAACATCTTCGTCTGCTTCGATGGTCAGGTGAAACTCACCGACTTTGGCGTTGCCAAAGTACAAGAATCGAACGTCAAAACGCAGGTGGGCATCACCAAGGGCAAGCTCGGCTACATGTCGCCCGAGCAGCTCACGGGGGCCCAGCTCGACTTCCGCAGCGATCTCTACAACGTCGGCATCCTGCTGTTCGAGAGCATCACGGGCCGGCAGTTGTTCGCGGGCGCCTCCACCGCTGAGTTCCTGCAGGCGATGGTCCGTGGCGTCGTGCCGCCCATCCCGCCCGCGCTGCAGGTGCCGCCCGAGCTCGAGGCGCTGATTCGTCGGTCCCTCGATCGCGACCGCAACAAGCGGCCCGCCACGGCCCTCGAGTTCGAGCGCGAGCTGGGTCAGATCGCCGACCGCTACGGCCTCACGGCGCAGTCGGCCCACGTCGCCCACCACATGCGCGAGCTGTACGGCAAGCCGCCGCCGCCGGCGATGATGAAGCCGGCCACCGCACCGCAAAAACTGCGCTCGATGATGCTCGCCACCATCGACCCGCGCCAGGCCGAACCGGTCGCCGCGCCTCAGCCTCAGCCCCAGCCCCAGCAGCAGGTTCAGCAGCAACCACGCCAGCCCTACGCGCGCCCGCAAACGGTGGCGGGTGTGCAGGGTGTGCAGCGCTCGAGCCCGGGGTTCGACGACGGCGCCACCATCGTGCGCCCGCCCACGCAGCCCCGCCAGCAGGCGGTGCGTCCTGCCGCCGACCTGCGCACGCCTGATGCGTTTGCCACGCCGCCGTCCACCGACCTCAACACGGGCCCGATGGATGTCAGCGACCTGCGCTCGGCGGTGGGGGCGTCGCGCCGTCCGGCCACCGTGGGTCGGGGCAACGCGCGCTCCCTCGAAGCCGTTCCGTCGGTGCCACGGCCCGCAGCGCCGTCGCAGCCCACGCCAACGCCCGCCGCGGCCGCCCCCGCCTGGGACACCGGCGACCTCGAGCCCAACAACGCCGACAAAACGCGCATCGAGCCCAGCCCGCTGCGACCGCCGGCCCCGGTCACGTCGCCGTCGTCGCCGCAAAACCGTCCGCCCACCATTTCGGTTGGTGGTGGTGCGCCGGGCGTGAAAAAGCGCGTCGTCCCCCTCGACGACAAGTCCTGACATCACGATCAGCCTCGTTTCACGCACGCGTGTCGCAGCGCGTCGTGACGACGTCGTGTGCAGCGCGCGGCGGCCTGCTATGGGCCGCACATGATCGCCTCCACCGTCACCCTCGATGGCCGCTCCCTCACCCTCAACGACGTCGTCGCTGTTGCCCGTGACGGTGCGCGCGTTGTTGTTGCCCCCGATGTCACAGCACGCCTGACCAAAGCGCGCATCCTCGTCGACGAGATGGCCGCTGGCGACGAGCCCCACTACGGCATCAACACCGGCTTTGGTGCGTTGGCCGAGAAGAAAATCCCGCGCGACAAAGTGGCGTTGCTGCAAAAAAATCTCATCGAGTCCCACGCCGTCGGCACCGGCGAGCCCATGCCCGTCGAGGTCGCTCGCGGCTTGATGATGCTGCGCGCGCAAACCCTCGCCGTGG